>JAEUOJ010000097.1 GCA_016789495.1 Accumulibacter sp. | reverse complement strand
CAACTGACAGAGCGTGCGGTGCAGGTTTTTGGTGACGCCAGCAGCCCCGCAAGCAGTGATCCGGACCTGACGAAACTGCACGCCAAGATCGGTCAGTTAGCACTGGAAAACGATTTTTTAGAACATGCGCTCACCAAGGCGGGCGGGCTTCCCGCAAGACGATGATTGACCGCCGCCACCCACTCCCCGTATCGCCTCGGTGTCCGAAAATTCTTGACCACTACAGTGCTTGAAACGAATGCGGTCACGCAGTTGGTCAAGCCGCTTCTTTGGCGGCCGCGCCGCGGCATCGGCCTGACGTAATTCCCGGACTCTTAAGTGAACGTACCCACTGTCTATGTCCTTGTTTCATTAGGAATCACCCGCTGAATTTATGCAAAATCAGCGTAATTGACGCAAAGCTTTGCGTCAATTAGGATGTCTATTTCACGTTAGATGCTTTTGTCACCATGCCATCTCATCGAGTCGCTTCGTTACTTTCCGCCTCATATGTCGCCGTAGTTCTCGGGGGTGTTTTCATGCATTATTTCCTCACTGGTGATGCCTACACCTTGAGGTTCAGTCTCTTTCTACCTAGCACAATCATCGTCTCAGCAATTGGCGGTGTTGTGGCATGGGGGCTTTGGTTCTCATTTCGTTGGGCCTTTTGGCTTGGCCTCGGTGCGGTGCTCGTTCAATTGGCGCAGACAGCTCTCTGGCTCAAGAGCAACCTAAGCGCGTCATTCCAGCCGGGGCTTGGCGTTTATCTCGTCATTGGCATTTTGCTTTGTCTACTACTTGCTTTGCTTACCCCTGCTACGCGCACATCATGTTCTCGCTGAACGCAGCATCTAACATTCCAATGCACCGGACCTCCGGCAAGCTGGAATGGAGAAAAGGGGCCAGGCTCAATTTAATCTGCTATCCTGTCCGCCATGCCACGTCGTACCCGAATTCATCTTCCCGGCCTGCCCCTGCACATCGTTCAGCGGGGGCATAACCGCGACTCCTGCTTCTTCGCCGAGGAAGACTACCTCGCCTATCAGGAATGGCTGGGCGAGGCCACCAAGGCGATTGGCTGCCAGCTGCATGCGTATGTGCAAATGACCAACCATGTGCATCTGCTCGTGACACCGCCGGAACCGACGGCGGTGTGCCGATTGATGATCTCGCTCGGCAGGCGCTATGTGCAGTACGTCAACAGAACTTACCGGCGCACTGGCACCTTGTGGGACGGCCGTTACAAGTCGTCGCTGGTGCAGGCCGACGACTATTTGCTCCTTTGTCAGCGCTACATTGAACTAAATCCAGTTCGCGCGGCGATCGTGGATGATCCGGTCCGCTATCGTTGGAGCAGTTATCGGGCCAACGGACTCGGGGAGGCGAACCCGTTGTTGACGCCTCATGAAGTCTATCTGGGCCTGGGAGAGAGCCGTGCTGAGCGGCTGGCGTCGTATAGGGAATTGTTCCGATCAGAACCCGAGGCCGAGGTGATGGATGAGATCCGCATGGCGATGAGGCAGGGGCAGCCGCTGGGGGATGCGCGCTTCCTTGAAAGTATCGAAAAGGCGACGGGGCACAGACGCGAAGCGCGACCGCGTGGCAGACCGAAGAAGCCCATGGCACACGAGACTGGGGAGGGAGAGCCAAGACAGATCGCAATGGAATTGTGAGCCTGGCCCCTTTTGCTCACTTTTGCTCACTTTTGCTCACTTTTGCTCACTTTTGCTCACGAAGTGTGCCGCGAGCCGAGAAATGAACTACGTTTGGTATTTTCGAAAGGGCTCTCACTGTGTATGCACACCGATCCGCAAGGCTTTGAGTCTTACCATCTTCACGTTGCAGGTGAGTCAGTCACCATCACAGGGGCGTAAAGTGTGGGCTAACCCGGCGCTCAACCTCGCTCCCTTCGGTCGCTGGACGCTGCGCGATAAAGCCGCGCTGCGCCGGTTAGCTCTACGTTAGGCCTCACACCACAACTGGCGTCTTCCCCTGCGCCCCTTCCAAGCCCTTTTCAGTCGGAGCACTTACATGCAGGCCAAAGCTTTCCCCTCGATCCTGTTAATCGCCACGTCTGCCGTTCAAGCAAAGAGCCGAAGTCAGTCTATCGGTGACTACAGCTCCTTTGGAATGTTGGCAGTGTTCTTACTTTCGCTGCTCGCCGCTGTAGCAGCTGCAGTTGGCCTTGTTGTTTGCTTCGCACTGCTGTTCGTTTGGGCAATTGACGGCCTACTTCCAAAGTACAGGCACAAGGCAACCCTCCAGAATCTGGCAATACTCTGTCTTGCCTTTCCGTTGGCAGGACAACTCTTCTATACGCTAGCGATTGTTGTTGCAGACTGGGTACCGGGTCTTCGTTGGATCATCGAACTCACTTACCCGTCAGCTCAAGATGCCTTAACCAACAAGGGGTTGGAATGGACTCAAGTCGCCTGGATAAAGGTGACTGCTTGCCTCGGTCTCGTTGGCGCAGCATTCTCTGGGATAGTCATCTTTCTGGCACTGAATTATTCCAAGGGCCGCAGATGAGATCAAGGCAACGAGCGTATGCTGATTACCCAGATTTCGAAATAGCTTCGCATGTACCAGGAATCAGCATCTCAAGAATCACTCCTTGCGCCGGCGAGCCTTTTATTTTCGGCCATGGAAGACTAATGCGCCACAAAGCCGCCGAACAACTCCCGCACGGACGCACCAGTGTCGAGCATTCTCGCTAATCTACTTCAAATCATCTTGGGCGCCTGCCTGGGCCTCTTGCATGGTCTCGTGGCGCCCGTTGTGGTCATCGTCGAGGTCGGATTGCGTTTGGCGACTGGCCAGCGGGAAGACTGGTACTTCTACCCCTCATTTCTATCCGGCACGCCGTTCAATGAATCGCTCCTGTGGATCGGCTGGTGGGCCGGCTATGCGTGGGGATTGCTAGCGTATGCGCTACTCGTGTTTCTCATTGCTTCCGGAAGATCTAGCAAGACCCGCGGCCGGTTCAGCTCTGACATTCACGATGATGTTTATCACAACGGACCTGTCTAACTGTCTCTGCCACAGTGAGGCCTAACAAGTCGTTCAACCGGACACGCCACGGCATACCGGCCTGGCCGCCAGCCGCACAGGTCGATCATGCGTCCGTCGGCCAGCCCGGTATGCCGCTGCGCGCCGGTTAACTCCGCGTTAGGCTTCACACAAAACCCTCTCCACGCGCCATGGCACAGAACTTCGTCCCGAAGTACATCGGTATTCACTCGGCAGACGCCGAGCGCGTCTCGCTGGTCTATCAAGATCAAGAACTCAAGGTCAGTTACATAGACTGGCAAGAACAGCCAGAGACAGTCGTACTAGGAGAAGTCTTCGCCTTCAAGTGGCAGGAACGCGATCTCGATTCAGCGCCCCGAGACGTCACGACGTTTCAAGTGATTGAATCCACTTGGTTGCGCGAAAATAGGGGACGTACCACGATTAATCGGCCTAAACTAACCGTACGCTGCAGGCGACCGGCCGCATAAAGCCGCGTCCGTCGCTTGAGCTTTCACGTTAGGCCGCACACGAGGGACCGTACTCCTACATGTCTACAAAACCCATCGCTGTAGTCGCGCTTGAAGCGACGCCTAGGGCTAAGCCTTCCAACTACCCTGAACCGTTCCGCTCCTTGATGGCTGGGCGCGTCAAGCGACCTCTGGGAGATCTTTTTGGCCTCTCCAACTTCGGTGTGAACATCACAGAGGTACCACCTGGAGCCGTTTCAGCTCTTCGTCATGCCCACACGAAACAGGATGAATTCGTGTATGTATTGCGCGGCACGCTCACGCTCCAAACTGACGTGGGTGATAGCGAACTGTCCGAGGGCATGTGCGCCGGCTTCAAGGCAGGTGGCGGTAACGCTCATCGCCTAGTAAACCAAGGGCGCGAGTTGGCCGTCTACTTGGAGGTAGGCGATCGGACGTCTGGCGATTCAGTGTCCTATCCCGATGATGATCTCATCGCACAGCTCGGCGCGGGTGGTTGGGTCTTCATGCACAAGGACGGTACACCCTATCTCTGAGAAACGGCGAGGTGTGGCCTAACTTGGCGTTGAACCGGACGCGCAAGGTCATCGCCCTCGCCTCCGGCAGAAAGCACAGCCTCGCGTGGCGCTCGCCGTGGCGTCGCTCCTGCGGCTGACGCGGCGGCTCGGCGGCCGGTCTTCCTGTCGTGTGGCGCCTTTGCCCGACGTGCTGGCGGCGTGGCGCGGTCGGCGGGGTTCTTTTCCCGTGGCCACCTTGCCTTTCCGATGGGCTGTAGCTACGGTCTTGCCTATTCGCCCAACCCGTCATTCCACCGGACGCCAGGGCAGCGTCGTTGCTTATCCCGCAGCGCCTCGGCCGGCGCCGGTGAATTCAAACGTAGGGCGCCTTGATCCGGCCGTGCATCGCCCAGGGCCGACGCGGGAGGTGTTGGTAGCAGAATTTCACGCCGCATCGATCCAGCGTGACGGCGTCCCGCGAGTGCAACGCCAGCCACACGGTGAAATGCTCCAGCCAGTGCCGCTCGAAGCGCGCTTCGAGCTGATGATCGCTCGCCGAATCGCTGGATGGCGCGCGAGCGGGCCTCGATCGTCTTCGGTTGCAGACTCTGGAGCGGCAGGTGTGCAATGCTGCGCGTCGTGGCGGCTTAACAGGACATGGGAACTCCGCCGATCCACTGGAAAGCCAAAAATGAAGAATATTGGCGTACATTAGGGTGCGTCGCGCGGTGCGGCGCGACACTTCATGTTCTTATAATTCATTGATAAAAATGATAAAATGAAGATCGAAGACGAGTTCGAGAGCATCGCAACACATACCCCGATGATGCAGCAGTACCTGCGCATCAAGGCCGATCATCCCGGCCTGCTGGTTTTCTACCGCATGGGCGATTTCTATGAATTGTTTTTCGATGACGCCGAAAAGGCGGCCCGGCTGCTCGACATCACGTTGACCAGCCGCGGGCAGTCGGCCGGTCAGCCGATCCGCATGGCCGGTGTGCCGTATCACGCGGTCGAGCAGTATCTGGCCAAGCTGGTCCGGCTTGGCGAGTCGGTGGTGATCTGCGAGCAGATTGGCGACCCGGCGACCAGCAAGGGGCCGGTGGAACGGGCGGTGACCCGGATCGTCACCCCGGGGACGCTGACCGACGCGGCGCTGCTCGACGAGAAGCGCGCCACATTGCTGATGGCGGTGCAAGCGACTCGACAACTGGTCGGACTGGCGTGGATCAATCTGGCCAGCGGCGAGTTTCGCCTGGCCGAAGTGGCGCCGGGCAAGTTGGCGGCGACGCTGGAGCGCATTCGTCCGGCGGAAATCGTCGTACCGGAGAGCGGCGCGTCGTCGTTGTTTTGCGAGGCGCCGCTGACCCGGCAACCCGACTGGCAGTTCGATTTTCAGAGTGCGCAGCGCGAACTGTGTGCGCAATTCGCCACCGCTTCGCTCGACGGTTTCGGTATCGACGGCCTGCGACCGGCGATCGCCGCCGCTGGCGCGCTGTTGCGCTACGCCAAGGCCACGCAGACCCGCTCGCTGCCGCATTTACAAGCGCCGCTGGTCGAGCGCGACGCGACCTTTCTGGGTCTGGACACGGCGACGCGCCGTAATCTGGAACTCACCGAGACCTTGCGCGGCCAGAGTTCGCCGACCTTGTTCAGCCTGCTCGACCGGACGGTCACCGGCATGGGCGCCCGCCTGCTGCGTCACGCGGTGCATCATCCGCTACGCGACCCGGCGATTCCGATCGCCCGGCAGCAGGCGATCGCCGTGTTGCTCGAATCGGGCGGCGCGGTGTTACGCGCGCTGCATCCTTCGCTTCGTGGCATCGCCGACGTCGAACGGATCGTCGGGCGCATCGCGCTGTTCACCGCCCGGCCGCGCGATCTGGCCAGTTTGCGCGACAGCCTGCGCCGCCTGGAGGACTTGCGCGCGCCGCTGGCCGGGACGACGGCACCGTTGCTCGCCGAGCTGCACCGGCAACTGACGACGCCGGCGGCGGCACTCGAGTGCTTGTCGCGCGCCCTGCGCGCTGAACCAGCGAGCCTGTTGCGTGAAGGCGGGGTGATCGCCGACGGCTTCGACGGCGAACTCGACGAGTACCGGGCACTGAACGACCATTGCGGCGCTTTTCTGGTCGAACTGGAAGCTCGCGAACGCGAGCGCACCGGCATCGCCAATTTGAAGGTCGAATACAACCGCGTGCATGGCTTCTACATCGAAGTCAGCCACGCCAACGCATCGCGCGTGCCGGACGATTACCGGCGACGGCAGACGCTGAAAAATGCGGAACGGTACCTGACGCCTGAACTGAAGGCGTTCGAGGACAAGGCGCTGTCGGCGAGGGAACGGGCGCTGGCGCGCGAGAAGCGGTTGTACGAGGAACTGCTGACCACTCTGCAAGCCGATCTGCCCCGCTTGCAGCAGGTGGCGCAAGCGCTGGCGCAGGTCGATCTGCTGGCTTCACTGGCCGAAGTGGCGCAGCAACGCGACTACTGTCGCCCCGAATTTTCGCCTGAGCCCGGACTGCTGATCGTCGGCGGCCGCCACCCGGTGGTCGAAGGTCAGTTGACCGACGGCGCAAGCTTCATCGCCAACGACTGCCGGCTGACCGACGAGCGGCGGCTGTTGCTGATCACCGGCCCGAACATGGGCGGCAAATCGACCTACATGCGGCAGACGGCGTTGATCGCGCTGTTGGCGCACATCGGCAGTTTCGTGCCGGCGACCCGGGCAGTGCTCGGGCCGCTGGACCAGATTTTCACCCGTATCGGCGCCGCCGACGACCTGGCCGGCGGTCAATCGACGTTCATGGTCGAAATGACCGAATCAGCGGCGATCCTGCATCACGCCACCGAGCGTAGTCTGGTGCTGATGGATGAAGTGGGTCGCGGCACCTCGACCTTCGACGGCATGGCGCTGGCCTTCGCCATCTGCCGCCATCTGCTGGAGAAAAACCGCAGCCTGACGCTGTTCGCCACCCACTATTTCGAGCTGACGTTGTTGGCCAAGGAATATGCCGCACTGGCCAATGTCCATCTCGACGCCGTCGAGCACGGCGAACGGATCGTCTTCCTGCACGCCGTCGAGGACGGACCGGCCAATCAGAGTTACGGGATTCAGGTGGCGGCGTTGGCCGGCATCCCGGCGTCGGTGCTGCGCGCCGCGCGGCGGCAGTTACGCGAGTTCGAGCAGCGAGCGTCGATCAATCCCTTACAGCCCGATCTGTTCGCCACCGCGCTCTCCGATGCCGCCGACCGCCGCGAGCCGCCTCCGGCACCGGCCCTCGAACGCCTGCAGGCGCTCGATCCGGACCAGTTGACGCCGCGCGAGGCGCTAGACGCACTGTACGCATTGAAAGCGCTATTGTGACCAGCGCATCGGTTCGCCGGGATGGCGGCCGCCGGGTGCTGGGCGCGCTGCTCGGCGTGCTATGCAGTATTTTCCTGGTCCACGGCGGACACGCTGAAAACTGGCGATTCGCGGCCATCGGCGATGCGCCGTACAGCCCGCGCCAACAGGAATTGGTGGTGCGGATGCTCGGCGAGATCGCCGAAGAAAATGTCGATTTCATCGTGCACGCCGGCGACCTGAAGGCCAGCCGCGAGCCGTGCAGCGACGCGTTGTTCAAAGAGAGGCACGCCGTGCTCGACGGCTCGGCCGTGCCGCTGATTTACGTTCCCGGCGACAACGAGTGGACCGATTGCCGCTTTCTGATCGCGGGCGGCTTCGACCCGCTCGAACGGTTGCGGAAATTGCGGCAGCTTTTCTTCGCCACGTCACGGTCGCTGGGCAAAAAGACGCTGCCGCTCGAACAGGCGCCGAACGGCTACCCCGAACTGTTGCGTTGGCGGCTGGGGCCGGTGCTGCTGCTGACCTTGAACGTTCCGGGGCCGGACAATCACCATGGCATGTCACGCACCCCCGGTGATGAATTCCTGGCTCGCAACCCCCGCCTGCTGGACTGGCTGCGCGAAGGTTTTGCCATCGCCCGGCGTGACGCCCTGCGCGGCGTGGTCGTGGTGATGCAGGCCAACCCGGATTTCAGGAGTCATGCCAGCGGGCTGGCGCCGCCTGGTTTCCGCGAATTGCTCGACATGCTGGCCCGAGAAACGCGCCGCTTTGCTGGGCAGGTGCTGCTGATCCACGGCGACACCCATTGGCAACGCGTCGATCATCCGCTGCACGACGTCGAGACACGTCGGACGCTGAGCAACTTCACCCGGCTGGAAACCTTCGGCTCACCGTTTCTCGGCTGGGTGAAGGTGATCGTCGATAGCGACGAGGCCACGTTGTTCCGCTTCGAAGTGCACCCCTACCCGAGTCACTGAGGGGTGTCCAGACCCTTGATGCCTTCAGGTTGATCACGTCGCGGGTTCAGCCGCGAACGGACAACCGACAACGCCACGGCGGAATCCGAGCAATCGAAGCGGCTCAGCCGAACAGCGGGCGGCCGATTTCGAGCAGCGCGCGGACGACACCGGCAATCAACAGCGCGGCGCCGACCGACAGGCCCACCGAGGTCCACGCCTGGCGCCAACCGATGGTGCGGGTCATCAGCGCGAAGGTCGACACACACGGAATGTAGAAGGTCATGAAGATCAGGAAGGTGGTGATCTGCACCCGATCCATCGCCGGCACCAGCTCGGTGCTGCCCAGCGCCTGGTAAACCATCAGCAGCGACAATTCCTTGCGCAGCACCCCGAACAGCACCGGTACGCCGAGCAGGACCGGTAAACCCAGCCACCAGTCGGTAATCGGCGACAGCGCGATATTGATCAGCCGATCGGCTCCAAAATGGCTCAGCAAGGCCAGCACGACGCTGCCGGCGATAAGCAGCGGCGTGACGATGGTCACGATGTCCTCGGTCCGTTCCCAGGATTTGCGTAACACCGCCGGCCAGGTCGGCCAAGCATACGGCGGGATGTCCTGAACCAGGCCGACGGTGTTTTCGGTGAATCGCTTGGTCAGCAGCCGGCCGAGCAGCGCCACCACCAGCAGCGTCAGGATGAAGATGCCGAGCACGCCCAGGCCGCCGAGATATTTGCCGCCCATCGCCAGGATGATCGCCGAGCGCGCCGAACAGGGAACGAACGCCAACAGCAGCGTCGCCACCAGCCGGTCCTTGCCGGTGGTCGCACCGGCGACCATCGAGATCGCCGGCACGTTGCAACCGAGGCCGACCAGAAATGGCGCCGCCGCGCCACCGTGCAGCCCGATGCGGTGCAGTCCACGGTCGACGACGAAAGCGACGCGGTGCATGATCCCCGCCTCTTCGAGCAGCACCAGCAACAGCACCAGCGGCAGCATGTACGGTACGACGATGCCGACCAGACCGATCAATCCGTCGATCACCGCGCGGCCAACGACGCCGAGCGTCGAATCCGGCGACCATTCCTGCGCCCAGGCGGCCAGTGGCGCCGCGGTGTAGGAGTCGAGCATCGTGCTGACCTTGAACACTGTCAGCAGCACCAGCGAAAAAACGGCGATGCTGCCGCTGAGACCCCAGCGCGGATGCAGGAAAAAGCCGTCGAGCAGCCGCTGCCAGCGACCGGCGTCGGCGCGGCCGCCGAACTGGGTGACGTTCTCGAACAGCGTCGCCGCCCGATGATGCCGGTCGGCGTGCAGTTCCTCAGACAAGGTGCGCGGCAGTTGCAGTTCAGCGGCGGCTCGCGCCGCCAGCACCTCGGGCAGCCGCTCCGGCAGGTGCATCGCCAGTTCCTGAAAGAAATAGTCGTTGTTCTCGGCCAGTTGCATCAGTAGGAACGGCCAGGGCACGCGGAAGGCGCTCTCGATTTCCGGTCGGGACAGACACTGCCGCAACGGCGCCAGCGCGGCGTCGATATGCGCGCTGGTCGCCCGCACTTGCGGCAGGCGATTGTCTCGCGCCGCCAGCAAGGTGGCGGCGAACAGTTCACGGAGACCAAGACCCATGTGCGCGACGGTGGCCACCACCGGCACGCCAAGCAGGTCGGCCAGCGCGCGCGCGTTGATGTACAAGCCTTTGCGCCGCGCCTCGTCGACACGGTTCAAGGCGATCACCAGCGGTTTGCCGAGCAAAGCGAGTTCGAGAGTCAGTTCCAGGTCGCGCTGCAGAGCCGTGGCGTCGACCACCTGGATCAATACCTCGGGCGGCGGGAAAGCGGCCACCGGCTGTTCCGTCTCGTGCGCCGCCACCGGCGGCCAGCGGTCACCCCAGAGCAGGTATTTGACCACCACCTGATCATGGGCGGCGAGCGCGTGCAGCGAACCGATCGACGGCAGGTCGACCAACGAAATCTGTTCCAGGCCGATATCGACCACGCACTCGCGATAGTTGCCACCGGCATCCGGCAGCCGATCCTGATGCGGCGAGGTGCTCGATGCGGCACGAAACAACGTGCTCTTGCCCGTTCGCAGGCGACCGACCAGCGCGACGCGCGGCCGACGCTCGCCACGCAGCAGGGTGCGCGGCACGTTGATGGTCGACACCGTCGCGTTCACCGCCCAACCCAAACTGATGATGCGGCCGGCCGGGGCGGAGCGCCAGGCCGACGGCCGCGGCCGGCGTGACCCTCAATCTTCAATCGTCGTCTTCGCAGTCGTCGTCGTGCAGGTGGCCATGACGAATTTCGTCGGCGGTCGCCGGACGAACGCCGGTCACCGTGCAGGTGAACACCAGCGCCATGCCAGCCAGTGGGTGGTTGGCGTCCAGAACCACCTTGTCGTCGGCGATGTCGGTCACGCGATAGATCAGTACTTCGTCCTCGTCATCGTCGGCGTCCTCGGGCAAGCCTTCGAACTCCATCCCGACTTGCAGCTCATCGGGGAACTGATACCGTTTCTCGACCTGGACCAGTGTGGCGTCGTATTCGCCAAAAGCATCGTCGGGCTGCATCTTGACGACCACCGACTCGCCGATCGACTTGCCGTGCACCGCTTCCTCGATCAGCGGAAAAATGTCGTCGTAGCCACCGTGCAGATAGACCAGCGGCTGCTGGCCGGCATCGACCAGTTCACCGTCGGTATCGGTGACACTGTAATCGAGGGTGACGACGGTATTTTTGGCAACTTGCATGTTCATGAATTGATTTCCTTCGCCACGCGCAACATTTCCATCGCGTGGCCTTTGGCGTGCACACCGTACTGCACGTGGCGGATGACACCTTGTTTGTCGATAAGAAACGTCGAGCGGACAATGCCGAATTTCTCGACGCCATTCACTTCCCTGGCCTGCCAGACACCGTATTGCTCGCAGACCACGCCATCCTCGTCGGCCAGCAGGCTGACGGAAATGCCATGCGCGTCACGGAATTCGGCATGACGGAGACAATCGTCTCGGCTGATGCCGAAAATCCGGCAGTCCTGACGGGCAAATTCATCCTCATGATCGGAGAAGTCGGTTGCCTGCAGGGTGCAACACGGCGCGCCGTCCCGAGGATAGAAAAAAAGGATGAGGCTGCTCCTCCCCTGAAATTGGGCGATATCGATGAGTTCCATATCCGCGTCTGGAAGGACGAACATTGGCGCGGCCTGTCCTGCTTTCAGCATGGCGACCTCTCAAAAGCCCCATCCGTTCATCCGCAAACGAACGGACCGGGCAGATTCTAACCAAGCTTCCGATCACTGACTACCGGAAAACGTGATCCGCTTCGGGCTAGAATGTCCCTGGTGTCGGCACCTCACGGCCGCAAGACCATTTCCAAGCCGTCCAACTTGAATCAGTACCTCCTGCAGCCTAGACCCGAGCACAGGCTGCCGCAACCCAGGAGCAGCAAATGACCTCACTACGTCGACTTTTCAAAACCGTCCCCTTGCTGGCCATGCTGTGCGTCGCGCCGCTGACCGCCGCCGCGCCGGCAACCTCCACCGCCACAACCATCGACCTTTCCGCCGACGCCAGTCGTTTGGCAAGCAACGACCTGGCCCGGGCGACGGTGTTCGCCGAAGCCAGCGGCGCCACGCCCGGCGAACTGGCCCGCAAGGTGAATTCACTGATCGCCGAAGGTCTCAAAACCGCCAAAGCCTACGCCAGCGTCAAGACCCGCAGTGGCGCGACACACACCTACCCCGGCTACGGCAAGAGCGGCAAGATCGATGCCTGGCGGATGCGCTCGGACCTGCTGCTCGAATCGTCCGACACCGCTGCACTTTCGGAATTGCTCGGCAAACTGCAAAACTCGTTGGCCGTCGGTAACCTGGTGATGGTCCCGGCGCCGGCGACGCTGAAAAAGGCGGAAAATGAAGCCATCGTCGATGCCATCGCCGCGTTCAGGGCACGAGCGGCGGTGATCGCCGAAACCCTAGGAAAACCCTATCGCATCAAACATTTGTCGATCAACAGCAGCGGCCGGCCGATGGATATGCCGATGATCAAGGCCCGCGGCATGCTCGCCGCCGAAGCCGCGCCAATGCCGATCGAAGCCGGCGACAGCCAGATCACCGCCAACATTTCGGGACAAATCGAATTGCTCGATTGACCGCGTCGCGCGACAGCTCGTCGGCCTGCCGCGGTAGTGACGAGGATCACGGCCGCGGCCGGACATTCAGCCGATGCTCAGGGTCGTGAAAAAACGAAGAAAGAAGACGCCAGACCCGAGTGTCGTAGACGAAGACCCGGCGTCGATCGAAATGGCGGGGCCTCTCAGCCGACGAAGGCGATCATCGTCGCCGTCTGGTTGATGTGACCGATGTCCGCCTCGCCGTACGTCGAAAAACCGGCCATCGGCACGGTGAACAGCCGCGCATAGTCGCCGGTCAGATCTTTCGCCTTCAGCTCGAGCGTCCGCAGAATGCAGTTGAAATTGAGGATGCCGATGACCCGCCCGTCGGCGTTGGCGTCGGCCAGCGCTTTGCCGGTATCGGTGACGATGTCGGTCGATTCGAGCAGTTCCAAATCCATTCCCGGGGTGACGGCGCAATAGAACTTGAGCGCCTGCCCGTCGAACGCCTGCGGCGAACGGACATAGGGATCATCGCCATTCATCAAGCCCACCGGATTGGACATGAACTTGCCCGCCGCCTGTTCGATGGTTTCGGTTCCGACCGCCGCCATGTACGCCACGCTTGCCGGCTGGTGATCGAATTCGATGACCAGGCGGTTCTCGGGATCAACTCGCGTCGGCGTCAGCGTTTTGCCGGTTCGGCAGAACGACTGGGTCTTGACGATGCGGAAGCCAGCGGGAACGTGCAGCACCGCCAAAACAGCGGCATGGTGCATCGCCCGCCCTTCGGCGATCACCGTCGTTGCCTGGAACGCCAGATCGTCGCCGGCCGATCCCCCGATGAAACGCAGATCGCTCAGGTCGCCGAGCCGTTCCATCACCGCCTCTTCCTTGCCGGACATGCCGTCGATCAACACGATCCCGACATGCGTCTCGGGATCGCCGTTCGCCATCGCACCGAGGGCGGCCAGGGCGGTATCGACACAGCCTTCCTTGGCCAGATCATCGATCACGGCCACGGCCACTTCATCGGCCACCGCCTGGTCGATGGCCATCGCCACCACCGCGCCATCGGTCATTTCGCCGGCGATGATCTCGCCGGCGGTCGAACAACCGATCGTCCGTGACTGTGGCCAGGTTGCGGAAGCCAGAGCAGCGATGGCGGCGCCGTCATGGCGCGAGGAAAAAAAGAGGACGACGAGACTCGGCGAGCCCCCCGCAAGCTGGCGTGCCAGATCGGCGATGGCTTCGGCGGTGTCGGGCGCTTTCGATAAGGCGGTCTTGATCATGCTGATAACTCCTAGGATTCCGGCAATAGGTGACGACTGTGTCTGTTGAAGCGGGTCAGTGACTTTATCGACGGCGCCTACCGTTCAACCTGCATGCTCCACGGTTTTCTTGGCGGCACTGACGATAGTTGTGCGATTCCCGAGTGGGCTAATGCTTCCTGGTTAGATCGCGACGCCCATCTCTTTGGCGACTTCGCGAATCTTGGCGATCATCTCGGGATCGTCCGGCGAGGTCGCTGTCCAGTTCGTCACCTTGATGCCTTTCAAAAGCAACTTGGTACGCGTCGTCGAAGCGACGGTCGCATTACCCTTGGCACGTGCCTCGACCAGCTTGTCGATCATTCTGAGCACTTGTCCGGCCATTGAAGCCTATCTCCTTTGCGAAAAAATTCCGGATCAAACGGCGCAAGTCGAACGTCGGCGACCCGATCCATCGACCGCCGCGCATACAACAAACCCGAGCCTCTGCTTCCACGGTTGTTTCACCGCCGACTCCGATGACGCCTGCTCGCGGCGCCTGGCGCACCGGCGGCAGGGCATCTTCGCGCAATGAACGAACAACCCGCGGAATAACCTTCTGCGGCGAAGAGCATGAAACGGATGAAACGACGATTTCCAGGACACCGACCGAACACAACTCGTTCTCGTTTTCGTGGTAGCTCACCGACTATCGACCCGCATCAGCGCATCAGCAACCTGCGGCGAGAAAAGCGGTCGTTCATCACCTTGCGTCAGCAAACAGCCATCGCTGGCATGAATTTCACTATAGCAGTCAAAAAAATTATTTCTTCCGAAAACCGCCAAAGGCGATCACCCACGAAAAATATAATATGTATTTTAAATCAATTGATAACTTCTGCTTACCCAGCGACGATGACGGAACGATCAACGACTGCAGCGCAAAGCACGGGCACGATCGTCCGCCTGGCGGTTTGAGCAATCGAGAGGAGGACGTCGGAATGCCTAAGCAGTCGCGGGGCAACGCGCACTGCCCCACTTTCGGATCGATCCACGCGTGGACCATTGACTCCGCTGAATGACCATCCGGTTCGAATGTTCAGCGGGACAACAGGAAAAGATTGACGGCGGGACCAGCCCCGCAAGCGCACGCCCATGCCGAGCGCAAAAAAAAGCCCTGACTATTCAGGGCTTATTCTGGAGGCGCGAGCCGGAGTCGAACCGACCTACTCGGATTTGCAATCCGGTGCATAACCGCTTTGCTATCGCGCCAGATGTCTACTCGAAGAAACGAACTCCGTTGCCACGCGAACCGCACGGGTTTATCGAAAGCACAAAACGGGTTTGCGATACGCCGACATCGGAGAGCAGCCGCGATATCGATTGACCAGACCAGCGTTATTGCGGCAAGCGGAGCGCGGATTATACGTTTCTCCTGGGGGCTGTCAACGAGCCGCCGAATGCGAGGCGTAATTGTGGGCCGAATATGTTCAGGTTGCGTACACGAAGCCCCTCTTGCCAAGCCCGATCGGGCCCGCTGGCTCCGCGACCCTAGTGTAGTGTTCCATTCTTTTTAGAACTTAAGCGGCTGTTGGCGCGGATAACCTTCTGCAGGATGTCGGCTGCGCTCTTGGTCCAGATGAATGGCTTGGGGTTGGTGTTGTGATGGGCGATGTACTCGTCGATGGCGATGACCAACTCTG
>JAEUOJ010000091.1 GCA_016789495.1 Accumulibacter sp. | reverse complement strand
ATTCGCCGGCGCGGCTCACCGAACGGCTGCTGGCCAGCGGACTGGTGACCACCGCCGCCGCCGCGGCCGAAGGCAAAATCCAGCCGCTGCTGATCGACGATCAGGGACGGCTGTATCTGTACCGGTATTTCGCTTACGAGCGGCGTTTGGCCCACCACCTGCGCCGACGGGTGACTGCCGTCCCGCCACCACCGAGCGAGGGAATTCGCCAGCGGCTCGACCGACTGTTCGCCCAGCACCGCGGCGATATCGATCGACGCGCAGACTGGCAGCGACTGGCCGTCGCCCTCGCCTGGCGCAACCAGCTGACGATCGTCAGCGGCGGACCCGGCACCGGCAAGACGCGGACCATCGCCATGCTGCTCGCCTGCCTGCTCGACGATCAGCCGGAACTACGCGTCGCACTCGCCGCCCCGACCGGCAAAGCCGCGGCGCGAATGCTCGAAGCCTTGCGCAGTGTCGCTGACGATTTGCCACCGGCGTTGCGGCAACGACTGCCGAGCGAATCGTATACTTTGCACCGACTACTTGGCGCCACCGGCGAGGCGGGACGTTTCCGCCATCATGCCGACAATCCACTGCCGATCGACACCTTGGTGGTCGACGAAGCGTCGATGCTCGACCTGGCGCTGGCCTGCCGCCTGTTCGACGCCGTTCCCGACTCCGCCCGGGTGATCCTGCTCGGCGACAAGGACCAGTTGGCCGCCGTCGAAGCCGGCGCCGTCTTCGCCGAATTGTCGGCCGATCCGACGCTGAGCCCGACGTGCATCGCCGACCTGGCCGAACTGACCGGCACCCCAGCACCAGTCATCGTGCCGCCAGCGCCGCTGCAGGTCACGCCACTGACCGACTGCGTGCTGTGGTTGACGGAAAGTCACCGCTTTGCCGGCGATTCCGGCATCGGCCGACTGGCCGCCGAAATCAACGCCGGCAACGGTGCCGCCGCCTGCGACTGGCTGGCGAACGCCGCCGACCCATCGCTAGTCTGGATCGACGACGTCGCCTCGACCGCCGGCGGCCCGCTGCCGGAGCGGGTGGTGCAAACGATCAACGCCGCCTACGACAGGTACTTCACTTGTATCGTCGACGCACTGGCTGGAGGATCGGCGATCGGCCCGGAGATCTTCGCCGTCTTCGACTGCTGTCGCGTGCTCTGCGCGTTGCGCGACGGTACGCGCGGCGTGGCAGCGGTCAACCGCCTGCTCGAGCGCCACTTGCGGCGACGGCTTGGCGAAGCCGCCGGCGCGGAACGCTCGCCATGGTATCCGGGGAGACCGGTGATGGTCCTGCGCAACGACTATCTGCTGCGGGTGTTCAACGGCGACGTCGGGCTGTGCCTGCCCGACGACAGCGGCGAACTGTCGGTCTGTTTTCTCGAAAAGGACGGCCAGCTCCGGCGTATCGCCCCGCTGCGTCTGCCGGAACACGAAACCGCTTTCGCCATCACCGTCCATAAGTCACAGGGATCGGAATTCGCCTCGTTGTTGTTATTGTTGCCGGAAGACGGTCAGGGCAGTCGATTGCTGAGCCGCGAATTGCTTTATACCGGCGTCACCCGCGCCGCGCAGCGGGTGACCATCATCGCCAGCCGGCAGGCGTTGATCGACGCCTGCGCCAATCGTAGCCAGCGCCATTCCGGATTGCTGACCCGCCTGTACGAATGACCAGCCACGCCGGCGCCGCTGCCGGACTGGCGCTGTCCAGCCCTCGGCGGAGTGGCATAATTCCGACAGACGGTCCTCATGAAGTTCCGACACCAAGGAGAAAGCAATGGATGCATCGACAGCCGCGGGTTTCGATTGGGGCGCTCTGGCTTTGCTGATCGTGGTCGTGATCGGTTTGTTCTGGGCATTACGGCTGATGTTGCGCCAGAATCGTCAGGACCTCAAAGACCTGGAGACGGAATTAGCCGAAGAAGAGCCCACGGATTCGCCGGATGATTCGGGCAAGCCCTGAAGGAGTCGTCTTTCGCCAGCCGTGACGGCCGTTCCTCAACAAGGAATTCGTAGGGCCTGCGCCGGAGCGCCCTGGCAGTAAACCGCACCGCGTTAGCCATCACCGGCCAGTCCGTCGTCAGCCTCCGAACCTGAAGGTCAGGGATAACGCTCCTCCCTTTTTGACGCCCAGCGAATGGGTACCGATTCACGGTATCCGACGGCAATTTTCGGGTTCGCCCCTGCAGCCGATCGTATTTTCTCACCCCGGGTCAAGTCGAAAATCCAATCGAGCGAGGTGCAGAGTGGCCACAAGTGTGCGATCATCACCGTCGGCGACAAAATCCTCCGGACTTCATTCTTCATGCACCAGCGATGCGACATTGCTGAGATTTCGCTACCGATGAAGATCTTTCCGCGCAACATAACGCCCGTCGTTGGACCAAGGCGCTGATCTAGTTGATCAAGCCAGCCCGCCCCTAAGTAACCGCATGCTTTACAATAGGGCCATCACAAGCCAAAGCAGCGCTTGCCCAGGCAGTCCGTTCTTTTCCGCTCAATTCCTCAGTGCCTGGAACCTGCAGCAGGCCAAGCCATTCCACTCGAACACTTCGTGCTCCATTCCTCGCTCAACACCGCCATCGGCAAACCCGGCCAAGCCTACGACCCGACCAGCCTCGTGGGTCTTGAAGGGCCTGACAACAGGCCTCGGCACATGCACCTGCCTGCCATCTCAATTGGCGGGGTCGCCTGTTTCGACTTGAACACGCTGGCGGATGCCCCTGGTGTGTTTGCAGCAAGCGGCAAGGACCTGTGTGACCACGTGAACCTGAACGGCAAGGAAGCTGAAATCTGGAAGGAGACGCGGGCCAAATCGGTCGCCGTTTGCGTTGACCGGATTACCGAGGAACGGGTTCGGGTCGAATATCGCAAACACGTCACATCGGGTTTTGGTTTCATCGTTGCCTTCTCACAGATTATGAAGACAATTGATACCCATAGCAGTCTTGTAGAAAATAATTGAACATGAAGAGCACTCGAAGGCGTGGTTGGGAGATTATGCGGCGTGCGCTCCTGGCGCTTTTTTTGCGTGAACTGAAAACACGTTTTGGAAAATACCAGTTGGGATATGCTTGGGCGTTCATCGAGCCGCTAGGAACCATCGGAGTGATCTTCGCGGTGCTCAAAGCCTTCAGTGGAGCGACCTATCCCGGGATCAGCCTGCCGGTATTTTTGGGTGTTGGAGCGATTATCAACTCCCTCTTCGTCGAGATCACCAACCGTTCCATTAAGGCGATCGAAGCCAATTCGACCCTGTTCAACTATCGGCCTATCCGTCCAATCGACACGGTCATTGCCCGCATGTTGCTCGAGACCATATTGCACATATCCGTGTTTGTCGTTCTCGCGGGGTTGTTTTGGTTTTTTGGTGGAGAATTCGAGGTTAACGATTTTCCAACCTTATTTTTTGTTTTCCTGTTTTTGGCCATTTTCGCCTGTGGCATCGGAATTATTTACATGCTGCTCACCGACGCTTATTCGGATGCCGACAAAGTTCTTCCGATGCTTAACCGGCCGCTTTTTTTTATTTCCGGTGTGTTCTTTTCACTCAAAAATATTCCTTCAGAGTATTGGTCGCTATTTTTGTGGAATCCACTTTTTCATGCGATAGAGCTTACGCGGGGAGCCGTGGCATCCGGCTATCATGTTGAGGGAGTGAGTCTGTCTTATCTGGCAATGTGCTCTGTTGGTTCCCTCACCTTCGCCATGGCACTTTATCACCGACGCGAAAGGCGCTTGCGACTGCGATGATACGAATTGAGAAGCTCTCAAAAAGCTATCGCACCAAAGCGGGTACACATCTCGTTTTCCGTGACTTATCGCTGGAGGTTCCGTTGGGTACGGGATTGGCGATCCTGGGACGCAACGGGTCGGGAAAAACAACGCTTGTCAATATAATTGGCGGTGCTGAGAACGCTGATGGTGGCCGCATTATTTGCGACGCAAGCATTTCCTGGCCCGTTGGACTGGCCGGCGGCTTCCAGCCTAGCCTGACGGCACGTGACAACATCAAGTTCGTCGCACGCCTATACAGCGAGAAGTCCGAGATTCCCCGGATTATTCAATACGTACGCGATTTTGCCGAGATCGGAGAATATTTCGACATGCCAGTGCGCACCTATTCTTCTGGCATGCACTCCCGCATCTCCTTTGGCTTGTCAATGGCCTTTGATTTCGATTACTACCTGATTGATGAAGTCACGTCGGTTGGTGATCCACAGTTCCGTAACAAGTGCGATACGGCACTGGAAGAAAAGCGAGAGAAGGGGGCTGGGTTCATCGTGGTTTCCCACCAGATGGAAATCGTACGCAGGTTTTGCAATGTTGCTGTCGTGATGTCATCGCAAGGCGGTCACTTCTACGACGACGTGGAGGAAGCTATAAAGGCTTATCAAAACAATGGTTGAAGCATTTTTCAAATCGATTTACGACAGAGTCTACCAGCAACGAAACAGGCTGGAACTCTTCATCATTGTCATTCCGATGATATTGCTCACGGTTTATTACACCTTGATCGCTAGCGAACGTTACGTTAGCGAATCGCGGATCGTGATCAAACAAGGAGGCGACCTAGGTCAACAATTGGTCGGTTTGACTATTCCCTTCCTTGGCATGTCCGGCGGGCCAAACAAGGACGACGCCATGTTGGTCATGGAGTTTATCCATTCGCCAGATCTTCTCGATCGCCTTGATCAGAACTTGGGTTTGAAAGAGCAGTTTTCGCAAACTGGGTTCGATATAGTCAATGATCTGCCGCCTTGGGCAAAGAGGGAAGATTTCATCAATATCTATCGCCGTCGCGTTGATTTGCGTTATGACAACCAGCGCGGCGTGCTGGTTATCGGCACTTGGGCGAAGAGTGGTGAACAGGCGCAGAAACTCAATCAGGCGATCCTTGCCGAGGCTGAGAAATTCATTAACGAACTTTCGCATAAAATCGCTCGGGAACAATTGGATTTTGCAGGAAAGGAAATGCTGGCAGCCCGCGAAAACCTTGAGAAAGCAAAAGAAGCCCTGCTTCAGTACCAAAACAATAGTAGTTTCGTCGATCCGGCCGTAGAACTTGGCATGACCAGCCAGGTGATCGCCGGCCTGCAAGCGCAACTGGCAGCGAAAGAGGTCGAATTGAAAATGCTTCTGGCGATGATGCAGGAGAACGCCCCTCAAGTCCTATCGTTACGGCAGGTAGTTGCCAGCTTGAGAGTGCAGATCCAGGACGAACGGCAGAAGATTGCTTCTAGTCAAGCCAAGGGGCTTAACCGCAAGGCGGCGGCCTTCCTGGACTATAAATCGATGGTGGACTTCCAGAGCGATGTCTATCGGGCTTCGCTCGTTGCCACCGAGAAGCTGCGGGTCGAAGCAGCCCGCAAGATCCGGAGCTTGGCAGTGATTTCTTCGCCGCAGATTCCGGAAAGAGCCGAATACCCCCAACGGCTCTACCTGCTAGCCGTTTGGCTGCTCGGGCTGTGCGTTCTGTATGGCTTTGTCCGCTTGGGCATTGAGACAATTGAGGATCACCGTGATTAAAAGACTCTTTTCCAACTACAAGAGGCTGGTACTTGCTGGATTTGCTATCGCCAGCCTTGGTAGTGCCCAAGCCCAGATTATCCCCAACATTTTTGGCGTCAACAGTGGTACGACGTCGAAGGCTGCCGCCGACGCGCCAAGCAACGCGGGGTCGATTCCTTCGACGCCCATCAATGTTCCGACGGTTCGGCTTCCTGGTGAAGGCGTACTACCTGGTGGAACCGTGTCGCCCGCTGCTCCCCGAGATCAATTGGTCGTCGTTAATCCGGCACCTCCATCACGCATGTTCGGCTCACAACTCTTTGGCGGCACATTTCGCGGCACGCTCAATCACGGGTTCAATGCTGACTACGTATTGGCTATTGGCGACCGGGTGAATCTCCGAATGTGGGGTGCGGTCAATTATGAAGCGAGCCTGGTGATTGACCAGCAAGGCAATCTTTTTATTCCCAATGTTGGACCGATCCCGGTTTCGGGGGTTCGGAGTGGCGAAGTCAACTCGGTTCTGGAACGCAACATTCGCAAGGTCTACAAAAACAACGTCGGCATTTATGCCTCCCTTGACGCGTCACAGCCTGTCAAAGTGTATGTCACTGGCTTCGTGCGTCAGCCAGGGCTTTATGGCGGTTTGGCCTCTGACTCGCCTATCGCCTATCTGGACAAGGCTGGCGGAGTGGACCCGGAGCGCGGCAGTTATGTGGATATTGTGGTCAAGCGTGGTGGACAGGTGCGCAAACGCGTCAATCTCTATGCTTTCTTGCTGGATGGAATCCTTGATATATTGCAGTTTCAAGACGGTGACGTTATCGTTGTAGGCTCTCGAAAGCACACTGTCAGCGTTAGCGGGGAGGCTTTAAACGCTTTCGATTTCGAGTTCAGTGAACCCTCCTTTCCCTTGAGCGCGGCACTCAACATGGCCAAGGCCAAACCAGGCACGACGCACGTCAGCATCACACGCCGGCAGGGCGTGGAGCGGCGCACCGAGTATTACCCGCTTCAAGCCGCTGGAAATATCCAGCTTCAGGACGGTGACGCGGTGACCCTGACCGCCGACCGCTATGCCGGCACCATCCAAGTACGGGTGGAAGGCGCCCACTCCGGCGAACACGCCCTCGTATTGCCCTACGGTGCGACGCTCAAAGATGTTCTGGCGCAGGTCAAGCCAAACAGCATGTCACGCCTGGATGCGATCCAGTTTTATCGCAAGTCGGTTCAGGCGCGCCAAAAGGAAATGCTGGAAGTCTCGCTGCGCAAGATTGAAGAAGCAGCGCTGTCTGCGCGTTCCAAGACTGCCGAAGAGGCCAGTCTGCGCGGCAAGGAGGCCGAACTGATCATGAAATTCGTTGAGCGCGCCCGGCTGGTGCAGCCGAAAGGACAAGTGGTGCTGGATGACCATTCACGTGAGACGACCCTCCTCGAAGACAGCGACCTCATTGTTATTCCGGAGCGCAGTTCCATCGTCATGGTGCATGGCGAAGTGTTATTTCCCAGTGCAATCTCCTGGGTTCGTGATGCCACCGCCGAGGATTACATTCAATCAAGCGGTGGCTTGACCCAAGGAGCCGATACCTCGAAGGTGGTCATCATCACCCAGAACGGATCCACACGGCTGGCAGACGTCCAAAACAGATTTTTCAACCGTGGCGACGCCATCGGTCCGGGCGACGAAATTATGGTGCTACCGCGGATCGAGACCAAGAGTGCTGAATTCGCTCGGGCACTCACACAAATTTTGTATCAAATTGCTTTCACTGCGAAAGTCGCATTTGGACTGTAAGCGGGTCCTGGTCCGGGCCTGATGAATACTGGAACGAACAAAATGGTCAATCAGCAAAACAAAACGGGACTTCAGAAGGACGTTTTCCTTGCCGACGAGGCGGATCAATGGTTTGAGCGCAACAAGCTGGCGCTTTCACCGGACCGAAGCGACAACGTCGTCGAGGCTATTTCGGCGGCGGGGATCCGGCCTCGCAGTGTGCTCGAGATTGGCTGTGCCAACGGTTGGCGACTGAATCGGTTGCACCAGTTGTTCGGTGCGGCCTGCGTTGGCGTCGACCCATCCTCCAAGGCGATCACCCAGGGAATCGAAACTTTCCCCGGATTGGATCTGCGCGTCGGTTCGGCCGATGAATTGCCAGGCGACGCAGGCGAATACGACTTAGTGATTTTTGGCTTCTGTTTTTACCTAATTGACCCCATCCTGCATTTTCGATGTGTGGCGGAGGCCGACCGAGTGCTGCTGGACAACGGCTTCCTGGTCATTTCCGACTTCCTAGCGCCCATTCCGTACCACAACGTTTACTCCCACCGAGAAGGCGTGCGTTCCTTCAAACTCGATTTTTCGCGCTACTTCCTCGCGCATCCGGCTTACAACCTGATTTATCGGGCGCTCGATCAAGGCAAGAGCGACCTCCACAATCCCGATCGTCGGGAAGGGGTCGATATCCTCGTCAAATGCTTGAGTACCGCATTCCCATTCAATCCTTTCACGAAGTGACAACATGACCCATAGCAAGCCCAGAACCGCTCCCTCGACCCGGTACGCAGCCTCGGAGAAATTCCTCCAGCGTGCGGAGCGTGTGATTCCACTCGGCTCGCAGACCTTCTCCAAAAGCCGCACCCAGTTTCCGCTTGGCGTCTCGCCACTTTTTGCGGACCGTGGCGAGGGCGCTTACTTGTACGACATCGACAACAACCGCTATCTCGACTTTATCTGTTCGCTTGGCGCGATCACCCTCGGCCACGCTGATCCCGACATGACGGCGGCGGTGGTCAAGCAGCTCGGCCTGGGAGTCGTCTTCAGCCTGCCGTCGCGACTTGAAGCGGAGGTTGCCGAGCGGATCGTTGATCGTGTTCCTTGTGCGGAGATGGTCCGCTTCGGCAAGAACGGTTCAGATGCGACCGCGGGAGCCATTCGACTGGCGCGGGCTTTTACCGGCCGGGAGCGCGTGGCTGTCTGCGGCTATCACGGCTGGCAAGACTGGTACATCGGCGCGACATCCCGCCACCTTGGCGTACCGGAATCAACCCGTGCACTGACCCATACCATCGCCTACAACGACGTGGCCGCTCTAGACGCGCTGTTCAACGAATATCCCGGCGAATTTTCAGCGCTGATCATGGAGCCGATGAACTTCGTCGACCCGCGTCCAGGTTACCTTTCTGAGGTCAAGTCCTGCTGCCACAAACACGGCGCGCTACTGATATTCGACGAGGTAGTGACCGGATTCCGCTACGCTCCCGGCACAGCGCAGGAACTGTTGGGGGTCACCCCTGACCTGGTCACACTCGGCAAGGGGCTAGCAAACGGCTTTCCCCTGTCGGCCATTGCTGGCCGAGCCGACGTAATGAAGCTAATGGAGGAAGTGTTTTTCTCCTTCACCATGGGCGGCGAGACACTGTCGCTAGCTAGCGCTCGCGCCTGCCTTGACAAGCAATACGAGAAAGACACGCTCAATGCGATTGAGCGCCTGGGCGATCGGCTCAAGGCTGATGTCGGCGAGCGCATCCGTACCCATGGCCTGGAGGGCATCCTCTCCATCGTCGGGCACCCCAGTTGGACCCTGATTGGATTCGCCGACCGGCCAGGCGCAACTGCTTTTGAGCTAAAGACGCTCTACATGCAGGAATGCTTCAGGCGCGGCATCCTGAGCTTCGGCGTGCACTTCATCAGTTACGCCATGACCGAGGCGGACATCGATTTCGCCCTCGCGGCCTACGACGAGATCTTCCCGATCCTGGCCGCCGCTGTCGAGACGGGTGATTGCCGCCGCTTCCTGGAATGCGAGCCTCTGGTACCCCTGTTCAAGGTGCGTTGAGATGAGGATTCTCATTCTGGGTCTCGGTTCCATCGGTCGGCGTCATGCACGTTGCTTCAAAAGCGTCGGAGCCGAAGCGATCGCCGGCTTTGATCCTGCGGCGGATAGGCGGGCACAGTTCGATCAGGAAATCGGTGGCACCGTCTTCACCACTGAAGCCGATGGCTTGGCGTGGAATCCCGACGTGGTGGTGATAGCCAGCCCTAATGCCTTCCACATCCGACAGGCGCGGCTAGTTGCCACGGCCGGAAAGGCCATGCTGATCGAGAAGCCACTCGGGACGGATCTTTCTGAAGCGCGCGAACTTGGCCAAATCATCGAGGCGGCGGGTATCTATGCACATGTCGGATCCAACTGGAAATTCCACCCGGCTTTCAAGACCATGAAATCGTGGATCTCAGAGCAGCGCCTTGGAACGATTACTGGGGTTCAGGCACTTGCAGGACAGTGGCTACCCGATTGGCACCCCTGGGAAGACTACAGGAATATGTATTCCTCCCGTGCCGACCTGGGCGGCGGGGCCATCTTCGATACGCATGAGCTTGATTACCTCACTTGGCTGGTTGGTCCAGTCGCCGAGTTCTGCGGCTTTAAGGCTCACAGCGGCGTGCTCGATATAAGCACTGAAGATGTCGCCGCCTGTGTATTGCGATTCCGTAATGGTGCTTTGGGAGTGCTATTGACAGACTACATCCAGCGCGTGCCTAGGCGCCGGTATCATATTTCAGGCAGCAAAGGCACGCTGGAGTGGGATCACACGGATGGGCATCTGCTCCTCCATCTTCCCGGACAGAGGGATGCGGAGCAGTTAGACATGCGTTTGGCGGACATCAACGACATGTATGTGGCACAGGCAAGTCGCGTGCTGGAAGACGTCCGTCAAGGCGGCAAACCGGAGACGCCGGTATCGTCCATGTTGCGGGTACTGGAATTGCAAACCAGTTGGCACCGTCAACGCCAGGAAACGGTCGAGCGGCAAAGCCAAAGCTAATGTCACAGCGCACGAGGCCATCATGATTGGCCGGACTTCCCCACCCCATGTGCTGATCACTTCGGCCGCAGCCAAGGTACCGTTGATTCAAGGGTTCCAGGAGGCACTTCAGGATAACGGCAAGGTTTACTCCGCGGACATCACCGGGGACTGTGCCGCAGCATGTTTCTCGGATGGTCACTTCGTGGTCGCGCGTAACGATGCTCCTGAGGCGCTCGAGCAACTGCTTGATCTGTGTGTCATGAACGGGATCGGTCTCCTCGTGCCGACACGCGATGGCGAATTGCCGGCACTTGCGGCGGCGC
>JAEUOJ010000198.1 GCA_016789495.1 Accumulibacter sp. | reverse complement strand
TTACTATCGCAAACATCCATGGCGCTACAGCTATTTTCGCTTCGCCTGCAGACGGGATGCCCGTCTGCAGCAAATCTGGGGAACCCGTTGAATCGCCACGTGGCGTTGTCGATGCACCCGCTTGGTCACTGAAAGAGGCATCGACGCCAGGGCCGCGACGCCGAGCTTCAATCGACCTGGCAGAGCAAGCCCTTGAGGTAATCGCCTTCAGGAAAATTGAGCGCGACCGGATGATCGGCAGGCGCGCCGAGACGACGGATGACCCGCGCCCCGCGTCCGGCGGCAACGGCCGCCTCGGCGACGATCTGTTGGAAAAATGATCGTTCGATGCCGCCGGAACATGAATAGGTCATCAGCAGACCACCCGCCGCCAGGAGACGGAAAGCAAAGAGATTGATGTCGCGATAGGCGCGCGCGGCCTGTTCGACATGCGCTGCCGACGGAGCGAATTTCGGGGGATCGAGAATGATCAGCTCGAAACGCCGTCCAGCGCTGTACATCGTCCGCAACTCGCTGAAAACGTCGGCGTCGTGCCATTCGGCACGGGAACTATCGAGTTGCGGGTTGAGAGCCAGATTGGCGACGGCGGTGGCCAGCGCCGGCGCCGACGAATCGATCGACAACACCTGACTGGCCCCGCCAGCCAACGCCTGCAAGGAAAAGCCACCGGTATAGCAGAAACAGTTGAGCGTCGAACGGCCCTCCGCCAACTCACGGGTCAGCAGACGGTTTTCGCGCTGATCAAGATAAAAGCCCGTTTTATGGCCGGCGACAATGTCCACCTGCATCCGGATACCATGCTCGACGATGGTCAAGGTATCTGTCGGCGCCTCGCCGAGTCGCCAGCCGGTCACCGGCGCCAGTCCTTCCAGTCGACGGACCTCTGAATCGGAGCGCTCGTAGATTCGCGCGCAGCCGGTGGCCCGCTGGATGGCATTGACGATCGCCGCCCGCCACTTGTCGGCACCCGCGGCAGTCAGTTGGATGACGACGGTGTCGCCGTAACGATCAGCCAGCAGCCCAGGCAGACCATCGGATTCGCCGTTGATCAACCGCAACCCCTGTTGCAGGCGCAGTTCGGTCAATGATCGACGACGGTCCACCGCCGCTTGCACCTGACGCTTGAAGAATGCGTCGTCGATCACCTCTTCCGGATCGACACTCCAGACTCGGGCGCGGATGCTCGACTGCGGACTCCATGCCGCCTTGGCCAACGGCCGACCGTTGGCGGCGACCACTTCGACGGTATCGCCCGGTCGCGCTCGACCGTGCAGGCGATCGACCGAGCCGGCGAAGATCCACGGATGGCGGCGGGCGAGCAAGCGATCCTTGCCCGGCAGCAGTACGAGTTGAGGCATAGACAGGGTTTCCGTCCAGGCGCGCGGTGGTCAGTGCTTAACCAAAACGTCTGATCAGGGCAGGCACTGCTCTCCCCTGATCAGATCGTCGAAGGACTCCCGACGACGGACCAGGTGCGCCTGCCGACCGTCGACCATCACCTCGGCGGCGCGCGGCCGGCTGTTGTAGTTCGAACTCATCACCATCCCGTAGGCGCCGGCGGACAGTACGGCCAGCAAATCGCCGGGGGCCAGCGCCAATTGCCGCTGATGGCCAAGGAAATCGCCCGATTCGCAGATCGGCCCGACGATTTCCCAGGTCCCGGCATCCTCCCGGCGAGTCAGCACCGGCACGATCTGATGCCAGGAACCGTAAAGAGCTGGCCGCGCCAGGTCGTTCATCGCCGCATCGACAATTGCGAAGTTTTTGATTTCGCTTGCTTTTAGATATTCGACCTGGGTGAGCAGCACGCCGGCATTGCCGACCAAGCGCCGGCCGGGTTCGAGCAGCACGCGCAATCGACGCCCGGCCAGTTTGTCGAGCAACGGACGCAAGTAAGCCTCGACCGTCGGCACCTGTTCGTCATGATAACGAATTCCCAGACCGCCACCCAGATCGATATGCCTCAGTTCGATCCCGTCGTCGGTCAACTGATCGATCAACCGTAACAGTTTGTCGAGCGCTTCGGTAAAGGGAGCGGCGTCGAGCAATTGCGATCCGATATGACAATCGATCCCGTCAACCACCAGGTGAGGCAGGGCCGCCGCCTGACGATACAGCGCGCGCGCTTCGGCGTAGGCGACACCGAACTTGTTTTCTTTCAAGCCGGTCGAGATGTACGGATGGGTTCGCGCGTCGACGTCCGGGTTGACGCGCAAGCTGAGCGGCGCCACTTGGCCCAAGCGGCCGGCGACGACGTTCAACCGTTCGAGTTCGGCCGCCGATTCGACATTGAAGCACAGGATGCCGTGCTGCAAAGCCAGTTCCATCGCCGCCACCGATTTACCGACCCCTGAAAAGACAATTCGTCGCGGATCGGCGCCAACCGCCAGCACACGCCTCAGTTCGCCTTCGGAAACAATGTCGAAACCAGCGCCGCGCCGCGCCAGCACATCGAGCACCGCCAGATTCGAATTGGCCTTGACGGCGAAGCAGACCAGCGCCGAGTCGGGCAATTCGCGCTGAAACTCGTCAAAGGCTTTCTCGATCGCCTGACGCGAGTACACCCAGCACGGCGTGCCGAATTCGGCCGCCAGATCGATCAACGACACGGCTTCGGCGTGCAGCACGCCCTCGAAGCGTTGGAAAGCGTTCATCGGCGACCTCTGTCAGCCATGTTAGAATCGTCGTCAGGCATGACATGGTTGGCGGTCGCCGGCGCGGTGGCGGCAGGCTTGCTGGCCGCGGCCGGTTTAGGCGGCAGCGTCAGCCCTCCCCGAGTTCCGCAAGCGCCGACGGCGACGGTAGCCAGCAAAGCCCAGATCAGATTTCGCCGCATAGTTCTGTCCAAAAGCTGAAAATGGTAGCACAGGATGAATGATAAGCAATTCGATGAACTCGCCGAGTCGGCACTGAAACGGATCGAAGATGCTCTGGAAGATTGCGGCGCCGACCTTGATTTCGAAATGGTCGGCGAGCACATTCTGGAAATCATTTTCGCCGACGATAGCAAGATCATCGTCAATCGACACGCAGCGGCTCAGGAAATATGGATCGCCGCCAAATCCGGCGGCTTCCATTTCCGCTGGACAGGCAAGGTCTGGCACGACACCCGGCAAGGCGACGAATTGCTGACCGCGCTCTCGCGACTGATTTCCCAGCAAGCGCGACAGGAGGTCACGCTGCGCTAAGAACCATCGTCAGCCGTCAAGAAGGCCGCTAGAGCGTGACGGCGTCCCGAAAAATGAGAAACGCCGAGCGTCCGCTCAGATCGAGGGCGTCTGCGCCAGCAACGCAAGGCGCATTTTCTGCAGCGCCTTGCTTTCGATCTGGCGAATTCGTTCGGCCGACACGGAGAATTCCGCCGCCATATCGTGCAAGGTCGCCGGATTTTCCTCATTCAGCCAGCGCGCTTCGACGATTCGCCGGCTGCGTGGGTCCAGGCTGTCCAGGGCCATCCGCAAACCATCGTTCCGCAGATGATCTCGAGCACGCGCCTCCAGCACCTGCACCGGCTCGGTCGATTGGTCGGCGAGGTAGGCAATCGGCGCGAAAGATTGCTCGTCGTCGATATCGCCTTCCAACGCCAGATCCTGGCCTGACAGCCGCGAATCCATCTCGAGCACCTCATCGGGTTTGACGTTCAGCCGGCGCGCGATATCGGCAACCTGACCGGAGGTCAAGGTATCGGTGGTCGCTTTCATGCTGCGCAAATTGAAAAACAGCTTGCGTTGCGCCTTGGTGGTGGCCACTTTCACCATTCGCCAGTTGCGCAGAACATACTCATGGATCTCGGCCTTGATCCAATGGATGGCAAACGATACCAGTCGCACGCCACGTTCCGGGTCGAACCGTTTCACCGCCTTCATCAAACCGATGTTGCCTTCCTGAATCAGATCCGCATGCGGCAGACCGTAACCCAGATAACCACGGGCAATGGCAATCACCAGCCGCAGATGCGACAGCACCAGTTGTCGCGCGGCATCGAGATCGTTTTCCTTGCGGAATCGGCTCGCCAGACCGAATTCTTCCTCTTCGCTCAGCATGGGGAACTGCCTCGCCGCCTGGATGTACGCGTCGATACTGCCAACGGCCGCAACAGTCGGTAGAGCCAAACTTTGCCTCACCATGTCGATGGTTCCTCCGTGACGATATGGACTTCATTTTAGCACTCGTTGCATGAGAGTGCTAATCAGGGAAAAAGTTCCAATGAGGATCCCACAAAATTTCGTTTCGTTATTTTTGGCGAAATCAGTGCGGCTGATTGAAATTGACGCCATTTCCCTCGGCTTTGCCACCATTCAGGCCAGCGTCACCCCCGTTGACTGTCCGGTTGTGTGACTTGCCATCCCGCTTGAGTAGTTGCCCCAAGCACGTTAAGTCATAGATCAGATTCATCATGCCGATCTTGACGTTAACCTAACCAAAGCAATGGCTTGCACGCAATGACCGACCCTTTTCTCCCGAATGCCAAAAAAGTGTTCAACCCTTGCGCGAATTATGGATTTTACCCGATTGCTGTCGAGCCGCCCCCTCTTCAGGGTTGATTGCGCGTATCCTTCTGACTAATCTCACTGCTCGGCCCTTGTGGCCCCCGCGTTACTTCACGCTCTCCGGAACGATTGGCGGCGCTGTCGGCTTAGCACAGTTTGTTGCCCGCGTCGGCTTGATGAAGTAGTTCTGATAACCTTCGCGGCTTCCTGTGATGCGGCCAAGTTCACCGCTTGCCTTCAGGGCTGAGGATGGCTGCCAGGACCGGCCGCATCGACGGAATCCATGACTGCCGCGCTCGATCGTAAAACTTGCTGTCCGAGTTTACGGCAAAGGGGATCTTCGCTTTGTCCAACTCGCTGGCGACGAACCTGGCAAAAGCGACTTGCTCGTTGATTGGATAGTCGTTTCCGTCGTTGTAACTACCGGGCATCCACGCCCCGATCCACGTTGGGATCCCTGTCTGTTTTTCCCACTCTTTTGCTGTCCGAATCTTGTCGAGGATGATGCGCTTTTCTTCGGGAGTGCCCGTGGTCCACATTTTGCTCTCGTTGACCTTCGATGGTCCTGAAGCGTAGAAATGCCATTCGGCCATCAATCGATTGTTGTGCCTGGAGGGAATCTTCAGTTCGTGCAGATAGGCGGGGTCTGAACGCATGCGCGGGGAAATGAAGATGATCCGCTGCGGGTTGGTTTCGCGAATCGCGGCAACAGACTCCTCGTATAGGAGGTTGAGCTTCTGCGGTTCTTTGTTGACGGCCTCGGTAGCCTCGATCAGCAGATCGAAGGAGAGCATCGGTGTGGCATCTGTGAAGTACTCGGCGACGATTTTCCACCATCTGACCACGTCGTTCATGTTCTGCCTGGTGGGGTCCTTCTTGAAATCGCCGGCCTGATACGCGAGAACCGGAATGAGCGAGTGTTGCTCGCAGAGCCTGACCTGTTCATCCAACTGGCTTAGCAACTTTTTGCTCAAAGGGTCCTTTACACGGATTCGGACGTGCGAGAAGCCGGCCGCCTTGAAATCCTTGACGGCACGTTCGGAGAAGGTCTGCATTCCTTTGCGAGTCTTGGACCAATCC
>JAEUOJ010000187.1 GCA_016789495.1 Accumulibacter sp. | reverse complement strand
CGCTTCGGCGTATTACTCGTTCTGGGACCCGAATTTTTCCCCGGCCACCTTCGACTGGGAGAACAATTCCCGGTTGATCCTGGCGGCCGACGCCAACGGCAATATCACTGGAAATGAGGTGCGCATCGTCACTCACCGGCTTTGCGAATCACCGGGCCTGAGCGTTCAGAATGTTCTCCAGAAATGTGTGGTAGTGAATCCAGACGCTGTTTCTGGACGCGCTGGCGGATCTAAAGGAGGTGGGGGCGCTGGGGGAACTGGGGGTGATGGGGGAGGTTACTCCTCAGCAGGTATTTCTGAAGAACCACCACCCTATTACCGGGTGACCGCACGGGTGCGCGGGCCGCGAAATACCATCAGCTACACCCAGGTGATCATGTATTGAACCGTATTGAACGCGCCATCGTCGGCGGCAGGTCATTCCGACCTGCCCTTGTCGGCCGGCCAGGTGACGAATTGTAGGACGGCGGCCGGAAGCGACCGTCAAGGAGAAGACCGATGAGCATAGTCAACCACGCCCCTGCCACCCCATCCGCATGGTCCGCCAGCCGGCGGTGTCTGACCGGCTTGCTTCTATTCGGATCGTTCACCCTCGCCCAGGCGGCGCTGACCGACCTGGCCGATGCGCCGTTCTTCAATTCCACGTCCTCGCTGCTCAAGCCGAACGTCATGCTGCTGATGGATACCTCCAATTCCATGCGCTTTTCGCACATGCCGGATGAAATCGAAGGCAGCAACAGCGGTTTTATGCCAATAGGGTATAAAAGTTATCAGTGCAACGCACTGTACTACAACCCCAATCAGGCCTATGTGCTGCCCAAGGATGGCTCCGGCAACGCTTTGCCGACCCCGAACTTCAATGCGGCACGTTATAACTATTATTCGGCCGACGAAACCACGGTCAACCTGGCGACCAGTTTTCGTGCCTACGACACGACGACACGCCAGTTCCAGACTGTCGCCGATCCGGCGCAACCCGCCTACTACTACGTCCACTCGGTCGCCGGCGCTAAGAACTATCTCGCGGCGCCGTGTACCGACCTGGACCAAGGCGTGACGGTGGCAGCCAGTGACAACAGCGGAACCTGGACACGGGTGATCGTCTCGGCCACCTCCGGCCCGGGCGGCACCGATGAGCGACAGAACTTCGCCACCTGGTATACCTACTACCGGACCCGGATCAACCTGTCGAAAAGCGCGGTCAGCCTCGCCTTCTCCGCCCTCAACGACAGCTATCGAGTTGGTCTGATCACTGTCAAGCCGGACCTGAGCGGCACCGCCAATTATCTGCCGATCGCCGACTTCAACAGCACACAGCGCAGCGCCTGGTACGAGAAACTGTTCAACCAGGTTCCAGGCGGCTCGTCTCCATCGCGTGAAGCCTTGGCCCGTGTCGGCCGACACTATGCCGGCAAGCAGGACGGGATCAATACCGGCATGACCGGCGATCCGGTGCAGTATTCCTGCCAGCAGAATTTCACGATCATGACCACCGACGGCTATTGGAATACCGCCGCCGAGACCGTCGGGCCGGTTGGCCTCGACGGCACGACGCTGGTCGGTCAGCAGGACGGTACCTTGACCGACGCCGCCGGCTGGACGCCGCGGCCGATCTGGGACGGCGGCACCGACAGCAGCCGCGCGATCACCGACCAGATGTGGCAATACCAGTCGGTTGCCTGCGCCAGTCCGTATGCCAATCTGTCGACGGCCCGCCTGTTGCGCAGCACCCTGCAAAATCTGGAAAGCACCTCGCAGACCACCATGTCCACTTCGCAACGTCTGCGAAGCACCGTCCGACACTTGCGGAGTACCGAGCAAAATCTGAGTAGCCGTAGTCAGAATCTGCAGAATACGTCCCAGGTCCGGCAGAGCACGGTGCAGAATCTGGAAAGTACGTCGCAGCAATTGCAAAGCACCAGCCAGATTCAGCGGACCAGCAGCCAGTCGACGATCACCACTCGCCGAACAACCGCCAGCACGGTCCAGATTCTGGAGAGTACCAACCAGGTGGTGAAAAACACTTCGCAAAAGCAGAAAAGCACCACACAGATTCTCAAAAGCACCGTCCAGAATCTGCAAAGCACCAATCAGATTCTGCGGAGCACGGTGCAAAACCTGGCAAGCACCACCCAGATTCTCAAAAGCACCGTGCAGAACCTGCAAAGCACCTCGCGGGTCGATGTATCGACGGTCGCCATCAATAAATTAACCACCCAGCACCTGGCGTACGATGCGGCGACCGAGTTGACCACCCCGGTGGCGAGCTGCACCGCGGGGGGAACCATTTCCTGTTCGACAGTGACCACCGGCCCGATCCTGGTCAGCAGTTGCACGCCGGCCACGGCCAACGCCGGCAATCTGTATACCACCACGACTTGCGAAACCACATCGAGCGGACCGACGCCGGCTTCCTCCTGCAGCGCCGCCAGCGCGTCGGCTAGCAACAATTACACTACCACCACCTGCACCCCGGTCACCACCAGCAACGTTCCGGTTGCCAGTTGCACTCCCCAAACCGCCAGCGCTGGCAATGGTTGGACGACGACCACCTGCGGCACGGCCAACGTCACCACCAATCAGCCGGCTGCCTCCTGCACCGCCGGAACCGCCGGCGCCAGCGCTCCGATTCCGTATCTGGTCACCACGTGTCCGGCGCCGATCACCACCACCAACGTCCCGGTAGCCTCGTGCACCGCACAAACCGCGTCAGCGAGCAACAACTACGTCACCCGGACCTGTCCTTCGCCGAATGTCACCACCAATGTCGGTGTCGCCAGCTGCACACCGTCGAGCGCCACCGCGAGCAACAACTGGACCACCACTACCTGCCCGACACCGGTCAACACCAGTAACGTGCCAGTGGCGAGTTGCACCCCCCAAACGGCCTCATCGACCAACGCCTGGGTCAACATCACCTGCAGCACCGCCAATGTCACCACCAATGTGCCGGTGGCCAGTTGCACAGCGGGTACCGCCTCCGCAACCGCGACCATTCCGTATCTGGTGACCACCTGCCCGACACCGAACACCACCAGCAACGTACCGGTGTTAAGTTGTACAAACAGCTCGGCCAGTTCGTCGAACAATTACACGACGACGACCTGCGCGACGGTCGTCCAGACCAACATTCCGACGCAGACCTGCACCGCGCAATCGGCAAGCTCGGCCAACAACTATACGGCCACCACCTGTCCCGCGCCGCTGACCACCAGCAACGTGCCGGTAGCCTCCTGTACTGCGCAAACCGCCGCTTTAAGCAATAATTGGCTGACGCGCACCTGCCCGACGCCGATCACCACCACCAACGTGCCGGTTGATTCGTGCACTCCGCAAACGGCGGCTTCGACCAACAATTTTGTCACCCGCACCTGTACGGGCCCGACCATCCTCAGCGGCCCGACGGTTGGCAGTTGCACGGTTGCGGCGCCCAGTTCCAGCAACAACTATATCGAAACCCTGTGTGGCAGCATTGACTCCACTACCGGCGTCTCGTCCTGCACCGCGCAAACCGCTTCGTCCAGCAACAACTGGACGACGATCACCTGCAACACCGTGACGACCAGCAACGTGCCGGTCGCTTCCTGCACCGCGCAAACCGCCAGTTCGAGCAATAACTGGTTGGCAATCACCTGCGGCTCCGTGGTGACCAGCAACGTGCCGGTCGCCTCCTGCACTCCGCAAACCGCCAGTTCAAGCAATAACTGGATCACTCGCACTTGCCCGACGCCGAACACCACCACCGACGTGCCGGTCGCCTCCTGCACCCCGCAAACCGCCAGTTCAAGCAATAGCTGGCTGACCCGTTCCTGCAATACCCTGACCACGTCGAACGTGCCGGTGGCCTCGTGCACCGCGCAGTCAGCCAGTGTCGGCAACAACTGGACGACGACCAGTTGTCCGTCGCCGATCGTCGTCACCAATCAGCCGCAGGCCGCGGTTTGTGTTCCACAGACCGCCAGCGCCTTGAACCAATGGACGACCATCACCTGCCCGGCGCCGGTGATCACCACCAATGTGCCGGTCACCGGCTGCACGCCGGCGGAGCCGACGTTGGCCAACAACTATGTCCGGGTCACCTGTTCGACCGACAACGTGACCACTGACGTACCCGTGGCCTCCTGCACGGAGGGGATCGATGCCACCTTGACGAACGTCAGCTGTCAGGTGGTGAATGCGCTCACCAACTCGCCGGTCGCCTCGTGCACGCCGGCCACCGCCAACGCGGACAACAACTACACCACGGTGTCTTGCGCCACCAACACCACGACCAATCAACCGGTCGCCAGTTGCACGCCACAGACCGCTGCGTTGGCCAATAACTGGTTGACCCGTACCTGTCCGCCGCCCGCCGTCACCACTGATCAGCCGGTGGCTAGTTGCTCCCCGCAAGCGCCGTCGGCAAGCAACAATTACACGCTGGTGACCTGTGCCGAGCAAAACTCCGCGCCGAGTGAAGTTGCGAGCTGCACGCCGAATGTCGCGACGGCCGGAAATGGCTGGACCACCACGTCTTGCAGTCCATTGCCTGGGCACATGCTGCAACGACGGCTGCGCACCTCTCAATCGACGGTTTCGTTGAGTGGGGGCACCATTGCCGGGCAAACGTCGCCGGTGAATACCGATGGCGCGTGGACCAATGTCGACGGCATCTGTCATCCCGACGCGTCGACCTTGGCTCCGCCCCTCGGCCCTGTACCGGCGGATGTGCGTGCCACCGCCACCGAGGTCGTGCCGCCAAGCGGCTGCAGCGAGTGGCCGTGCTCGGTGGAGACCACTTCGGCCCAGGGCAGCCAGAATTCACTGGCCGATGTGGCTCAGTACTACTACGTCACCGATCTTCGACCAGACATGGAAAACAATGTGCGGGTCAAAGGCAGCGGTCCTGAAGAAGACCGGGCCACGCACCAGCACATGACCACTTTCACCCTGGCGCTCGGTGTTTCTGGCACGCTCAACTACAGTCCGACCTACAAGCTCGATGCGGTGGGTGATTTCGCGCGTATCCGTTGCAACCCGGTTACCGGCGCGTGCAACAATACCTGTCCGAGCACCGACCCGAGCTACCCAAACTGCACCGCCAAACGCTGGCCGCTTTGGCCCGACCCGGCCATCAATTACTCGGCCGACGGTAGCCTGTACAGTAATCCGCGTTCGATCGACGATTTCTGGCATACCGCCGTCAATGGTCGCGGTCAGTATTTCAGTGCCAACGATCCGGTGGCGGTGGTCGATGGCTTGCAAAAAGCGCTGGCTGGGGTCCTGGCTCGTCTGGGCGCCGGTTCGGCGGCCACGGTGTCGTCAGTTGAACCCGTTGCCGGCAGCAATTTTGTCTACCGCGCCTCGTTCATCACCGAGGAATGGGTCGGCGACATCAAGGCCAATACCATCGAACCCGAGACCGGCGTGATCAGCAGCTCACCCGTCTGGAGTGCGCAGTCGCTGCTTGACGGCAAGATCGGTGTCGGCTGTGACCGACGGACGATATACCTGTTCCGTCAGGGGGCGACGGACAATTTGACCCCGTTTACTTACAACACCAGAATCTGCGACGCGGGGAACCAACCGACGGGTGATGCCACGACTGGACTCAATGCGACCGAGCAGGCGTATTTCGGTGCCGACAGCATCGCTCAGCTTAGCCAGTACGTGGCGATGAGCGATGGCAGCAATGGTACGGTCGATCAGCGCAGCGCGGCGGCAGGGGCCAACCTGGTGAATTTCCTGCGCGGCCACCATAATTTGGAGGGGCCGACGCTGTTCAGAAGCAACGATCTGACGACGCTTTTCCGTAGCCGTACCCATGCCCTGGGGGATATTGTCGGCTCGCAGCCGGTCTATATCGGCCCGCCCGGCGCCGCGTACGGTGACAACGGCTACGCCTCATTCAAGACGGCCAATGCCAGTCGGGCGACCGTCATTTATGCCGGTGCCAACGATGGCATGCTGCATGCGTTCAATGCCAGCAGCGGCGAGGAACTCTGGGCGTACATTCCACGGCTGGTCTTGTCGCGGCTGTTCAAACTGGCCGACAACAATTATGCCAACGCTCACCAGTTCTACGTCGATGGCAACCCGTCGGTGGCCGACATCGACGTCAACGCCGGAACAGTCGGCTCCCCGGAATGGAAAACGATCCTGGTCGGTGGCCTCAACAAAGGCGGCAAGGGCTATTACGCTCTCGACGTGACCGACCCGGCCCATCCCAAGGCGTTATGGGAATTCGGCTGGAGCAGCACCTGTTGGGACAATGCATCTGTCGCCAGCGGCGACTGCCATGTCGGTTACAGTTACGGCCGGCCGATCATTTCCAAGCTGCAGGATGGCCGTTGGGTGGTGATGGTCTCCTCGGGGATGAACAACGTCAATTCGCCGAGCCTGACGGGAGACGGGCAGGGCTATCTCTATATCCTCAATGCGGCAAACGGCACGCTGATCGCCAAAATATCCACTGGTGCCGGCAGCGCGGCCACGCCTAGCGGCTTGGCTCACCTGACCAACTTCGTCGATAATCAAATCATCAACAATACCAGTCTGCGGGTCTACGGCGGCGACTTGCTGGGCAACATCTGGCGATTCGACATCAACGACAACCTGGCGCCCCCGGGACGCGAGGCGATCTTGCTGGGAACGGCCACCGCGGCCAACGGTACGCCTCAGCCGATCAGTACTCGACTCGAACTGGGCGAGATTGACGGCAAACCGTGGATCTTCGCCGGCACCGGCCGCCTGTGGGGTGTGTCCGATTTGCTCGAAACCCAACAACAGTCGCTATATGCCATCCGCGATCCGCTGACGGGTTCGCCGGTGTATGACGACTTGCGGGGTAGTCTGAACCTGATGCAATTCACGCAGGTCGGTAGCGGGGCCGGCGCGTATCGCACCACCGCCTGTGCCGGCACGTGCACCGGCACCAACGGCTGGGTGATCGATCTGCCCGATGCCGGTGAACGGGTCAATATTGCTCCGCAACTGCAATTGGGAACCGTGGTATTTCTCAGCAACGTGCCGAGTACGTCGGTGTGCAGCACCGGTGGCTACGGCTGGGTCAACTTTTTCAACTTCCGCACCGGTCTGGCCGTCGTTACCTCGACAGATCAGGCGACCTCTCGTCGCTTCGATGCGACGATTGCCGTCGGTGGCACGATCATCCGGACAACGGATAAGAAGGTCAGAGACGTCGTCAGAGGCGCGGACGACACCCAGAACGTTCCTGACATCCCGAATGCTCCGTCCCCACCCGCGGGCAAGCGCGTCAGTTGGCGAGAAATCATCGATTAGCGGTCGCTTTACCGCGGCGATGAATATTCGCTGTTTCGACCGGGCGGATTCGATCCGCCCGGTTTTTTTCGAGCGGCGCTTATGCTTGGCGATCGCCGGCTCGCTGGCTCTGCACCTGGTGCTTCTGGCCTTGCTGAGTGGGCCGGGGCGCTTCGGCGGCGGTCATCCTTTCACCACTGTCGACATCGCGGGGAGTTCGCAAGCTGCCCAACGTCTGACCGGGCGGTTGCTGACTCGGCAACGCGCCTCCCGGCCAGCGGAACCCGTGGTCATCGAATGGCCCGCCAGCATCGATAGCGTCGTTCCGCCGCCAGAAAGCCGCCCCGCTCCACCGCCGATACCCGATGTCACCACCGACAATCGACGACCTCTGGTCGAGTCTCCCGCCCACGTGGAGCCTGTCCAGCCGCACGCGCCGCCCAAGCCGCCGCCACCCACGTCCCCCGCATCAACCGAGAGCCACACCGCTTCGCCCTCGCAGGATGTGGCGGAGGCTGCCGCACGACGCGCCGGCTACCTGCCGACCTCCCTGCTCGACAGCAAGGCCGGTTTATTATCCGAAATCGTCATCGAGTATCCCGAGTCGGCGGGAGGACAATCGGGTCGGGTGGTCCTGCAATTGTTCATCGACGAGTACGGCATCGTCAGGGAAGTCCTCGTCAGTCAAGCGATTCCGCCTGGGTTTTTTGAGCAAGCGGCGGTGACCGCTTTCTCCGGAGCGCGTTTCTCGCCAGCCCTGCGCAATGGCCGGCCGGTCAAGAGCCAGATGATGGTTGAAGTCGATTTTTCGGTCTTCAACCGACCGACGCCCATCAGCGGCCGAACCGAATATTGACCGGCGAACAAGGCGAGCAGAGGTCGCGCGATGAAATCTCAGCACGCATCGACGTTCCGCAAGTGCTCGATCATCAACTGTGGTGACTGCACACCGTTGAACTCGTTGATCGCCAGCCGATAGACGGCGCGGATCGTCGGGCCAGGCGTTTCCTGAAAGTTGAACTGGATGGCATCCAGGGGTTGATGACCTTTGCGCAGGCGTAGCTTGAGGTGTTTGTCCTTGAGAATCCGCTGGCTGTCGACGATGAATTCGTCGTCGAACAACGGTCCGGCAAAGCCCTGACCCCAGACTTCGCCGTCGAGCAGGTGAGCGGTGGACAAAGAGCAATAGGCGGTTGGCAAATCGCCGTCGGTCTCCAGTGTCCGCGTGCGATCGGCGGGGGAGAGCAATTGGTCGACGGTTTGCGCGAACAGTTCGCGAAACAGCGGCAAATCGGTTTCGCGCACGCTGACCCCGGCCGCCATCGCGTGACCGCCGAAACGCAGCAACAGGCCGGGGGCGCGTTTGGCGAGCAGAACCAGCGCGTCGCGCAGATGCAAGCCAGGAATCGAGCGGCCGGAGCCCTTGACCTCGCCGTTGCCAGCGCGGGCGAAAGCGAACACCGGGCGATGGATCCGTTCCTTGATTCGTGAGGCGACCAGGCCGACGACGCCCTGATGCCATTCTTCGTCGAACAAGGCGAGGGCGGCGGCCGGATCGTCGGTCCATTCGTCGAAAGCCCGACCGCTGCGGGCCAGTTGGTCGATGGCCTGCTGTTGCATTTCGGCTTCGATCTGTCGCCGCTCGCGGTTGAGCATATCGAGTTGCTGGGCGATATTCATTGCCCGGCCGTGGTCATCGGTGATCAGGCACTCGATGCCCAGCGACATGTCGGCGAGACGACCGGCGGCGTTGATTCGTGGACCGATCAGAAAGCCGAGGTCGACGCTGCTTGCTTGCGTCGGTAAGCGGCCGGCGGCGTGGAACAAGGCGCGGATGCCGGGGGTCAGCCGTCCTTGGCGGATGCGCTGCAGCCCCTGGCTGACCAGAATCCGATTGTTGAGATCGAGCGGAACGACATCGGCGACGGTGCCCAGCGCCACCAGATCAAGCCAGTCGGCGAGTCGTGGTTCCTGCCGTCCGCTTGCCGGCGAAAACCACTGTCGGGCACGCAATTCGGCGCGCAAGGCGAGCATCACGTAGAACATCACTCCGACGCCGGCCAGGGATTTGCTCGGGAAATCACAATCCGGCAGATTGGGGTCGACCAGGCAGTCGGCGTCCGGCAACTGTTCGCCGGGCAGGTGATGGTCGGTGATCAACGTGGCGATGCCGTAGTGTTTGGCGCGGGCGACACCCTCGACGCTGCCGATGCCGTTGTCGACGGTCACGATCAGTTCCGGTTGCCGGGCGACGGCCAGTTCGACGACATCCGGCGATAGCCCGTAGCCGCAGGTGAAGCGGTTCGGCACCAGATAATCGACACGCGCGCCGAAGGCACGCAGGGCGCGGATGCCGACCGCACAGGCGGTGGCGCCGTCGCAATCGTAGTCGGCGACGATCAGAATCCGTGCCTGCCGGGCGATGGCGTCGGCGAGCAGCGTCGCCGCCGTGTCGGCGTTCCTCAGGCGGCTGGGTGGCAGCAGCGCATGCAAGGAGTAATCCAGTTCCCGCCGCTCGACGATGCCGCGACCGGCGTAGATGCGCGCCAGCAAAGGGTGCAGTCCCTGCTGTTCGAGTCGCCACTGGGCTTGCGGTGCGACGTGGCGGCGACAAACGCGGATCATGCGCCGTCTTGCGCCAGCTTTCGGGCGGTAGTCGCCAGCGCCACCGACTGTCGCCAGAAACGCCATTGGTCGACCGGTCGACTGTGCCAGCTGAGCGTGGCGTAGGCGGTTGGCGCCTCGAGACGCAGACTGCGCAGGCGACCGCTGACGAGCGCCTGGCGCAGCGGCGCGAACCAGCGATTTTCCAGGTCGAGCAGGGCCTGGCGGTAGGCCGGTCCGTCCTCATAGTGCACCTGGGCCTGTAGCGTGTCGAGCAGCAGCAGTTGCCGATCGCCGCGTGTGCTGCGGTTCAGCAGGTCGTCCGCGTGGCTGGGAAGCGGTTGCCACGGGATCGAGAAATGGCGCGCCAAGCCGCGTAGTAGCGGCGCGTCGCCCCAGATACCGGTGAATCCCAGCGATGCCGCCACTGGCGACGAGCCGCCGCCCCACAGCCACAGGCTGTTGATCGTTGGTTGCGCCTGCTCCTCACGCCGCTGATTGACCGGGTGATCATGCAGGACCATCTGCAGTTCGTTGAGCAGGCGGCGCAACCACCGCAACTCGGTTGTTTCGGGCAATTGTCGGCCGACGCGTCGGCCGCTGACCGCGGAGAGCGGCAACACCTCGAAGGTGCCGAGCCGCGTCGTCGCTGGCAAGCGCAGATACCAACGATCGGCGGCTCCGTAGTGGAAGTGGCCACTGTCGGAGAACTGGCGGTTCAGTTCCTCGATGACCTCCCGCGCTTCGTCGACGGTGACGGCCAGGCTGCGGCCGTCGGCAAGGATCAATTGCTCTTGGTGCAGGCGCAAATGCACCGGGTCGGCACATAGCCAGCACGCTTCGCCCGTCGTGGAGTGCTCATCTTCGCCGAGCAGACGCAAGGCGGCATAGCCGACGCCATCCGGCTGGTCGAATGCGTCGCCCAGCGTCGCTTCGAGCGATTGCGGCGGCCGGCGGCGCAGCTGGCTGCGGGCCAGCAAGGTGGTCAGCGCCGGACAGTCGAGCGCGTCTAACGTGGCGCGGTCTTCCGGCTCGGGCCAGATCAGTTCGGGTACGACGACGGTAAGTTGCATCGGCGCGGGATCGACAAACGGCGGTACGGGGAATGCCAGAGGGAACCGCGGCCACCTTAGGCGGCGGCTGGGGCGGGAAACGTGTAGGATAGCGCTTTTAGCCGCTCGACGTGCCGTTGGGCGATGTTCGCGATCCTTGCCTGCCGCCGATGGCCCTGCCTTACGAACTGTTGATCGGTCTACGCTATACGCGTGCCAAGAAGCACAATCACTTCATTTCCTTCATCTCCTTGATTTCGATGGCCGGCATCGCGCTCGGTGTCGCCGCCTTGATCGTTGTGCTGTCGGTGATGAACGGATTTCAGACCGAATTGCGTTCGCGGATTCTGGCGGTCGTCTCGCACGTCCAGATCACTGGCGCCAGCGGTGAGATCAGTGGTTGGCAAGCGGTCGCCACCGAGGCGTCGACCCAGCCGGAGGTGCTCGCCACGGCGCCCTATGTGCAGGCGCAGGGTATGCTCGCTTACGGACAGGCTGTGCGCGGGGCGATGGTCCGCGGCATCCTGCCGGATCAGGAGGACAAGGTCGCCGATTTTAGGCCGCATATCAAGAGCGGACAGCTCGATGCCTTGCAGCCGGACCGCTTCAACATCGTTCTCGGATCGGAGCTGGCGCGTGCCCTGGGCGTATTCGTCGGTGACCGGGTGACGCTGATCGCGCCACAAGGGGTGGTCACACCGGCTGGCGTCGTGCCGCGGCTGAAAACGTTCACCGTCGCCGGCATCTTCGAAGTCGGCATGTTCGAGTACGACAGCGGACTGGCCTTGATCCGTCTCGAGGATGCGCAACTGCTCTATCGTCTCGACGACCGCGTGTCGGGAGTGCGCCTGAAGCTAGACGATCTGTTCAAGGCGCCGGCGGTGGCGCGTGCCTTGGCCGGCACGCTCAACACGGATGCCTACATCAGCGACTGGACGCGCAGCCATGCCAATTTCTTCCGGGCGGTGCAGATCGAAAAGAACATGATGTTCATCATCCTGTCGTTGATCATTGCGGTTGCCGCGTTCAACATCGTCTCGACCCTGGTGATGGCGGTGACCGACAAACAGGCTGACATCGCCATTCTGCGCACACTTGGCGCCAGCCCGGGCAGCATCATGGCGGTATTCATCGTCCAGGGCGCGCTGATCGGCTTCATCGGTCTTGGGTTGGGCATTGCCGGTGGTGTCGCGTTGGCACTCAACGTCGATGTGGTGGTGCCGTTCATCGAACGGATGCTCGGGACCCAGTTTCTATCGAAAGAAGTCTATTACATCTCGAATCTGCCCTCTGAACTGCAGTGGAGCGATGTGACGACGATCACCGGCGTCGCCTTCGTGCTGGCCTTGGTGGCGACGATCTATCCCAGTTGGCGCGCGGCGCGTGTCAATCCGGCGGCGGCGTTGCGCTATGAGTGAGTTTGTGCTGGCGTGTCAGGGGCTGCGCAAGATCTATCGGCAAGGCGATACCGACGTGCCAGTGCTGCTCGGCGTCGACCTCGAGGTCGCCGTCGGCGAACGGGTGTCGATCGTTGGTGCCTCCGGCTCTGGCAAGAGCACCTTGCTGCACCTGCTCGGCGGTCTCGACGCGCCAAGCGGCGGCAAAGTACAGTTGATGGGACACAATCTGGAGACCATTGGCGAACAGCCGCGTGGCCTGCTGCGCAATCGCCATCTGGGGTTCGTCTATCAGTTTCATCATCTGCTCGCCGAATTCACTGCGCTGGAGAACGTTGCCATGCCGTTGTATATCCGGCGGCTGGCCAAACCGGAGGCCGAAGCGCGCGCCGCGGCGATGCTTGCCGAAGTCGGCTTGAGCCATCGCTTGCAGCATACGCCGGCCGAACTATCGGGCGGCGAAAGGCAGCGGGCAGCAATTGCTCGGGCGCTGGTCACCGAACCGGCGTGCGTGCTCGCCGACGAACCGACCGGCAACCTCGACCGGCAGACGGCCGCCGATGTCTTTGACCTGATGCTGGAACTCAACCGGTCACGGCGGACCAGTTTCATCATCGTCACTCACGACCCCGCGCTGGCCGCGCGCGCCGGGCGCATCCTGACCTTGCGCGACGGGAGGCTGATCGCCAGCGATGCCCCGTCGAATCGATCTTAGGGAAGCGCTGAAGAAATCGGCGATCGGGCTGCCGCGGCAGGCGATGGGCTGGGAGTCAGAACGATTCGGTCTGCTGTGTTGTCAAGCGACACAATGATCGAAGATTGCAGGCGATACGCTGGCCCAGGCCCGGAGACAAAATTGTTCGAAGGCGAGGTCGCAGCCGCAGTGCTCATCCGCGCAGGTCAGAATGAACCGCTTGTCGAGGCCGAAATAATCGCTTCGCCCTCCAGCACGACCAAGTGACAGGCGCCTGGCGTAGTCCTCGGGCATTGCTGAACTTTGCGCCGTCAATGCGTCAGCCTTCCGGCCAGAAGGTCCATCGGACATTCGTTGATTAAATCACCGTCTATACTCAAAAGCGATGCGGGTTTAAGGGACTCGCGGTCAACGTTCAGGAGAAGACGGTCATGGTAGACAACGCTCACCGGATCTTCATCGTCGACGATGCCGACCCGGCACGGCGCCTGCTCAAGGCGGCTTTCGAGAAAGCACACGAGGTCGAGACCTTCAACTGTGCCGAAGCGTGCCTAGAGAGGTTGCCGCGGTGCGTTCCCGACGTGTTCATTCTCGATGTCGGTTTGCCGGGAATGGATGGCTATGCCCTGTGTCGACAGATTCGGCTGATCTTGCCCGAGACGCCGGTGATCTTCATTTCGGCCCTAGACGATTTGACCTCCGCTTTGCAGGGCTACGAAGCCGGCGGCGACGATTTCGTCGTCA
>JAEUOJ010000135.1 GCA_016789495.1 Accumulibacter sp. | reverse complement strand
CGTACAAACAGATTGAAACAAGAACCGTTCGCGAAGCCGATCTGAGCATTTTCACCACACCGGGCGCGGCGCGGGTTTATCGTCAACGCTACCCGGAAGCCGGTGAGCGAATCACGGTGCTGGAAAACGGCTATGACGAGGAAAGCTTTGCTTCGTCGGGACTGTCCACGCCATCTGCCGAACCGCTCAATCCGGGTGTGATCACTTTACTGCATAGCGGCATCGTTTATCCGGAGGAACGTGATCCGACCGAATTGATCGTCGCGCTACGGCTGATCAAGGAACAGGCCGGTCCTGTCGCCGGGAAGCTGAAAATTCGCTTTCGTGCCTCAGGTCATGACTACCTGCTCAAGCAACTGGCGGAGAAACATGGCGTCGAGGAGTCGATCGAATGTTGTCCGTCGGTTCCGTATCGTCAGGCTTTGGCTGAAATGCTGCGTGCCGATGGTTTGCTGGTGATGCAGTCGTCGGGGTGTAACGAGCAGATTCCGGCAAAAATTTACGAATACCTGCGCGCCAGCCGGCCGATCGTCGCCTTGACCGATCCCGTCGGCGATACCGCCACCACCTTGCGATCGGCTGGCGTCAACGACATTGCGCCACTCGATTCCGCCGCGAAAATCGCCGAGCTGCTGGTCGATTTCGTGACCCATGCGCAGCGCGGTGATCGTCATCTACCGAACCCAGAGGCGGTACGCCGCGCTTCGCGTCTGGAACGGACTCAAGAACTGGTCAAACTGCTCGACACGGTGCAGCGTTGAGCACCGGCTGACCGCCGAAACCTCACTTTGCAGCCGTTTTGGACCGTCATTCCTGATGTCAGCACCGCCCGACCAGCAAAATCCCGGTTTGCCGGCCTTTTGGGATCAGCGTTTCCGCAATGGTGTCACTCCCTGGGAAGCGGGTGGCGTGCCGGCAGAGTTCACTGAATTCATCGTCGGTCAGCCCGTTGGCCACCGTGGCCGCGCATTGGTACCCGGCTGTGGCAGCGCCTGGGAAGCCGCCTTGCTGGTCCGACACGGTTGGCAAACGACGGCGCTCGATTTCTCGCCGGCGGCGATCGACAGTGCGCGTATCGTACTCGGCGAGGGATGGTCGGGGACGCTGCTGTGCGCTGATTTTTTCGCCTTCGACGCTGGTTCCGGCTTCGATCTGATTTACGAACGCGCTTTCCTGTGTGCGCTGCCGCCTCGCTGCCGGGCCGAATACGCCCAGCGGATGGCGGAACTGCTACGGCCGGGTGGCTGGCTCGCCGGCTATTTTTTTCTCGGTGACACCTTGAAAGGACCACCGTTCGCGATTCCGCCCGAGCAGCTCGACGATCTGTTGCGGCCGGCGTTTGTCTGCCAGGTCAACCGCCCGGCGGCCGATTCGCTGCCGATTTTTGCCGGCCGCGAACGGTGGCAGGTCTGGCGACGTCGCTGACTGGCAGATCCGCCGGGTGCACGGAACTGCGTATACTGGCGGTCGGTATTCATTGATCGACCAGGAGAAGCGCGTGACGGACGAGAGCCCGTTCAAGGGGAAAACCGGTTGGCGGCGTGTGTGGAACGCCTTTCACAACACCCGGGCCGGCCTGCGCGAGGCTTACTTGGCGGAGGATGCCTTTCGTCAGGAAGTAAGGTTGGCGGCGTTGCTCATCCCTCTCGCCGGCTGGCTGGCGCCGGACGGCGTCGGGCTGGCGATGATGATTGGCAGCGTTTTGCTGGTGCTGATCGTCGAGTTGCTCAACTCGGCGATCGAAGCGACGGTCGATCGCATTTCAATGGAACGACATCCGCTGGCCAAACGGGCCAAGGATATCGGCAGCGCGGCGGTATTCATCGCCTTGCTCAATGTACCGATCGTCTGGGGCTGCCTGTTGCTGTGGCGTTGAACAATGCTTATGCCGTAGGAAAAAACCTTGTCGTTCACTCGAGGTGCCGCAAATGCAGCCGGGCCGAAAGGCGGGCGCCGACCCATCCCAGAACCCCGCCGACACCGGCAAGAACGGCGACGTCGAGCCCCGACAAGCTCCGCAGCACGAAATCAGCACCGTAGAGCCGCGCCAGTTCACCGACCGGCGGGCTGAGCAGATGAAAACCGAGGGTGACCAGCAGCGCGGCGACCAAGCCACCGAGAGCGCCTTGCAAGACGCCGAAATGGAGCAATGGTCGCTGGATCCAGGCGTCGGTGGCGCCGACCAGTTTGGCGACCTCGATTTCGGCCGCCTGAGCGAGAATCTGCAAGCGGATGGTGGTGAAGGTGATCGTCACCAAGGCGCCGGCGAAGAGCACGGCGAGCAGCCCTACCAGCCGTTTGCCGAGTCGCAGCAGGGCGTCAAAGCGCTGGACCCAAGCCGAGTCGAGTTGCACGTGCGCCACTTTCGGCCAGCCGGCGAAGCTGGCGGCGAGACTTTCGAGCACCGCCGGCCGGCTATCGCCGGGGGTGACCACGAAGGCATCGGGCAACGGGTTGCTGGGCAGGCTGGCGATGATCTCGGCCATCCCCTCGCTGGCCTGCAGATGTTTCAGCGCTTCGGCGCGTGAGACGAATCGCCAGCGTCCGGCGCCGGCCTCGCGCAGGCGCGTTTCGATTTCGGCGATCTCGCGCTGACCGGCATCGAGAGCCAGATACAGGCTGATCTGCTGGACTCCCGAGGCGTTGCCGGTCGCCTGGCGTAGATTTTCCAGCGCCAGCCAGCCGGCACTCGGCAAGGTCAGCGCAATACCGATGACCAACAACGACAGCACGCAGTTCAGTGGCGCGGCGAGCAGCCGGCGGCAGGCTTCGCGCAACGCCGCCAGATGATGGATCACGCTGGCTTTCATTTGCTCTCGCTACACAGTTCGCCGTGCTCCAGCCGCAGGACACGCACCGGCGGTCCGGCCAGCGACGGTACCTCGTGCATGGCAATCAGCACGGTGACACCGACCTGCTGAAAGGCGCGGAAGATCGCCAGGATCTCGCCGGCGGAAGCGGTGTCGAGGTTGGCGGTCGGTTCGTCGGCCAGCAGGATCGCCGGCCGGTTCACCACCGCGCGAGCGATGGCCAGACGTTGCTGCTCGCCGCCGGAGAGAGCGATCGGCAAGGTTTGATCGCGACCGGTTAGACCAACCTTGGCCAGCGCCGCCTGCGCGCGATGCTCCGCCTCCTTGCGCGGCAGGCCGACAATGGCCAGCGGCAGCAAGACATTGTCCAGGACACTGCGATCGAACAGCAGCTTGCGGTCCTGGAAGATCAGCCCCAGCTTGCGCCGCAGATAAGGGATCGCCGGGCGGCGCAAGCTGGCCAGATTCTGGCCGTTGATCAGGATCGCTCCCGTTGTTGGCCGTTCGATCGCCGCCAGCAAACGGAACAACGTCGATTTGCCGGCTCCGGAATGGCCCGTCAGAAAAACCATCTCGCCGGCGGTGATCGTGAAGCTGACGTTGCGCAAGGCTTCACGGCCGCCCGGATAGCGCTTGGTCAACTCGCTGGCAGCGATCACTCGAACAACGCGTCCACGAACTCGCGGGCTCGGAACGGACGCAGATCGTCGATTCCTTCGCCGACGCCGATGAAGCGGATCGGTTTCGGGCACTGCCGCGAAATCGCCGCCACCACGCCGCCTTTCGCCGACCCGTCGAGTTTGGTCAGTACCAAACCGGTAACGTTGATCGCCTTGTCGAAGGCCATGACCTGTTGCAGCGCGTTCTGGCCGAATGTCGCGTCGATCACCAGCAGCGTCTCGTGCGGAGCGCTCGGTTCGGCTTTCTGGATCACCCGGCGCACTTTGGCGATTTCATCCATCAGGTGCAGTTGCGTCGGCAATCGGCCGGCGGTATCGGCGAGAACGATGTCGATGCCGCGCGCCTTGGCCGCGGCCATGGCGTCAAAGATCACCGCCGCCGGATCGCCGGATTGCTGGGAGATCACCGTCACGTTGTTGCGTTCTCCCCAGGTCTGCAACTGCTCGCGCGCCGCGGCGCGGAAGGTGTCGCCGGCTGCCAGCAGCACCGACAGGCCTTGCGCCTGATAGTGTTTGGCCAGTTTGCCGATCGAGGTGGTCTTGCCGGCGCCGTTGACTCCGGCGAGCATGATGATGAACGGCCGATGCGTACCGACGTCAAGCGGTTCTTCGAGCGGCAGCAACAGTTCGTACATTGTTTCCGAAAGCGCGTGCTGGATGCCCTCCGGCGTATCGATATGATCGCGCTTGGCGCGCATCTTCAAGTGATAAAGCAGGTGCTGTGTGGCATCGAGGCCGACATCGCTGGTCAACAGCAGTGCTTCCAGGTCATCGAGCAACTCGTCGTCGACCTTGCCGCGGGCGAACAGCGTTTTCAGTTTGCCGCCGAACTGCGCGCGCGTGCGCGCCAAACCGATTTTCAGTCGTTGCCGCCAGGACGGTTTGCCCGTCGTCGCCTCGGCGACCAACGCGGTATCGGCGGGCAGGTCGGCGGCGGTATCGATGGCGGTCCCGGCGGTCGACGCCGGGTTTTTCTTCAGGAAACCAAACATGGTCAGGGCGGTCTCAGAGCCACTCAAGGCGGTTGGCGATGATAAGATGCCGGCGCGTCTATCCGACATTGCGAAATTCTATCAGAAGCGATTCCTGCCCATGCGTCACGCGAAATGGATACCTCTGTGTCTGACCCTGGTCACCGCCGTCGGCTGGGCCGATGAGACCTTTCAAAAACAGTTGGCCAATGGCCTGCGGGTGATCGTCAAGGAAGATCACCGTTCGCCGACCGCCGCGCACATGGTGTGGTATCGGGCCGGCAGCATGGACGAGAGCAACGGCAGCACCGGCGTCGCCCACCTTCTCGAACACATGATGTTCAAGGGAACGCCAGCCACTGGTCCCGGCGAGTTCAGCCGCCGCGTCGCCGCTGCCGGCGGCCGCGACAATGCCTTCACCAGCCGGGATTACACCGCGTATTTTCAGCAGATCCCGAAACAACAACTCCCGGAAATGATGCAACTCGAAGCCGACCGCATGCGCCACCTGACGCTGGACGACAAGGAATTCGCCCAGGAAATCCGCGTGGTGATGGAAGAGCGTCGGCTGCGTACCGAAGACCAGCCGACTTCGTTGCTATTCGAGCAATTGAACGCCGTCGCGTTTCAGGCGCATCCATACCGCGCGCCGATCATCGGCTGGATGAACGATCTCGAGAATATGACCGTGCACGACGCTCGCGCCTGGTACGAGCGCTGGTACGCGCCGAACAATGCCTACGTGGTGGTGGTTGGCGACGTCGACCACCAACAGGTCTTCGCCTGGGCGGAAAAATATTACGGCGCGCTGGAGACCAGAGCACTGCCCGGCAGAAAACCGCAGGACGAACCGCCACAGCAGGGAATTCGCCGCCTGACGCTCAAGGCGCCGGCCGATTTGCCGGTGCTGATCATGGCCTACAAGGCGCCGGCGATCCGCGACGTCGAGCGGGACGTCGACCCCTACGCCCTCGAGATGCTCGCGTCCGTTCTTTCCGGTCACGAGGCGGCACGCCTCAACCGGCGTTTGGTCCGCGAGCAGCGCTTGGCGGTCGATGCTGCGGCCAGCTACGATTCGACCAGCCGCGGTCCGGCGATGTTCTTTCTCCACGGCTCGCCGAGCGCCGGCAAGACACGCGCCGAACTCGAAGCGGGTCTGCGCGCGCAAATCGCCGATATCCAGCAGCAAGGCGTTGCCCGGGAAGAACTGGAACGCGCCAAGGCGCAACTGATCGCCGCGCAGATCTACAAACTCGATTCGATCTTTGCGCAAGCGATGGAAATCGGTCAGCTTGAAGCAATCGGCATTCCGCATTCGCTCAACCGGCGGATCATCGACAAACTGCAAGCGATCACCGCCGAAGACGTTCAGGCGGTGGCCAGAAAATATTTTCGGGACGAGCAACTGACCGTCGCCGAACTCGATCCGCAACCACTGCCAGCCGGCGGGCGTCCGCGTCCCGCGTCGGCCTCCCGTCATTGAGCAGCCATGAGTACGTTCAAACTGTTGTTTTCTTTAACACTGCTATTGCTTGGGCCGCTGGCGAACGCAGGCCCGAAAATCGAGCACTGGCTGACGACCTCGGGCAGTCGAGTCTATTTCGTCGAGAGTCATGCGCTGCCGATCATCGACGTGCAGGTCGATTTCGCCGCCGGCAGCGCGCACGAATCGTCGGGCAAGGCCGGTGTCGCTTCGCTGACCCGCGCTCTGCTCGATCTCGGCGTCGCCGAGATGGACGAAACGGCAATTGCCGGTCGCCTGGCGGATATCGGCGCGCGGCTGACTGGCGGCGTCGATAGCGATCGCGCCTCGGTCAGCCTGCGTAGCTTGTCGATGCCCGACAAGCGGGTGCCGGCACTGGCGATCCTGCGCGCCGTGCTCAGTACGCCGCAATTCCCGGCGACGGTGTTCGAACGCGAAAAGGCACGTTCGGTCGCCGCGCTCAAGGAAGCGCTGACCCGTCCCGAAACGATCGCCGCCAAAGCCTTCTGGAGCGCGATGTACCCAGAGCATCCCTATGGCCGACAGGCCTCCCCCGAATCGATCGATTCCTTGAGTCGCGCCGATGTCGTCGCTTTTCACGCTGCCAATTACACTGCAGAGCGATCAACCGTCACCCTCGTCGGCGACTTGAGCCGCGCGCAGGCCGAAACGGTTGCTGAGGAACTGACCGCCGGCTTGCCGCGCGGCGGGGCGACCAACGACATAGCCCTGGCCGTGCTCCCGGCCGGCGGCGAACGGTACATCGCTCATCCGGCAGCGCAGGCGCATCTGCTGATCGGTCTGCCGGCGCTCAAACGCGGCGACCCCGATTTCTTCCCCTTGGTGGTCGGCAATTACACTTTGGGTGGCGGCGGCTTTGTTTCGCGGCTGATGAAGGAAGTCCGCGACAAGCGCGGTCTCGCTTACAGCGTCAGCAGCCATTTCATGCCGCTCGCCTACCTCGGTCCGTTCCAGCTCGGTATGCAGACCAAGAAGGCGCAGGTCAAGGAAGCGCTGGCGGTCAGCCGGCAGGTGCTGGCCGAATTTCTTGCCCAAGGGCCGAGCGACGCCGAACTGCTGGCCGCCAAACAGAATCTGATCGGCAGCTTTCCCCTGCGTCTGGACAGCAACCGCAAGCTGCTCGACAACGTCGCGCTGATCGGGTTTTACCGGCTGCCGCTCGATTATCTCGACACCTATCAGGCGAATATCGAAAAGGTCACTTTGGACGAAATCAAGAGCGCTTTTTCCCGGCGATTGCCGGCAGCCCATCTGGTGACGGTGGTGGTGGCCGGAGATTGAACGTCTGAACACGGTGCGCATCATCGGTGGCGCATGGCGGCGACGCCTGCTGCGTTTCCCCGACCTCGACGGACTTCGGCCGACACCCGACCGGGTGCGCGAGACGCTGTTCAACTGGCTGGGCCAGGATCTGAGCGGCTGGTCGTGCCTCGATCTGTTCGCCGGCAGCGGCGCGCTCGGTTTCGAGGCCGCCTCGCGTGGTGCCGCCAGCGTGTTGCTGGTCGACAGTTCTCCCAAGGCTGTGGCCGCGCTGATGAACAACGTCCACCTGCTCGATGCCTCCGGACGGATGAAGATTGTCCGCGCGGATGCGGTAAGATTCGCCCGTTCCGCGACCGAGCGCTTCGATCTGTTGTTTCTCGACCCGCCATTTCATCACGGCTGGTTCGACCAGTTGGCCGACAGCGTGGCCAGCGTCGTCAAGGACGACGGCTTGATCTACGCCGAGGCGGAACGGGTCCTGGAAGGTTGCGGGAATTGGCGCACCGTGCGTCACGGTCGCGCCGGCCAGGTGTGCTATCACTTGATGCGACGAGACGCCGATGCCCCTTAACGGACGGGTAGCCATTTACGCTGGCACCTTCGATCCTCTGACCCTTGGTCACGAAGATCTGGTACGCCGAGCCTGCCAACTTTTTGACCGAGTGATTGTCGCCATTGCCCGCAGCCAGCCGAAACGACCGTTTTTTTCACTCGATGAACGGGTGGACTTGGCGAGCGAGGTGCTGCGGGCCTACCCGAACGCCGAAGTCTGCGGTTTCGATGGCTTGCTGATGGACTTCCTGCACCAGCGTGAAGCCAAAGTGATCATCCGCGGACTACGGGCGGTGTCCGATTTCGATTACGAGTTTCAGATGGCCGGGATGAATCGCAATCTGTACCCGGAAGTGGAAACGGTCTTCCTGACGCCGGGCGAACAGTACATGTTCATTTCGGCGACCATGGTTCGCGAAATCGCCATTCTCGGTGGCGATGTCAGCAAGTTCGTCCAGCCGGTGATCAGCAATCGCCTGGCCGGACGGGTCCGGGAAATTTCAACGAAATAAAGGAACAAGCTAGCATGGCCCTGATTATTACCGACGAATGCATCAACTGCGACGTGTGCGAGCCCGAGTGCCCGAACGAGGCAATCTCGCAGGGTGCCGAGATCTATGAGATCGACCCGAACAAATGCACCGAGTGCGTCGGCCACTACGACACGCCTCAGTGCGTCGAAGTCTGCCCGGTCGACTGCATTCCCAAGGACCCGGCTCACGTGGAGAACGAAATCCAGTTGTGGGAGAAATACGAGAAGCTGACCGGCAACAAGCGGTCCTGAGCGCTGGCGGCGGCTGGTCGGCCTCGCCAGGACCAAGTGGGCGGCACTGCACGGTCCACCGGTGTTGACGCCCGCCCGGGTCGGGATTTCCTTTGCGCGATGTCGGTGGCGTGGGCGACGGTTTCCTGGTGAGCACTCACCCGCGCGAACCGCGTTCGATGATCACGCCGACGCGGCGGACATCACGCATGATGCCCAGCTTGGCCACTGAGACTCGCACCCAGACCGCGCCGAATTCTTCGATCAACAGCATCGCGACGTAGTCCGCCAGACGTTCGAGCAGGTTGAAATGACGGGCGGCGAGTTCCTGATGCAGGCGGTCGACCACCGACGCGTAGTCAATGGTGTCGCGGATGTCGTCGCTATGCCCGGCGCGGGCGGAACTGTGGCCGATGCGTAGCGACATTTCGACGGTTTGCGGCAGAGCTTGCTCGCGCGGATAAATGCCGACACGCGTCGAAAGGCGCAGATCGTCGATGAAGATGAGGTCCATGAACGCGTGCCGGCTGGGTGTAAAATCGGGCCTCGAGCGTTCGTGAAGACGACAAGATTCCACTACGCTGCGACAAACCGTGCATAGTAACCAATAATCCTGCCCAGAGCACTGCCAACCTCCTCCGCCCAATACCCGTTCATGCCGCCATCCCTGATTTCCTTGCTGGTGGTGATCGCCGCCTACCTGCTCGGTTCGGTTTCCTTCGCGCTGATCGCCAGCCGTCTGTTCGGTCTGGCCGACCCGCGGACCTACGGTTCGAAGAATCCAGGGGCGACCAACGTCCTGCGTAGTGGCCACCGCGGAGCGGCGATCGTCACCCTGCTCGGTGACGTCTGCAAAGGTTGGCTGGCCGTCTTCCTCGCCAAGCACTATGCGACTGATTGGGGGGCGAGTGCGCTGACCGTCGGGCTGGTTGCCGTGGCCGTCTTTCTGGGCCATTTGTTCCCGATTTTCCTCAAATTCAAAGGCGGCAAGGGCGTCGCCACGGCGGCCGGTGTGCTGCTGGCGATTGATCCCTGGCTGGGACTGGCCACTCTCGCCACCTGGCTGCTGATTGCCCTGACCTTGCGTTATTCGTCGCTGGCCGCGCTGGCCGCCGCCGTTGCCGCGCCGATCTATGCACTGCTGCTGTCGCTGGACCCGGTGATGGTTTTCACCGTCGGGGTGATCGCCGTGGCGTTGATCGGTAAACATCGGGCCAATCTGCAACGGCTGATCACCGGCAACGAACCTAAGATCGGCGCCCGGAAAAAGCCGCCGCCGTCGCCCGCCCCCCCTGTTCAATAAAAGCAAAGGATTCCGCGATGAACGGTCAGCCGCCGCTCGACACTCCCCCGCCCATCTTGCAAACGGTCGAGCGCCAGACCGGCGACTCGCCCCGTTACTCCGTCATCTGGTTGCACGGTCTGGGTGCCGATGGTCACGATTTCGAACCGATCGTCGATGAGTTCGACTTTGATCGTCTGCCGGCGATTCGCTTCATTTTTCCGCACGCGCCAATGCGGGCAGTGACCATCAATGGTGGTTACGTGATGCGTGCCTGGTACGACATCGTTTCGCTGGATTTCACGCCGGGCCGCGAGGAAGAAAACGACGTCCGCATGTCGGCGCGCCAGATCGAAGCGCTGATCGACCGAGAGAACGCCCGTGGCATCACCGATTCGCATATCCTGCTCGCCGGTTTTTCGCAAGGCGGGGTCATCGCCCTGCACACCGGCCTGCGCCATCCGCGACCGCTGGCGGGCATTCTGGCTTTGTCGTGTTATCTGACCTTGAGCGAGACCTTGGCCGACGAAGGCAGCGAAGCCAACCGTAACGTGCCGATCTTCATGGCCCACGGCCGAAACGACGCGGTGATTCCCTACGACTTCGGCAAGCGTTCGGCGATGCTATTGAAAAATCAAGGTTATAAGCTGACGTGGCACGGCTACGACACCGAGCACAGCGTCTGTCTCGAAGAATTGCAGGCGATCGAAGCTTGGCTGCAACAAGTGTTGATCGCTGTCGGCTGACGCGACGATCCAGTTCAACGGCCGTTGGCCGGCGTCGAACCCACTGCCGTCAGTTACTGAAGCCCCGTTGATTTCGCGGGCTCGGGCCCGGCGGACATCAATGCACGGCACTATGACGGGAAGATCTGACACTTCCAAAAGACCAGGAGCTTGCACGGAAACAGGATAAGAAAAAGTCGCCTGCTCATTCATGAATAAACTCTATTCATTAGCGGCTGGAGTGGCCGCAGGTGGTCAAGGACGAGGAGAGGCTTGGCGCTGGCGGGGCGCGCAGGAGGAAATTACCTCGGCATCGCTCAAGTGCCTTCCAGGCACGGCCGTAAACGGCTTGGAGAGGTAAATGATGGCCAGCCTGGAGAAACGCCATGAAAATCGCCGACACGACCTTGCATCTGGAGGCCAACTCCTCCAGGTTGCAACAACATGCAGTTTATGAATCACTGAGGGCAAGCAGAACTGGCGGGATGCCGTCCGCCGCTGAGCCGTCCGCGGCGCCGCTGGTACAAATATCCGATGGCGGCCGACAAGCGCAAATGGACGAGGCCAGGGTGATCGAAGAAAGTCGCGATGCGGTTGACAAGGACCCGATGCTCAGTCTGATCCGGGCAATGGTGGAAATGCTCACCGGGCGCGAGGTCAAGGTTTTCGACCCTGCGTCGCTGGATCGGCCAGGCAACCCGCCGTCGGCGCCTGCGCCGGCTGTGACACCGCCACCGGCCGCGCCCGGCGCCGGAACACCGTCGGCCGACAGAGGTGAGGTGGCGTTCGCGGCTCAACGCCACGAGTCCTACCTCGAGATCGAGCAAAGCAGCTTCCAGGCTTCCGGAACGGTACGGACGGCGGACGGCAAGGAAATCGACTTTACGTTGACCCTGGAGATGCATCGCCGCTATGCCCGGGAATCGACGGAGAGCGTCTCGATCGGCGCCCAACGGCAAACCAAAGATCCATTGGTGCTCAACTTCAACGGTACGGCGACCGAATTGACCAGCCAGCGCTTCCACTTTGATCTCAACGCCGATGGTCGGAGCGAAGAAATCAACTTCGCCGCGGCTGCCAGCGGTTTCCTGGTTTTCGATCGGAATGGCGATAACCAGGTAAACGATGGCCGTGAACTGTTCGGGGCGTTGAGCGGCGACGGTTTTGCCGAGCTGGCCAGCCTCGACAGTGACGGCAACGGCTGGATCGACGAAGGAGACGCCGCCTACGAAAGACTGCGCGTGTGGACCAAGAGCAGTTCCGGTACCGACCAGTTGACCCGCTTGAGTCAGGCGGGCATCGGCGCCTTGAGCGTTGCCGCGCTAGCCACGCCGTTTTCGCTGACCACCGACGATAACCGACTGCTCGGGCAAATCCGCTCTACCGGCGTGTATCTGGACGAGAACGGCAGCGTGGGAACGATGCAACAGGTCGATCTGACGATCTGAGCGCAAGGTCCGTGTCGGCAAAGGCTGGGTTCAGGGGATATCCGCAATTCGTCTTGCCATGGTAAGCGATACTTCTTGGCACGCGCTGCACCATTCGCTTTGCATAGAACTGGCTGGGATTCTGTGGTGAAGATCGGGCTGGTCAGGGCTGGCTGCCAAGTTCACCTTGGGAACCCCATTTTTTTAAGCTCTAGCTTTCGGACGTAACCTTCGCTCTTCAGCCCGGGGTGTGGAAAGGACGCTGGAGCGTCCAGGGCCGGGTTCACCAGAAATCACGCAGAGGGCTCGCTGCCTCGCAGATGCCGAGGCACGTGTTGCAACCATGCTGATTTCTCGACGTTCGGCGACGACAACGAGGATGGAGGGCTCCTTGTCCGATGGCTTCGTTCCCGCAGGTGGACCTTGGATTTGTCGAGGAACACGTCGACCATTTTGAGTCGGGCACCGTTGCGGCCGACCACGATGCCCGGAAACTGGCGGTTCATCGGGGTCGATGGACCGCGCGTGTCAGTGAATTGCGGACGGTGGCGACGCGTTCATCCAGCGGGGTCTACGCCGCCTGTGGTGGCCAGCCCGCCGCGGCGCCGACGCCGGATCATCGCTCCTCCGACGATCAGCAGCGCCAGACCCACCGCCGGACCGTTGCCCCAGCGGACAAATGGTGTCGTCCCACCATAGCCGCGCACCTCGCCGAGCAGGGCACCGCGGGTGAACGGCGGCAAGGCGGCTTGCACGCTGCCGTCGCGGTCGACGATGGCGGTCATGCCGGTGTTGGTCGCTCGCAGCATCATCCGCCCGGTTTCCATGGCGCGCATCCGGGCGATCTGTAAATGCTGCGCGGGAGCCAGCGAATCGCCGAACCAGGCGACATTGGAAATATTGACCAGTAAGGTCGCTGTCGGTAGGGCGCCGATGATTTCGTTGCCAAAGACGTCTTCGTAACAGATGTTCACCGCTACCCGTTGACCACTCAGCCGTAACGGCGGCTGCGCGCTGTCCCCGGCGGTGAAATCCGACATCGGAATATTGATCAGGGTCATGAACCAATGAAAACCAGGCGGGACGAATTCGCCGAAAGGCACCAGATGCACTTTATCGTAGCGTTGTCGCCCGCTGACGCCCAGGCTGATCGCCGAATTGAAATAATGTTTGCTCTCGGCGATTGGCACCCCCAGCAACAGGTCGCCCTGCCGGCGTTTGGCCAGATTGTCGAATTCGTCGATAAACTCGGCGGGAAGCTGATCGAGAAAGGCGGGCAGCGCGGTCTCCGGCAGCACCGTCAATTGCGCCGGATTCTCCAGCGCCAGTCGGTAGTAGGTGTGCAACGATTCGACCAGTCTTTCCGGTCGCCACTTCATCTCCTGGGCGACGTTGCCTTGCAGCAGGGCAACGGTCAGCGTTCCGTCGGTCGCCGTCGTCCAGTGGTGTTCGCGTAGCAGCGCGCCGCCGCCGAGTAGCACGCCGACCAGTAGCAACGGCAGTGCCGGACACCAGCGCCACCAGCGGGAATCGCAGACTTCAGCGGCTATCCAGCGAGCGATGATTTCGTAAAGCAGCGCGCCAAGCCACGCACTCAGCAGCGACAGGCCATAAACCCCACACAGCGGCGCGTAGCCCGCCAGTGGACTGGGCGGCGACTGCGCGTAACCGACCGCCAGCCAGGGGAAGCCGGTGAACGCCCACGAACGCGTCCATTCGGCGAGACAAAACAGGCTGGCGAACAGCAGGGTCCGTGTCCACCAGCCGGCTGGCGCCAGATACACGAAGAGCGCGCCGGCCGGCATCGTCACCACCGCCAGCAAAACACAGAACAGCAGCGTCGCCAACCCGGCCAGCGGCATCGGCAAGCCACCAAACACATTCAGGCTGACATAAATCCACGACACGCCGGCCAGGAACAAGCCCAGGGCATAGCTGCCGACCAGGCGCGCTCCACGTGCTGCCCGGCGTTCGCCGGCCGCTTCATGACACAGCAGTGCGTAGCAGGCGGCCAGACTCAACCAGACGAGCGGAAACCAGCCGAACGGCGCGAAGCCGAGGACGCCGCCGGCACCGGCCAACAGGGCCATCAGATCGAACAACCGGCGCCGGCCGGCTCTGGTTCCTGGCGAGGAATTCGCTGGCCGCATCGTCGACCGCTAACCTGATGCGACCCACATGTGTCGACCGACTGGACCGCGCTGTGCGCTACCAGTGCTTGCCGACTTGCCGGCGGTCATCGATTGGTTCGTTTGTCGGGCGGCGGTGCAGGATTTCCCGCCGCTCATGGAAAATCCTGACGACGATGGCGACACGGCGACCAAGCGTTCGTCGATCGCCGGTCGCAGATTACTCGTCCTCGTCGGCATAGGGGTTCGGAAAACCGAGCATCATCATGATCTGACGTTCCCTCTGCTCCATGTGCAAGGCCTCCGCTTCGCCCTGCTCATGGTCGTAACCGAGCAGGTGCAACAGGCCATGCACGACCAGATGCGCGTAATGGGCGAGTCGCTTCTTGCCTTGCGCACGCGCTTCGCGAGCGATGACCGCCGTGCAGAACACCAGGTCGCCATTGACCCGCGGCTCGCCCGGGTACGGGAACGAAAGCACATTGGTCGCGTACGCCTGTCCGCGATAAAGGCGGTTGAGCCGATACCCCTCGCGTTGTTTGACGAAGCGCAGGGTGATGTCACCGGCACGACGCCCCTCAAGCGCCAGGACCGTCGACACCCAGTGGCGAAGGTGCCGCCTGCCCGGCACTTTCTTTTTCTGGCAGGCATACTGGACGATGCAAGGGAAGGTTTTCTGAGCCATGGCTTGCCGGAGGTGAGGTGATCGGGCCGTCGGCGGCCAGCAGCGCCGCGCTGTGGGCTTCGTACGCCGAGACGATTCGTGCCACCAGCGGGTGGCGGACGACGTCTTCCTTGAGAAACTCGGTGAAGGCGATGCCGCGTACCTCGCGCAGAATCTGCCGCGCCTCGATCAAGCCGCTCTTCTGACCGCGCTGCAGGTCGATCTGCGTCACATCGCCGGTCACCACCGCCTTGGCGCCGATGCCGATGCGCGTCAGAAACATTTTCATCTGCTCGGGAGTGGTGTTCTGCGCCTCGTCGAGGATGATGAACGCGTGATTCAGGGTCCGACCGCGCATGTACGCCAGCGGTGCAATCTCGATCGCGCCGCGTTCGAACAGCTTGCCAACCCGCTCGAAGCCCATCAGGTCGTAAAGCGCGTCGTACAGTGGCCGCAGGTAGGGGTCGACTTTCTGGGCCAGGTCGCCGGGCAGGAAACCGAGCCGCTCGCCAGCCTCGACCGCCGGCCGGGTAAGGACGATCCGCTGCACCAGTTGTCGCTCGAAGGCGTCGACCGCCGAGGCGACCGCCAGATACGTCTTGCCGGTGCCGGCCGGGCCGGTACCAAAAGTGATGTCGTAATCCTGAATGTGCTTCAGATATTCGATTTGTCGCGGCGTGCGGCCGTGCAGTTCGCTCTTGCGGGTCAGCAGTGCCGGTTCGGCGCCGCCGGCTGCCGAAACGTGGCGCACTGGCCGATTGAGCAGTTCGATCAGGCCCAACTGGATGGTGTCGACCGACAACGGTTCCTTGGCCTGTGCGTAAAACTGCTGCAACGCTTCCGAAGCGCGGGCGGCTTGCTCGGGGTCGCCGCGCAAGGTGAAGCGCTCGCCACGACGGGCGATCGACACGTCGAGCGCGGTTTCGATCTGGCGCAGATTCTCGTCGAGCGCGCCGCAGAGATTGGCCAGATGTTTGTTGTTCAGCGGCGACAACAGCAGTTCGATCGCCCGGGGCTTGCTGGCTGGCGCGTTGCCGTTCATCGGGCGCCTTCGACCATTTCGCCACGCAAGGAATGTGGCAGCGCGGCCGTGATGCGCACCTCGACGAAGCGATGCAGCACCTCCGCCGGATCACCGCCGGTCGCGAAATTGACGATGCGGTTGTTGTCGGTACGTCCGGCGACTTCCTGCGCGTTCTTCCGCGCGCGGCTCTCGACCATCACCCGCTGAACGGTGCCGACCATTGCCTGCGAAACCGCTTGCGCCAGTTGGTCGATACGTTGCTGCAGGCGTGTCAACCGTTCCAGCTTCACCGCGGACGGCGTGTCGTCGACCAGTTCGGCTGCCGGCGTTCCCGGACGGGCGCTGTAGATGAACGAAAACGAAGCGTCGAAACCGACCTCGTCGATCAAAATCATGGTCTTCTCGAAATCATCGGCGGTTTCGCCCGGAAAGCCGACGATGAAATCGGAGGAGAGCGACAGATCGGGCCGCGCCGCGCGCAGCTTGCGCACCAGGCTCTTGTATTCCAGCGCCGTGTAGCCGCGCTTCATCGCCGCCAGCACGCGGTCCGATCCCGATTGCACCGGCAAATGCAGATGCGAGACCAGTTTCGGTACCCGTTGGTACACCTCGATCAGCCGCGCCGACATTTCACGCGGATGCGAGGTGGTGTAGCGAATCCGTTCGATACCGGGAATCTCGGCGATGTAATCGATCAACAAGGCTAGGTCAGCCGTCTCGTCGCCGGTTTGCGCCAGACCGGCACCGGTGAGCCGCCCGCGATAGGCATTGACGTTCTGACCGAGCAACGTCACTTCCTTGACGCCTTGCCCAGCAAGGTCGGCGACTTCGGTCAACACGTCCTCGAAAGGCCGCGAAACCTCTTCGCCGCGGGTATAGGGAACGATACAGAACGAGCAGAACTTGCTGCAACCTTCCATGATCGACACGAAAGCCGCCGCGCCCTCGACCCGTGCCGGCGGCAAATGGTCGAATTTCTCGATCTCCGGAAACGAGATATCGACCTGCGACTTACCCAGCCGACGCCGTGCGTCAATCAATTGCGGAAGCCGGTGCAGCGTCTGCGGCCCGAAAACGATATCGACATAGGGTGCGCGGGCGACGATCGCTGCCCCCTCCTGGCTGGCGACACAGCCGCCGACGCCGATCAGCAAATCCGGCTTGGCGACTTTCAGTTGGCGCACCCGGCCAAGATCATGGAACACACGCTCCTGAGCCTTTTCGCGCACCGAGCAGGTATTGAAGAGAATGATGTCCGCCTCTTCGGGGCGATCGGTCTTGACGATCTCTTCGGAAGAAGCGAGTACGTCGGCCATCTTGTCCGAGTCGTACTCGTTCATCTGACACCCGAAGGTGCGGATGAACAATTTTTTAGCCATCGGGTCGATTAATTCGCAGGGTTAACGTCGTTCCGACGCTTCCTTCGGGTTTAGCATCCAGACCCGATGCACCGCGCCGCCGGGGTCGGTGAGATAAACCACTTCGACCGTTTGTTGGATTTGCATCGGCACGACCAGCAGGTTTTGCTGACTACGGAACTGTGCCGTCGGCGAAAGAGGCAGAGGCTCGCCATCAATGATCAGCAAGCCGTCGCCAGCCGGCGGTTCCATGGTCCCTTTACGGGCATCGACGGGCAGCCTGCGGCCCACCAGCACGGGCGGGTCGGCAGGCGGTGGCTCGGTCGAGGGTTCGAACAGCGCTTGGCCGAGCGCCGAGAGAACGGCTGAAATCAAGGCGGTGGAAACATCCATCGGCGCATTATAGACAAGCTGGCCGGCAAGCGACAGCCTGACTTGCTTACCACCCGGTCAATTGGCCCACTTGAAGAAGCACCCAATGACTGGATTGACGTCTGGACATGAACCGCTGGTCGATGACCAATGAGGTTTTCGCCGATTGCGGATTTGCCGCCGAAAAACTGGCCGGGTCTGCCAGCGGCCATGCATATCGCCTGCCCGGCTTGAGCGGCCAGTGCCGGGAACAGGCGGTAAAATCAGTCGCCTCTGTATTTGTTTGTCAGATTTTTTGGGTTCACGAATGTTTCCAGGAACGACCAGCCGTCGGCAAACGGACGGTTACGGCCAGTAAAAAGAGGAGGGCGGCGACACCGAAAGAGGTGGTTTTTTGACCGACAAATATTTCCGGAGCCTGCCAATCCTCGGCAACTGGACGATCAAGGCCAGCAATAAAAGGACGGCGGCGGCGCCGAGAGGGATGGTGGTGCTCATTATCTACTCCTTGGTGAATGGCGTACCTCGTCATCCAATCGCGGCGTCGAGGTCGATTCTCGGGTGACTATTGAACAGAGGTCAACCCGGGGAACACTCTGACTGTAGATCGCGGCCAAACCGATCACAAACGATCAGATCTAATCTGATGGATGAAGTTTTCTCAGGCGTGTGCGCTAGGTTTCTTTGGCAGCTGGAGGCTTGCCCGAAGTCCACCGCCCGGCCGATTCCGTATACTCAGCTCGGCCGCCAGCGTCTGCGCCAGTTGCCGGGCAATCGCCAAGCCCAGGCCCGTGCCGCCGCTGTTGCGGTTGCGAGATCCTTCGAGACGGTAAAAGGGTTCACAGACCCGCGACAGTTCGGCTTCGGGAATTCCCGGTCCGTCGTCATCGACGCTGATCACCCAGGCGTCGTCGTCTTCGATCAGCGTCACCGTTGCCGAGCCTGCGAATTTGAGGGCGTTGTCGATCAGATTGGTCAGCAGACGCCGGAGCCTCTGTGGCCGCGTGGCGATGGTCACCGGGTGGACCTCGGTCAAGGTTACCGGTTGGCGGCTGTCCCGGTAATCGGCGACCAGGGCATCGAGCAGCGCGTCGAGACGGGTGGCGACGACCGCCTCTGTGGCCGGGCTCATACTTTTCGCATAATCCAGCCCGTCGGCGACCAGGGCTGCCATTTCGGCGAGGTCGGCGAGCGTTTTGTCGCGTAGGGCGCCTTCGTCGAGCATTTCGGCGCGCAGCCGTAATCGGGTGAGCGGTGTCTGCAGGTCGTGGGTGATCGCTGCCAGCAGACGGGTCCGTTCGGCGAACAGGCCGCGAAT
>JAEUOJ010000115.1 GCA_016789495.1 Accumulibacter sp. | reverse complement strand
GTACATGCCGACAATAAAAGCATATCTCTCATTGTTTGTAAAGCATTATTACCACATGTACATGCCTACATGTTTGCTAACTTTATGATTTCTTACAATTAATCAACGACTTACCTTAAGGGCTCCGGGAAGGTCCGTCTGGATGGCGCCCACCCGAGCGCAGGCGATCGTCGCCTTCGATGCCTTCCTGAAGAGCGACTAGGCGAAGTAGCCAAAGGCCACCGACAAGCTCGTCAAGGACCGCGAAGCCTTGCTCGCTTTCTACGACTTTCCGGCTGAGCACTGGATGCACCTGCGCACCACCAACCCCGTCGAGTCGACCTTTGCCACCGCCCGCCAGCGCACCAAGCGCACCAAGAACTGCGTGTCACAGGCTACTTTCCGCGTTCAAGCTAGTCCAAGAGGCAGAGAAGAGCGGGCGGTGGATTCGCGGGATCGAACGCATTGCCGATCTGCCCGCCGGCGTCGTCTTCAAGGATGGTTTCCGGTGCCCGACAATCCTGCGGAACGCCAGCAGATGGCCGCCTGATTGCCTAATGCTCATGAAATGGCATACACCAGACTTGACAATAACTCGCGACGACGGTCGATGCGCGTTATCGCGACCTACAAAAAGTCGAGCGCAACTTCCGTACCGTCAAGGCCGCCTTCCTGCGCATCCGCCCAATCGTCCTGCGCAAGGCCCAGCGGACCCAGGCGCATGTCTTCGTCGCCATGCTCGCCCTGAAGATCACGCGCCGATTGGCAGCCGCTCTGCACCGGGCCTTCGGCCACACCGAAGACGATCCGAGTGCCATTACGGCGGACGAGGCCTTGGTGGCCCTCGGACGATTGACCTATCTCTACACCACCGACCCCACGGTCAGCACCACCCGCACCTGCCCCGCCCTGACGACCAACAGGCCAAAATCCTCGACGCCATCGGACTGTCCTTCCCGCCCAAGAACAAAGCCGCCAAGCTCGCCGCTTAGGCAGGCACCGCTTTCGTGGCAACAGCTATTCATTAAACTAAAACAGGAACTTATACGATAGTTGCGCTTCCCGGCTGGGGGAAGATCCGCCTAACACCGAACGCTTCAGCCACGTCGTTACCTCCATGGCTGCTCCGATTGCTACCGGCTGAAGCGAAAATCCGCCGGGTGGGTTTCGCACTCATTGGAAAAGCACCGCCTTTGCACGGAACACGTCGAACTCGGGGGAGTTAGAAGCGCCTGGCTATCCATTCGGCCTCAATTGGCGGTCTTCTGATCACGGCCCAAATAGCGAACGGAACCGAAAGCAATTGCTATCCCTATGAAAATCTTTGCTAGCCATTGGGTGTCTTCATCGTAGAGCACAAAGTTACTGGGATTTTTCGGGTCGTAATAGACCAACATTGGACGGGCAGATTGAAAACCGAGATACACTTCCTCGGTGAGGAATTTAAATCCTCCTACGTGCTGACCGGTGCTAGTAGTAAACCAAACATCAGAACGATAGCTATTGAACTTGGAACTAATTAGCCGCCCGGGCATGCTCTGGTGCATACCATAGTTCTCACCAGCATGTGCTACTGCGGTGTGATTCAGTGACCGCAGGTATGAGATATTCCAAAGTTCCATCCCTCCAGCAATGATACCAACCGCCCCGGTGACTAGGCCGAGTGTCAGAAAGACGAGTCTACGACGCGTACCCATTATCTCTCCCTTGTTCGAATTGGATAACGTTCTGCTGGAACCTCTGAAACCGGGGCTTAGTTTATAAATGAGGGGCGCGAAGCAGGCGTGACAAGAAAATTTGAGAAAATATTGGACAAGCCACGATTTTCTCAAGAGGATTTCGATTGGCAAGCACGCATTATCTCATTTGCACTACTTTAGTCCGAATGGCTGCTAGGCGGCCTGAGTCGCTCGATGCGCCGTTGGTTAACCCAGGCATAGATCGCGGGAATCACCGCCAGGGTCAGCACGGTCGATGAGATCATCCCGCCGACCATCGGCGCGGCGATCCGGCTCATCACTTCCGAACCGGTGCCGCTCCCCCAGAGGATCGGCAGCAGGCCGGCGATGATCGCCACGACGGTCATCATTTTCGGACGAACTCGCTCGACGGCGCCTTCCATGATCGCCTCGTACAATTCGGCGGCCGTTGGCAGGCCACCAGTTTCCCGGCGCTCGGCGAGACGCTCTTGCCAGGCGTGATCGAGGTAGATCAGCATCACCACGCCGGTTTCCGCCGCCACGCCGGCCAGGGCGATGAAACCGACGGCCACGGCCACCGAAAGATTGTAATTCAGCAACCACATCAGCCAGATGCCGCCGATCAGCGCGAACGGCACCGACAGCATGATGATCAGCGTTTCGGTCAGGCGCCTGAAATTGAGGTAAAGCAGTAGAAAGATGCTCAGCAGCGTCACCGGCACGACGACTTTCATTTTCTCGAGCGCGCGGTCCATGGCTTCGAACTGACCGCTCCAGGTGGCATAGGTGCCGGGTGGGAAACGGACTTGGTCGGCGACGGCTTTCCTGGCCTCGGCGACATAACCCCCGAGATCGCGGTCGCGGATATCGACGAAAATGTACGCCGACAACAAGGCATTTTCCGTGCGGATGGCCGGTGTTCCCTGGCTGACTTGGACGGTGGCCAACTGGCCGAGCGGAATCATTGCTCCGGCACTGGTGGACACCAGCACCTGACGGGCAATCTGCTGGGGGTCGGCACGCAGCTCGCGCGGGTAGCGCACCGTCACCGCGTAGCGTTCGCGGCCGTCAACCAGGGTGCTGACCGCTTCGCCGCCCAGTGCCTGGGCGATCACCTCCTGCAATTCGCCAACGCTCACCCCATAACGGGCCAGTTGCTGACGATCCGGGATGATGTCGAGGTAGTAACCGCCGGTCAGGCGTTCGGCGAACGCCGAGGTGGTTCCCGGAACGGTTTTAACCACCGTTTCGATTTCGCGCGCCAGACGTTCCATTTCATGCAAATCGGTACCGAACACCTTGATGCCTACCGGTGTGCGAATGCCGGTGGAGAGCATGTCGATGCGCGCCTTGATCGGCATCGTCCAGGCATTGGCGATGCCGGGAAACTGCAGGGCTTGGTCCATCTCGGCGATCAGCTTGTCGATTGTCATCCCGGCACGCCATGTCGACTCCGGTTTGAGGTTGATCACCGTTTCGAACATCTCGGTCGGCGCCGGATCGGTGGCCGTCGCCGCCCGACCGGCCTTGCCATAGACCGAGGCCACTTCGGGAAAACTCTTGATGATCCTGTTCTGGGTCTGCAGCAGCTCGGCGGCCTTGGTGATCGACAGTCCCGGTAAGGATGTCGGCATGTAGAACAGCGTTCCTTCGTTCAGGGTGGGCATGAATTCGGAGCCGAGCCGGCTTGCCGGATAGATCGACAGCGACAGCGCCGCCACGGCGACGAAAATCGTCATTCCCTTCCGGCGCAGGACCCAAGCGATGATCGGTCGATAACCCCGAATCAGCAGGCGATTGATCGGGTTGCGCGCTTCGGGCAGGATTTTGCCGCGAATGAACAGCAACATCAGGACTGGAACCAGGGTGATCGACAACCCGGCGGCGGCGGCCATGGCGAAGGTCTTGGTATAGGCCAATGGCGAGAAAAGCCGCCCTTCCTGGGCCTCCAGCGCGAACACCGGCAGGAACGAGACGGTGATGATCAGCAGCGAGAAGAACAGCGCCGGGCCGACCTCCTTGCAGGCGACGAACATCGCTTCGCGCCGCTGGCGCTGGGAATGCCCGTCAGGTAGGCGCTCTAAGTGCTTGTGGGCGTTCTCGATCATCACGATCGCCGCATCGATCATCGCGCCGATGGCGATGGCGATGCCGCCGAGACTCATCAGATTGGAATTCATCCCCAGCCACTGCATGGCGATGAACGCCATCAGCACGCCCACCGGCAGCATCAGGATCGCCACCAGAGCACTGCGCACATGCAGCAGGAAGAGCACGCAGACCAAAGCGACGATCAGGCTTTCCTCGATCAGGGTGTTTCTCAGGTTGTCGATCGCCCGGTGGATCAGTTCGGAGCGGTCATAGACCGTCTCGATGCTCACCCCGGCCGGCAAGCCGCTAGAAATTTCGCTGATTTTTCGTTTCAGGTTATCGATCACCGTCAAGGCATTCTGTCCGTGGCGGGCCATGGCGATGCCGGAGACCACTTCGCCCTGACCATTGAGTTCGGTGACGCCACGCCGTTCGTCGGGCACCCGCTCGACCCGCGCGATGTCCCGCACCCGGACCGGTGTGCCGGCCGACGAGTTGACCGCCAGTGTTTCGAGGTCACCGATCCCGCGTAAATAGCCCCTGCCGCGAACCATGTACTCGGTTTCGGCCATTTCGACGATCCGGCCACCGACGTCGCGATTCGATTCTCGAATGACTTGCGCCACCCGAGACAGCGGAATGCCGTAAGCACGCAGTCTGACCGGATCGACCGTCACCTGGTAGGTCTGCACGAAACCGCCGATCGAGGCGACCTCGGCAACGCCCGGCACCTTGGTCAGTTGATAGCGCAGGTACCAGTCCTGCAGAGCGCGCAACTCGGCCAAGTTGCGGTCCTTGGCGAGCACGACGTATTGATAGACCCAGCCAACTCCCGAGGCATCCGGTCCGATTTGCGGCGTCACGCCTTTCGGCATCCGCCCGGCGGCCGAGTTGAGGTATTCCAAAACCCGGGAACGCGCCCAATAGATGTCGGTTCCGTCTTCGAAAATGATGTAGACGAAGGAGGCGCCGAAGAAGGAAAATCCGCGCACGACTTTCGACCTCGGCACCGACAGCATCGCCGTGGTCAGCGGATAGGTGACCTGATCCTCGACCACCTGTGGCGCCTGTCCCGGATAATCGGTATAGACGATCACCTGCACATCGGAAAGGTCCGGCAAGGCATCGAGCGGCATGCGGACGACGGCGACAAGGCCGAAAACGACGATGAACAGCGTCGCCAGCAGTACCAACAGGCGATTGCGGCCCGACCAGTCGATGATTGCGGTCAACATCGCGCGGGTTCGCAGGCGATCAATGCCCGGCGTGCGGGCCGGACGGTGCCGATGCCGGAGCAACGGCACTCAGCGCGGTGATGACCCATTCGCCCGGCGCGCGCTCGACGAATTCGAAGTCGATCGTCGTGCCGGGATGGACACGGTTGATCAGCGACGCGTTCGCCGTCCTGAACGTCATGGTCATCGTCGGCCAATGCAGGCTGGCGACCGGGCCATGGGTGATGGTCACCGTTCCCGCCTTGGCATCGAGCTGGTCGACTTTGCCCGTCGCCCGATGCACGACGCCAGCGGGCGCCGTCTGGCTGGTCGGACCCACCCGCCCAGCTGCCAAGTCGCCGAAGCCGTCGAGCGCGGCCCGCAAGTTGCTTTCGGCATCGATCAGGAAATTGGCGCTGACGACCACCCGCTCGCCCGGACGCAGTCCCTCGATCACCGCCACGCGTTCGTCGTCGCGAGCGCCCAGCTTGACTTCCCGTGGCGTGAAGCGCCCCTCCCCGACCTCGACCAGGACGATCTGCCGCCTACCACTATCGATCACCGCCGAATTTGGCACGGTCAATAGCTTGTTCTTCTCCGCCGCGGGGAGATCGACCCGGGCGAACATGCCGGGCTTGAGCCATTGACCGGGATTCTCCAGTTCGACGCGCACGGCAATGGTGCGGGTTTCAGCTTTCAATGTCGGGTAAACCGTGTCAATCCGGCCGTCGAACGTCTTGTCCGGGTAGGCGTCGATGCGGATCCTGGCTTTGGCGCCCGGTTTGACCAGCCCGATGTCCTGCTCGAAGACCTCGGCGATCACCCAGACCCGGGACAGATCGGTTACCTGATACAAGGACTCACCGGCCATGAACCGCATGCCCTGAACAGCCTTTTTTTCGGTGACGATCCCGGAGACCGGCGAGCGGAAAACCAGCGTTCGCCGGGCTTCGCCGGAATGGATCAGCGCTTTCAATTGCTCATCGGAAATATCCCAGTTGCGCAGACGCGCCAGGCTGGATGCCGCCAATTGACGCATGTTCGCCTGAGTGTCGCCATCGCTGGCTTTCAGGCGGTCTACGCCCTGGCTGGCGAGCAGATATTCGCGCTGCGCCGAAACCAGTTCCGGACTATAGACCTCGAACAGGGCCTGGCCTGCAGCGACCGGCTGACCGGTGGCATTGACGTGCAACCGGTCAACATAACCATCGAATTTGGCGGTAATAGAGTAAATCCGTCGCTCGTCGGGCTCGACCCGACCGATGGCACGGACTTGCCGATCCAGCGTGCGCCACGCCGCCGCTTCGCTTCGTACGCCGAGTTGCTGAATTTTTCCGGCGTCGATCCGGATCGGCTTGACCGATGACGCGTCGTCGACCTGCTCGTCCGCGTAGACCGGCAAGTAATCCATGCCCATCGAATCCTTTTTCGGCGTCGGCGAAGTATCGGGCAGCCCCATCGGGTTGCGGTAGTAGAGAATTTCGCGCGCTTTGACCGGCGCCGCCGCGGGGGAGGCCATCCCTTGCGTCTTGCCCAGCCAGTAACCGGTAGCCGCAGCCAGCAAGGCGACGAGCACGGCGACGATCAAGGCGCTCAGCCACGTGCTCCTGCTCACCAATCGTCTCCGACGATTCGTTCGATTTCCGCGAGGCGGGTCTCCATTTCGGCACGCCACTTGAATCGATTCTGCCTGGCTTGCCGGATTTGTCGCTGCGCATCGAGCAGCGTCGCGAAATCGACTTTGCCGTTTTCGTAACCCACCAGCGCGGCTTCGAAGGTCATTTCGGCCTGCGGCAACAAACTGTCCGCGGTCAGACGTTCAGCATCGCGCGCCGCGGCCAATGCCGACAGATTTTCCGCCAGTTCGGCAAGCAGGCGGCTGGAGGCGGCATCGCTGCCGGCACGAGTGGCCAACAGCATCGCCGCTGCTTCGCGCTCCTGGGAACGACGACTGGACTGCTGCAGCGGGATGTTGACCTCGACCATCACGTCCCATTGTCGCAAGCGATTCTGCTGTTGATTCGGCGCCACCCCGAGGGTGAAATCGGGAAAACGGTTTTTCTCGGTCAACTGGCGATTTTTCTCGGCCGCTTTCAAGCGCAGATCCTCGGCCGCCAGCAGCGGGTTTATCGCCCGAGCCCGGTTCTCGAGCAAAGCGTAATCGAGCTTCTCGCTGACGGGAAGCGCTCGCCATGCCACCGGCGCGGCCAGCGGCGCGTCAGCCGGACGGCCTAGCAAGGCATTGGTTCGGAAAGACGACTGACGCAGTTCGTTGTCCATGGCGATCAGTTCGCTACGCAAACTGCTTTGTTCGGCCTGCGCCCGAATCACATCCTGCAAGGCGGCCAGGCCGCCGCGATAACGATTGAGGGCAAGTTTTTCCAAGCGCCGCATCAGCTCGAGCATTTCCCGGGTCAGATCGCGGCTGTGCGTCAGAAAATGGCGTTGCGCGTGCAAGATCTTGATTTTGGAAGCGACTTCGCTCCAGGTACCGTCGGCGCGACCCACCGAACCCTCGGCCTCCAAGCGGGCGATTTCACTGCGTAAATCCCGTTTGCCGAACCAAGGAATCTCTTGCATCAGGGTGTAGCGAGCCGCACCCGCCCGGCTCGGCGACACAGTCGGATTCTGTTCCCCGTCCCGGGTAATATCCATCAGTTCGACGCGCAGCCGGGGATCCGGCAGGTTTCCGGCTGGCAAGACGCGTTCACGGGCGGCGTCGGCTTCGCGACGCGCGCGCAGGTAGTCCGGATTATTCTCACGCGCCACGGCCAGCAGGCTGTCGACATTGCCACCTGGCGGCGTCTCGGCCTGCGCCGCCAGGCTGCAAAATAAAGCCAGCGCACCGCTCAGCATACAAGGGGCGTTGAACAGCGGATGCATCGGGCTTTCCTCAACTGGACACTGGCGACGAAGTTTACCCTGACCGGGCATGCCTTCGCGAGTTTACGCCGGACGTGATTTTGGCGGGGCCCCCGGCCGGGTCATCCGCATCGACTGGTGGTGAAGTTCAATAATGATCGTTGGCCAGCAACCTTGGCCACGGACGAATGCTACTTCATTCTTTTCTGGCGGTCGCCATTGCGCTTTACCACATTGCTCGTCACCACGGCCGATAATCGGCAAATCCCTGATGAAGAAACGGATCTCCAGATGCCGCGCCTGCCGGGCGCTGCGCTCATGATTTGCCGAACAGTCGGCGAAAGTAAGCCACGGTCTCCTTGAGTCCGTCCTCCAGCGTCACTTTCGGCTGCCAGGCCAGATGCTGGCGAGCCAGCTTGATATCGGGCTGCCGGCGGACGGGGTCATCCGGCGGCAGCGGCAGGAACACCAGCTGGCTTTTCGAGTCGGTCAGGCGCAGGACCAGTTCGGCGAGTTCGCGGATGGTGAATTCGCCGGGGTTGCCGAGATTGAGCGGTCCGACACAGGCCGTCTGTCCGATCATCGCCAGCAGACCATCGACCAGATCGTCGACATAGCAAAACGACCGTGTTTGCTGGCCGTCGCCATAAAGAGTGATCGGCTCGCCACGCAGCGCCTGGACGATGAAGTTGCTGACCACCCGACCATCGCGAGGGTGCATCCGCGGTCCGTAAGTATTGAAAATGCGCACGACCCGGATGTCTACCGCGAACTGACGGTGGTAGTCGAAGAACAACGTTTCGGCACAGCGCTTGCCCTCGTCATAACAGGCTCGCGGGCCGATCGGGTTGACATGCCCCCGGTAGTCCTCGGTTTGTGGATGGACCAGCGGATCACCATAAACTTCGGAGGTCGAGGCTTGCAGGATGCGTCCCTTGCGTCGTTTGGCCAGGCCGAGCATGTTGATCGCGCCGAGCACCGACGTTTTGGTCGTCGCCACCGGGTCGCTCTGGTAATGGACCGGACTGGCTGGACACGCCAGGTTGAAAATCCGATTGACTTCGAGGTAGATCGGCAGCCAGATGTCGTGACGGATCAATTCGAAATTCGGTTGGCTGAGCAAATGGCGGATGTTGTCTTTGCTGCCGGTGTAGAAATTGTCGAGACACAGCACATCCTCGCCGGCGGCGACCAACCGTTCACAAAGGTGCGAGCCGATGAAACCGGCGCCGCCGGTGACCAGCGTGGTGGGAGTCATTTGACGTTCCTCAAGGCATGTTGTCGAGCCTGCCACATGCCGAACAAGGCGGCTTCGAAATGGCGGGCAAACCGTCGGGCATCGAACAGCGGCGAGTCCAGCAAGCGCCGCCGCAAGCCGGCGCGCAGTATCGCCAGGGCAGGGAGATCCGCGGCATGTTCGAGCGCCAGCTCGACGTAGCGTTGGTCGTCGGCGGCGATCCAGTCGGCCAGTCCGGCATTGACGGCCACCGTTTCGCCGACGTGCGACAGGAAGCGGTCACCGCGCCGGGTGATCACCGGCACGCCCATCCACAAGGCTTCGACGCTGGTCGTGCCACCCGGATACGGGAACGGGTCGAGCGCGATATCCACCCGCTGATACGCCGCCAGCAGATCGGCACGCGGCGAATGACCTTCGAGAACCAGCCGGTCGGCGTTGACGGCCAAGTCGTGAAAGCGTCGACGCAGGATCTCGCAAGCCGTCTCTTCGCCGAGCGAGGCGGTCTTGAGCAGCAGCTTGGCCTCCGGCAAGGCGCGCAAAATCGCTGCCCATACCTCGAGGACGTGATCGTTCAGCTTGTTGAGATTGTTGAAGCAGCCGAAAGTGACCACGCCGCTGGCCAAGGCCGGCAGCGGATTGACGGAAATGTCCACCTCCGGTGGAGTGAAGCAGAGATACGTTTCAGGCAGCCGCCAGACCGCCTCGCTGAAATGGTGCTCTTCGCCTGGCGGCACCACCTGGGGATCGGCGAGCAAGAAGTCCATTTCGCTCAGCCCGGTGGTCGCGAAATAGCCCAGCCAACTGACTTGTAGCGGCGCCGGACGCCAGGCGAAAAGCGGCAGCCGGCTGTGCGCGGTATGCCCGGAAAGATCGATCAGCGCCTGGATGCCGTCGGCGTGAATCCGTCGCGCGGCCTCCTGATCGGTCAATCGGCTCAGCGAGGTCCAGCCAGCAACGTGACGTCTCAGCCGGCTACTCAGCGCATCCTCCGCGTCGTGCGTGGCGTAAGCGTGCAACTCGACAACCGTCGGGTCGATCTCGGCGACGACGTTGTCAAGAAAATAACCGACCGGATGTTGGCGCAGGTCACCCGAGACCAGCCCGACACGCAAGGGCGCGCCGGCCGCTGGCGTTGCTTGATGCCGGAAGGGGTGATCGACACGTCGTGCCGCTTGTTCGCCGAAGCGCCGCGCGGCTTGCAGACAGTCAGCGGGAGAATGATTGCCAAGATGGTTCAGCGTTTTCAGCAGGTTACTGTGCGCTTCGAGAAAATCAGGGCGTATGGCCAACGCCTGCTGGTAGCAACTCAATGCCTCCTCGATCTGACCACGGTCGATCAATGCCCGCCCTAGCCCGCTGTGCGCTTCGGCAAGCAAGGGTTTCAACGCCAGTGCTTGTCGATAGCTGGCGATCGCCTCGTCGTAGCGACCGAGGTCGCGTTGCACATTGCCGAGGTTGCAGTGACCTTCCGCGAGATCGGGCCGACGATCGACCAGATCTTGGCAGTAGCGCGCCGCTTCGGCGAATTGCCCCAGGTCACGCAAGGCGCTGCCGACACTGCCGATCGCCTCCGCGCTGTCTGGATTCAGGGCCAGGGCACGCTGAAAACTGGTCAACGCAGCCCCGGGTTGCCGCAAATCGCTTTGCAGATTGCCGAAGTTGATCCAGGTTTCAGGGCGTCGGCTGTCGATCGCCAGACTGCGTTCGAACGCCTGCGCCGCCGCGCCGAGATTGGCGGTCAGTCGCTCGGCAACTCCCAGATGATCCCAGATTTCGGCATCCGTCGGCAGCAACTGCGCCGCCCGTTGCAAGGCCAGACGTGCGGCGGCGGGCTGACCGAGCTGCAGATAGGCGATGCCCAGCAGATCCCAATCCTTGGCTCGATCGGGCTGGTGCTCCAGGGATTGCAAGGCGCTGTCGAGTAACGCGGGCCAATCCCCCTGCCCCAACAACGTCGTCAGCGCAGCGCTGGCCGCCGAGGACGATGACTTACGGGCCGCGTGCCGACGATAACGCTTGCCAAGGAGCGTCTGTAGCCGCGAGGTCGAATCGCTTGCCGCCATCGGCGCGGAGGCTGGCGACGAGCCCGTTGGCAATGACTGCCACAAGACCTGCGCTTGTGGATCGTCCAGACCAGCGGCACAAGCGGTCTGCAAAACCTGCCGCGCTTCGTCATAACGCTGCTGTTGCCGCAGGCAATCGGCAACAGCCAGCCAGATCTGGCCATTGGCCGGGTCTTCTTCGCCGGCGATCAGCAAATAGGCCAACGCGTCTTGTGGGTCGCCATCCCGCAGACGCAATCTGCCCAAATGATAGTTGGCCGCGGCGTGCCGCGGCCGCAAAGCCAGCACCGCCGTCAAGGCGGCTTGCGCTTCATGGGGTGACTGGTCGATGGCGGCAATCGCCAAAGGCACACTTTCGGCGACCGCCGCATCAATGGCCAAGACCGTGGCGTCGTCGGGTGTCGAATTCGGCATCGATGATTCCTCTCAACTGTCGCGGCGACGAAAAAGGGCGATGGCACCCCGCCGGACACCCTCGTCCTTGCTCCTATCCGTCACCGGCTGGTCGCCTGCCGCTGCTTTAGACATCATCTGGACGCACACCATAAGTTTGCATGGCGGCCTGGATTTGCGACTGTTCGGTTGTCTCATCGGGATACAGCCGGTAGCTTGGCGCAACAATGGACTCTGCTGATAATGCTTTGATGAGCATGATGCCGAGGAAAGGGAAGCGGTCACCCGCTTTTTGTCGCAGCGGGGCCGCCCATGTCTCATAGCCGACATCCGCGCGCGTGATGACCGAGGCGACCCCCAGGACTTTGAAACCTTTTTGGGCAAAGACATCGACAAAGCTGACGCAGACCTTCGCCGATTGACGAATGTTGCGGATACTGGTTGGTGAAGCGATATGGGCAACAACGATGTAGTCGTCGTCGAGCAGCGCGAAGACCTCTTTGGGGGAAACGTTGGGTTGGCCTGCGGCATCGACAGTGGCCAGCCAGCACAACACACTCTTGCGGGCCGAAGCGTGAATTTCCGGTGTGAGAACGTCGTTCATGGAATACGAGTGACCTAAGGTTGAGTGTTACGGGAATGCACTTGCGTCATTCAACAAGGCCACCGATGTGGCGGGCTGCTCCAAGGCATCAGAACCGTTCGCTATCCGGCGGGTTTGTCTCACCCAACGGCGCTCGTTTCGACCCACGCGGCCCGCCTTGATCACTGACAAGACGCTTCTTGCCGCAATCGGCGACGACGCTCAGCTACCACGAGGAACCGGACGACCCGAGGAACAAACGCTGCAGCCATGGCGAGGCTTGATCCTCGCGGACCGGGATTACTGGTGACCGAAACGACCTTTCAGTCGCCTGTCGGCGAATCATGAGCGACTTGCACCCGCTGCCGCGTTGATCGTCATGGACACACTTCCTCCAACTACGGAGCGCTGACGAGCAACTTTAGCGCATCGCCAACTTGTAATTGCGGTGGTAGGTCCACTGATTGACCCAGGCGGAACGGACCAGATTCGGATATTGCGGTCGGCCGAGACTGCCGTTGTAACGACCGAGCGCGCGGTAGAGATCGCCCCGCTCGATGTCGAGATAGTGACGGAGAATCGTGCACCCGTAACGCAGGTTGGTGCGCAAATGGAACAGGTTGTCCTCCGGGCCACCGATCACCTTCAGCCAAAAGGGCATCACCTGCATGAAACCGCGTGCGCCGGCGGACGACACGGCGTATTTGTTGAACCGGCTTTCGACTTGAATCAGGCCCAGCACCAGTTGTGGATCGAGACCGGCACGCGTCGCTTCGTAATGTACCGCGCGCAGAAAGTCGAGACGCGTTTCCCGCTCCGGAATCCGTTTTTGGAGACGCTCCGACATTTCGCTCAGCCAGTCGATGGCCTGCAAGGAATCCTGGAACGAACTGTTCGGCGGAGCGCGGTCGGAGACACTGCGCGACAGCGCCGCCTGGACGCTGGCCGACAGCGGTTCGTATTTCTGCGCGCCAGCCTGCGCCAGCACGGGCAGCGACAAAATCAATGCGGCGATTAGCAGACGCACAGATGCTCCTTGAGGAATTGACCGATCGCCGCTGCCGGCATCATCCGTGATTCGGCATCAAGGCGCCCCTTGTATTCCAACTCGCCGCGGGCCAGACCGCGATCGCCGACGACGACGCGATGCGGGATGCCCAGCAATTCCATTTCGGCGAACATCACTCCCGGGCGTTCCGGACGGTCGTCGAGCAGCACATCGATACCGGCGGCGAGCAATTCATGGTAGAGCGCATCGGCAGCCTCCCGGACCGTCTGACTCTTAGTGTAGCCCATCGGCACGATACAAACCTCGAAAGGCGCAATCGCCGCCGGAAAGACGATCCCACGCTCGTCGTGCCCCTGCTCGATGGCGGCGCCGACGATCCGCGTGATACCGATGCCGTAACAGCCCATTTCCATGAACCGGCTTTGACCACCTTCATCGAGAAAGCTGCACTTCAACGCCTCGGCGTACTTGGTTCGCAATTGAAAGATATGTCCGACCTCGATCCCGCGACATAACTCCAACCGTCCACCTCCATCCGGCGACGGGTCACCGCTGACCACGTTGCGGAAGTCGGCAACCTGCGTCGGCTCGCCGACATCGCGCCCAAAATTGACGCCGGTCAGGTGAAAGCCGATTTCGTTGGCCCCACAAACGAAATCGCTCATCCGCGCCACGCTACGGTCGGCAAAAACCGGCAGCTCTCCGATAGCAACCGGGCCAATGTAGCCGGGGGAACAGCCGATGGCGGCGACGATTTCGTCATCGCGCGCGAAACGGAAATTGCCGACGATTTTCTGAGTCTTGATTTCATTGAGACTGTGGTCACCGCGCAACAAGATCAGCGCGAACCGGTCATCGGCGCCCTCCTCCGCCCCGGCAATGACAATAGCAATGGCCTTGACCGTTTTGTCAAGAGGCAGCCGCAGCAATCCGGCCACGTCCTCACAGCGAGTCAGACCGGGCGTGGCCACCTTGCGCATGGTCTCGCCGGCCGGCAGACGGTCTTCCGACGGCGCCAGCGCCTCGGCAAGTTCGATGTTGGCGGCGTAGTCGGAGTCGGGGCAATACGCCAATCCGTCTTCCCCGGAATCGGCAAGCACATGAAATTCATGGGAACCCGTGCCACCGATCGAGCCGGTGTCGGCGGCAACAGCGCGGAACCGCAGCCCCAGGCGGGAGAAGATCCGGGTATAGGTCTCGTACATCACCCGGTATTCGCGCTGCAGATCGGCGAAACTGGTGTGAAACGAATAACCATCCTTCATCACGAACTCGCGACCGCGCATGACGCCGAAACGCGGCCGGATCTCGTCACGGAATTTGACCTGGACCTGGTAAAAGTGCAGCGGCAACTGGCGGTAGCTTTTGATCTCCTTGCGCACCACATCGGTGATCACCTCTTCATGCGTCGGACCAATGACGAAATCGCGCTGATGACGGTCCTTGCAACGGAGAAGTTCCGGACCGTATTTATCCCAACGACCGGATTCCTGCCACAGTTCGGCGGGCTGAACCGCTGGCATCGACAGTTCGATGGCACCGGCACGGTTCATTTCCTGGCGAACGATCGCCTCGACCTTGCGGACCACCCGCAGGCCAACCGGCATCCAGGTATAAATTCCACCAGCCAGACGTTTGATCATCCCGGCACGCAGCATCAACTGATGGCTGATGATCTCGGCATCGGACGGCGCTTCTTTGAGCGTGGACAGGAAAAAGCGGGAGCTGCGCATTGTTTCGGGCCGATCAAAAACCGGAGATTTTACCCCAATCTTGCCATCGACTCTGTGACCCGCCAGGTCCAAAGGCTGCTTGAAGCAATACCGGCAGCCATTGCCGGCAAACCGACGCCGAGCAAGAGATAACAGGTCGCGAGTTCAAATGAGAGAGGCGATTCCGATCAATGGCGGATTAAATCCCATTCGCACGGATGCGATGATTCCTATTGAAAATCAACACCGTTTTTTCCCAGTTGCTTGGCGGGGTCGGGTCGAAATCCCACGTCGCCGTCTGGCACCCGTTGGTTTTCGGCCATTCCGCGATCCAAAGGCAAACCCGATCGAAATCAGGAACGCAGGAAATCGGCATTTGCTTGCCGGCTTGTATTTCCCTTAGCCAACAGGCGATCGTCCGGTCAGCAGTTGGTATCTGCGGACCAGCCAGTCGTATTGAAATGCCGTTGCGGCGCCCGCCAGTGCGATGGCCGACTGCGCGTGAGCGGCCGTGCGCAGTACATCGAGAGCGGCCTGGAAGGCCTTTTCGGCACTAGCCGCGGCGGTGCTCACCGTCGTGACAAGATTGTCGGAAACCAGCTGGTTGGCGGCCTTCTTCCTGGACACAGCATGGGCCAGTTTGTCCAGTAGATCGGCGGCATGAACCAGTTGATGGACGTAGTTGTCGATGCCCGCCAACAGCTTCCTGTTTCCGGCATCGGTGAACTGGATCGCCGCCAGGGCAATCTCCACGTTACGGATCGCCAAATAGATGCGCGTAAAGAACCTCGTCTGCCCCGCTTCGGGCCTGGGTTGCCAGACATCGTATAGATGCGTACGTCCGGCCAGAACTGCGCTCAGCGCGGGAGGATCCGGTTCCGGCGTGGGCGACGGTAACGGAGTCTTCCAGCGGAACGCCGATGACGGCGCCGACAGCAGACTCGGACGGTTGTCTGTTTGTGACTTGCCGGCATCGGTCAACACCGCGGCAACGAAAAGCACATAGCTTTCACCCGGTTGCAAGCGGTCACCGTCGGCATCCGTCTGACAAGTCAAGGCGGCGACGATGCGCCCATCCCCATTCAGCGTGCTCTGTTCCTGCTCGCTGAGCTGGGTGTGGTTCGTTGTTCCGGCCAAAATGCCAATAGCATCTGAATTCGTCATCGCGTTCTTTCGACTGCCTTTGACCATGAGGAGATGGTAGTGCGCGACGTTCGACGCTTTGCCGTCGAGCGGAGCAGCGAATGGCAGAAACGATACGCTTCCCCCCTGTTCCGACACTTCCCACCGCAGATCGTGGTTGCAGGTCTGGTTGACGATATCGCGGCTGCAGCGCAATGCCCGGTAACCCAGATCATCGAGGCCCGGCCAGCCCGTTTTTGCCGGCAGCCGAAGAGACGTCCGCGGAATCTCGGCGGCAATCGCCGCGATATCCCGAGCCGCGGCACTCAGACTCTCGCCGGCACTGGCGGCGGCATGCACCACCTCGCGGACCTCTTTGCCGAGCGTCAACATCTGCCCACCCGCCTCCACTGAACCAACGATGGCAAGAAAGGTGGCAAGATCGGCGGCCAGAGTCATCATTGCTTCGGCACTTGCCTGCATTGCGGCGCCGCAGGCCGCGGTGGTCGTTTGGCATTCGTCGAGCGGTTGTCCCGGCGGTGGCGCATCGTCGGTGGCGCCGACAGCGTCGGACAAAGCGGCAACGACCGCCGATTGCAGATGGCTCATGGCACGCCACTCCAGGTCATGCAAGGCCTCGGCAATTCTGGCGCGCAAGTTCTCGTATCGGTCAGCCATGCAGAACCCGGTCAGTAAAAATTGAACAGAAGCGGCAGGCAGCCTGTCGGACTTGCCGGGTCGCCGGGCAAAGTCGACCCGTGTGGACAGATGTTCTGGCGCTGAAATCGTCTGAACCAAGCCGGTTTTGCCGATCCTTGCGGCCGATTCGGTCAACTCCGACGAATTGCAGGAGTATAGAGGAGTCACACGCCAAGTGGGTCGGCCACGAGTAGGTCGCGATGGCGCTGACCGGCGGACAACGAGGGATACGCCGCAGAAAAGCGCTTCGCCGTGCTGACGATTGGCATGCGCCAAGATGTCGATCATTGCCCCTGCTCCGGTCAATCGAGACGGCATCGACCCATATCGGCTGGGCCAGGCCACCGGCAGCACTTGGCAAGATGAGGGCCTAGCCGATCGCATTTATCCTGTTTGTCACTGTGCAAAGGGTCGATCACCGCCGGCTGGCGGCATCTTCGTGCCCGAATTTCCGGAGTTATCTCGGTCAGGATCGACAGCGGCGAGTGACAGCAATGGCAACGCGGTCTATTGATCAGCAGATCCATCGCCGCGGCAGCGAAGCGCTAAAGAACATTGGCCAAGCACCGTTAACCCATTCACCAGCGGATCATCGAGCGACCGCCGTTCGGCTCTCATCCACCCTCCGAAAAGGAAACCTCGCGATGCGCTTGTTGGACATGGATCTCACTCGAAAACTGCCGGCGATCAGCGCCGCGCTTGTGATCGGCGTTTTTGGCCTTGGCGCCGTCCTGTTCAGCCATTATCTTCTGGACCGCCTGGAAAGCTCGGAAATCGCCCACCTGGAGCGCGAGGTACAACTGATCGTCGACGATCTGGTCAGTTACGAACGTAGCCTGGAAGAACACGCTGGCATGATCGGCAAGGTCTTCGCCGCCGAGTTCGAGCCGGTGTTCACCGTCGACGGCACGAGCATTCAACGGAGCGGCGACATCGACGCGCCCGTGCTGCGCAATCGTGAACGCGTGCTCAACGACGATTTCACGGTCGCCGATCGTCTGCTGGCGAGTACCGGCGCTGTTTCCTCAATCTTCGTGCGTCAGGGTGACGACTTCGTACGCATAAGCACCTCCTTGAAGAACGAAAAGGGCGAACGCAGCCTGGGGACAAGGCTACCAGCCAGCCACCCGGCGGCGGCCCGGCTACTCGTTGATCAGCCCTGGACGGGACGGGTGCTGCTCTTCGGCCGTGAGTGGATGGCCCATTACCTGCCGGCCAAGGACCAGAGTGGCAAAGTGGTGGCGTGTCTGGCCATCGCCATCGATTTTTCCGCCGGCTACGCGGCAATCAAGGAACAGATCAAAAAGATGACCATCGGCGAAACCGGCTATGTCTTCGTGCTCGACGGCAAGAGCGGCCCGGGCCAGGGCAACTTCGTCATCCATCCCAAGCTCGAGGGCCAGAACGTCCTGGACATCACCTCAGCCGACGGCCAGCCAATCTTCCGGCAAATGCTCGAGCACAAGAACGGCCTGCTGCGCTATGCCTGGCGAAATGAAGGCAAGACATCGTCGCGCGAGAAGTTGACCGTGTACCGTTTCTTCGAACCCTGGCAATGGCTGATCGCCGCAGGCAGTTACCGCGATGAATTCCTGCGCCTGGCGCATACCTTGACCCTGTGGATGATCGGTGGCGCGCTATTGATGGTTGTGACGCTGGTGGCGGTGCTCTTCATGCTCGTCCACCGCCTGGTCGGCAGGCCGTTGCAAAACCTGCAGACGGCGCTGGCGGCGCTGGCGGCCGGCGGTGGCGACCTGACCCTGCGCATGCCGGTTCGAGCACGCGATGAGGTCGGTCGTCTTGCGCAGACCTTCAACACCTTTCTTGATTCGTTGCGAGAGATGGTCCGGCACACGGCGCACGCGGCGAATGATGTTTCCGGCGCCGCTCAGGGCCTGGCCCGGATCACCGCAACGGTGACCGAAGCCTCGGGCCAGCAGAGCGAGGCCGCCGCCACCACCGCCATCGCCGTTGAAAAAATGGCCACCAGCATCGCTTCGGTAGCCGACAGCGCCAGCGAAGTCCACACACAGACCCTGGCTTGCGGCGAGCAAACCCGACGCAGCAATGACGAATTGCGTACGGTGGTCGGCGAGCTTTCGGCGGTCGGGGAGGCGGTATGCAGCATCACCGGCACCGTCGAGCAATTTGTCGGCAATGTCGCCTTGATCACCGATCTCACCCAGCAGGTGAAGGAAATCGCCGAACAGACCAATCTCCTGGCGCTCAACGCGGCGATCGAGGCCGCCCGGGCCGGCGAGAGCGGTCGCGGGTTCGCGGTGGTAGCCGACGAAGTGCGCAAGCTGGCCGAGAAGTCGACCCGCTCGGCACGCGAGATCGACGCTGTCACGGTCGAACTCGGCACGCAGTCGAGTAGTGTCGACGCGGCGATCCGCCAGGGTCAGGAAGCGCTGTCCAGCGGCCTGAGCAATCTGCAACGCGTGGCCGCGCTCCTGGAAGAGGCTGGTGAAGCGGTCGATGCCGCCTGCGGCGGCGTATCGACAATCTCCGACGCGGTGCGCGAGCAAACCACCGCCAGCGCTGAAATCGCCGGCAATATCGCATCCATCGCCCGCATGAGCGACGACAGTGTGCACACACTGCACCAAGCTGGCGAGGAGGTCCGTCAACTCGAAAGCTTGGCCGGCGCGCTGCGCGAACAGGTCGAACGCTTCAGGACCTGAGCCCCAGAGTTCGACAAAAATCTGGCCAAGTGATTGTTGGTGGGCAATTCAAGACTGCAAAATTGCCACTACAGACATCTGGCGGAACGTGAGTTGGTGGATCCGACACGCGATCACCATGGCGCAAGCTAACTCGGTGAGAGTTCAACCTTGATGCTGTGTTCCAGACGCGCGTCAGCGACCGCCATGTCGAAACGGACCGTCGTGCCGGAATCTGACCGTTTCTTGCCCGGATTGATCTGGTAGGCTTCCTGAGCAGACGTTCGGCGTCGAACGGGTAGCCGTTGCGCAGCAATCGGCGAAAGGCGAAATCCAATTCCTTCCACAAGGCGGTCTGCAGCCAGGTCTCGCCGCCTGAAAGCGCCGACGCAAAGACGACCTCGCAGGCCCAGTCCTCCAGGGAGAGCTTGTTCAGCGTCCCCAGCAGACCGCTGAGCGTCGTCGAATGAGTCTCACCGGCTCGTACCGGCCTCGATGCGCAACAAAGTGGCGACGACCCGTTGGCGAGGCACTCGGCGCTCACCCGGCAGGACTCGCGAGCTTGGCTTACTGGCTAGGGTCGGAGGTGGTGATCTCCACGGGCATGTCGCCACTGTCGTCACAAATCCTCAGCGCTTCATCCCGCCTCGATCCGAGGGAACATGACGCCCCTCCGCAAACTCCCCACACTCCTCACGCCAGCCACGCCGGAATTCCACGATTTCCTGCCGCCGCTCCCGCGGCAGCAAGAACTGCCGCGTTGAGAGACCTGACAGGGGAATGCAAGGTATACTGATCCGCGTCACCAACAGCCGCTTTGCGTCGACTCGAGATCTGCGCCAGCCATGGAATCCAACCGCGTGGCGACAAGATCGATTTAATGAATTATCTTTTTAAATCAAATTCGTCTAATACGCGTCGTCTGGAGAAGGGTTGTAAGTTCGCCGACAATGCGTGTTACCTGCGTTATTTCTGGAAAGGATTTTGTGATGGCTTCGGTCAATAAAGTCATTCTGGTCGGCAATCTGGGGGCTGACCCGGAAACACGCTACCTGCCCAACGGCGATGCGGTGTGCAATATCCGCATGGCGACCACCGAACGCTTTCGTGACAAGGCTTCGGGCGAGTTCAAGGAAAATACCGAGTGGCACCGCGTGGTCTTCTTTGGCAAGTTGGCGGAAACCGCGGGTCAATATTTGAAAAAAGGTCGGCAAGTCTATGTCGAAGGGCGGATTCGTACCAACAAATGGCAGGACAAAGAGGGCAACGAACGCTATACCACCGAAATCGTCGCCTCCGAAATGAAGATGCTGGGAAGTCGCGAAGGAATGGGCGGTCCGGCGGAAAATCAAAGCGACTACGGCGGAAGCATGCCCTCCTCCGCTGGAACGCCGTCCGGCAATCGTCCGGCGCCGGCCAAAAAGAAACCGGACTTCGAAGACATGGACGACGACATCCCCTTCTGATCGCCGTCAGCATTTTCGCCTCAGCTCAGCGTCGTTTGCGCGGCGCTTTGGCCAACAGCCGGTCGTAGATGAAATCAGGCAATCGGCGCAATACCCAGGCCATGATCGCCATCTGCCAGGGAATGACCACTTGGCTTGAACCGCGTTCGATCGCTCGGACGAAGGCTTTCGCCGCCATCTCGGGTGGCATCAAAAAGGGCATCGGGAAAGGATTGCGCCGAGTCATCGGCGTGTCGATGTAGCCCGGGTTGATGGTCACCACTTTCACCCCGCTGCCGTACAACTCGACGCGCAGACTTTCCAGGTAGCTGATCGCCGCCGCTTTCGACGCGCAATACGCTTCCGCGCCAGGCAGTCCGCGGACTCCCGCCACGGAGGCGATGCCAACCAAACGGCCGTGGCGGGCTTGGCGCATGGCGGCGATGAACGGCGAGAAGGTCGCCGCCATGCCGAAAAAATTGGTGTCCATCACCCGGCGAATCACCTCGAGGTCTTCGGCATGTTCGCTCAAAGTCCCCACCGAGATGCCGGCATTGGCGATCACCACATCCGGCAGGCCATACACACCGAGATAATCGTCAGCCGCTGCGCGTAAAGCGGCAGCATCGGTGACGTCGAGCGGGTAGCAGCGAATTTGCCCTGGCCAGCGATCGGACAGTTCCTGCAGGAGTTCACCGCGCCGGGCACACAAACCGACTTGGGCGCCTAGGCCGGCGTAATGCTCGGCCAGAGCCCGACCGATGCCGGATGACGCGCCAGTGAGGAAAACCTTCAACGAAGATGGCGAACGATTGTTCGGACGGCGGCCTGGCTTGCCGCCGAAGCTTGCCAAACCAATGCTTGCCCGCTCCGCTTATTTCTTCTTCCGTTCGCCACGCGCCTTGTCGACCACCCGGTCGGTCAATCCAGGCAGATCTTGCAGGCCGGCGAGCTCCTTGCCGGTAACCAGATACTTGCCATCGACGGTCATTGCCGGAACGCCACTGATTTTATACGCTTGCGCCATTTGATCCGCACGCTTGGCTTTACTGATCACGCCGAAGGAACTGTAGGCCTCGGTAAATTTTTTCCTGTCCACCCCTTGCGCCGTCACCCATTCGATGATGCTCTGATCGTCGTACAACCTGGCGCCGCCCTTATGCAAGGCATTGAAAACCGCCCCGTCGAGTCTCGCCAGATCGCCGGTGACTTCCAGGGCGTAAAACAACTTGGCCAGGTTGCCCCATTGCGGACGGCCAAAAGACACCGGAACACGTTTGAAAACGACATCGTTCGGCAAGGCACTGCTCCATTTGCCGACGATCGGGTGGAAATCACTGCAATGCGGACAGCCGTAAGAGAAAAATTCCAGCACTTCGACCTTGGCCGGATTGTCGGTTTGTTGGGCTGGAACGATGGGCACGTAATCACGACCGACCGCCAATTCGGACGCCGTGACGGGCGCGTTGACTACCAGTGCGGCCATTGCCAGGCTCATCAGCCAACCATTGAAAGGACTTTTCATCCGGTTCTCCAAGTTCAATCTTTTTTGACCACGTTGGCGTCGATGCCTTGTTTGGCCAAATCTGAACGCATGTGGGTCACTTCATCCATTTTGTGATAGGGCCCGATACGAACCCGGTACCATACCTTGTCCTGCAGCATCACTTGCTGGATGCGTGCTTCAGCGCCGAGTAACGCCAAGCGCGCCTTTTGGTTGTCCGCCTCGCCGGCATTCTGGAACGAGCCGGCCTGCAGGTAGATCGGCTCTTTCAATGTATTGTCTTTTTCAGCCTTGCTTCGCGATTCCGCCGGCTTGCTGTCCGCGGCCTTGCTTTCGGTCGCTTTGGCCGGCTTGCTTTCCGCCGACTTGCTTTCCGCCGGTTTGCTATCGGCGGATTTCGTCGGCTTGGCGTCCACCGGTTTGCTTTCAGAGGTTTTGCTTTCAGCAGGCTTGCTGTCGATGGGCTTGCTGACCGGCGGCTTTACGTCCACGGGTTTGGCGATTTCCGACTTGTTTTCTTCAGGCTTCGGATCGGGAATCGCTTCCGCCTTGCCGGGCAGAATTTTGTAGAAATCGAAGCGCTGTTTGTCGCCGCTCGCGTCGCCTGGTTTGCCCGGCAAAGACAACGGCGCCGTGGCCATCTGTGGGTTTTCTGGCGTTGCGGCTTGTGGCGGCTTGCTCGTTGTCGCCGGTACCGCGGGTTTCGGTTGCTGGCCGTTGGAGGTAAAAGGCAACGGCGCCTTATTGACATACCAAACGACGCCGGCTACGGCAACCATGCCGATCACCAGCCCAATGAACAAGCCTATCAATGTCCCACCACCGGATTTGCCGGCGGGAGGGGTCTTGCGGGGTTTCATATCACGACTCATCGAAATCCTCTGTTTGCTGATCACATCGAATCCGGGCAAGCGACGCCCAGAATCGTCATGCCGTTACGAATCACCTGCCGGACGGCCGCCGCCAAGGCGACACGCGCCTCCTTGAGCACCGGGTCATCGACCAGGATCCGCTGGGCATTGTAATAACTGTGGAAATCGGCAGCTAGATCCCTGAGATAGAAGGCGATCAAATGCGGCGCCAATTCGTTCGCCGCCTGTTCGACGATTTCCGGAAACTCGGCGAGGCGTGACGCCAGGGAGAGTTCATGGTTGCTTTGCAGCGGGGAGAGATCCGTGTCGAGCAAGGATGCCGGTTCGCCATTCCATAAGGAAAGAACCGAGCACAGTCGCGCGTAGGCATACTGAATGTAGTAGACCGGGTTGTCGTTCGACTGACTCTTCGCCAGATCGAGATCGAAGTCCAGGTGCTGATCGGATTTGCGCCAGACGTAGAAAAAACGGCAGGCATCGTTGCCGACTTCGGCCCGCAAGTCGCGCAGAGTGACGTATTCCCCCGAACGCGTCGACATTTGCGCTTTGACTCCGGAACGGTAAAGCACGGCGAATTGCACCAGCGCCACGTCGAGTTGTTGCGGATCGATCGCCAAGGCCTGCAGCGCCCCCTTCACCCGCGGAATGTACCCGTGGTGATCCGCACCCCAGACATTGATCAGCCGGTCGAAACCACGTTCGAACTTGTTCAGGTGATACGCGATATCGGAAGCGAAATAGGTGTAGGCACCATTTTCACGCTGGACGACGCGATCTTTTTCGTCGCCGAAAGTGGTGGACCGGAACCAGGTCGCGCCATCCTGTCGGTAGAGGTAACCGGCCATCCTCAGTTGGTCTACACAGCGTTCAACCAACCCGGTGGCAAAAAGCGATTGCTCCGAGAACCAGACATCGTAATGGACACCGGATTCCTCGAGGTCGCCACGGCAATCGGCCAATTGCTCGGTCAGCACGAAGTCATGCACGTAACGCCAATCCTCGCCGAGCAGCGCCTTGGCGTTGTCAATCAGCGCGTCGAGATGGGCCTCGCGTTGCCGGGCGGCGTCAGGATCGCTGCGTAACGGATCGGGCAAGCCAGGACTCCCGGCAAGCACCTCGGCCAGAGGTCGTTGTAAGCGCAGTCCAATCGCCAGCACCAACCGCTGCGCCATCTCACGGACATAGTCCCCCTGATAGGCGTTTGCTGGAAACGGTGGCCGCTCGCCATCAACGACGGGAACCTGTTCCAAATAACGCAGCCAGGTGGACAGCGCCAGAATGTCCATTTGCCGGCCAGCGTCATTGACGTAATACTCGCTGGTTACCGCCCAGCCAGCAAAGGACAGTAATTTGCAAAGGCTGTCGCCATAAGCTGCCCCGCGACCGTGACCGACGTGCAAGGGCCCGGTAGGATTGGCGGACACGAATTCAACCAGTACCTTGCGCCGACCGCCCAGTTCCGCACGGCCGAAATCCTCCCCATGCCCGATGATCTCGCGCACCACCTCGAGTTTGGCACCGGGGTGCAAATGAAAATTGATGAACCCGGCACCGGCGACGTCGACCTTGCTGACCCATGGCGAGTAAGGCACCTCCGAAATGAGCAAATTCGCCAGTTCGCGTGGATTTCGCTTCAACGTCCGCGCCAATTGCATCGCCAGGTTGCACGAAAAGTCGCCGTGAGCAGTCAGCTTGGGGCGCTCGATAACGACCGGCGTCGTCTGTTCGCCCGGAGCGACGCTGTGCAAGGCGACTCGCATCAGCTCTGCGAGGTGGGTTTTTATTGAAGGAGTCATCAAAAAGCGTACTGAAAAGTTGAGTCAAGCGGCTGATTATACGATGCCGACCGCGGTGTCAGGCCATTGTTCCGCAAACCGGACCAGCTCGCTGATAGGGGAAAGTGTGTAAACTGGCCACTTTAATGATCATCCGCCGATCCACCGTGCGAATTTTCCGCCTCGCCAAAATTTTGAGCATCGCGAGCCGCTACGGGCTGGACGAGATGATTCTCGAACATGAACCGAGTGGCCGACTGGCCGCTCTGTCGCGCGCCTTTCATTTCTGGCGGCGTTTTGATACCCCCCCCGCGGTGCGGCTGCGCTTGGCGCTTGAGTCCCTGGGACCGATTTTCGTCAAGTTTGGCCAAGTGCTATCGACGCGTCGCGATCTGCTGCCGCCGGATCTGGCCGACGAATTGGCCAAACTGCAGGACCGTGTGCCACCGTTCTCCTCTGAACTGGCCTTGGCGCAAATCGCCCAGGCTTACGGCCGGCCGGCCAGCCAGGTCTTTGCCGAGTTCGACCCGGTACCGATCGCCAGTGCATCGATCGCACAAGTGCACTTCGCGCGTCTGCTTCCCGAGGATGGTGGACACGAAGTGGCGGTGAAGGTACTGCGTCCGGACATGCACCAGGTGATCGCCAACGATCTGGCGCTGCTCGAAACCTTTGCCGGCCTGCTGGAAAAGGTTTGGTCGGACGGCAAACGCCTGAAACCGCGCGAGGTGGTCGCCGAGTTCGCCAAGTACCTCTATGATGAACTCGACCTGATGCGCGAAGCCGCCAATTGCTCACAGTTACGGCGCAATTTCAGCGGATCGCGCTTGCTGCTGGTCCCCGAAGTGTACTGGGATCAATGCACTACGACGGTGATGGTGATGGAACGGATGCGTGGTCTGCCGATCAGCCAGACGGACGCACTGGTCGCCGCCGGCATCGATCTGTCGGCCTTGTCCCGAGCCGGGGTGGAAATTTTCTTCACCCAGGTTTTTCGTGACGGTTTTTTTCATGCCGACATGCATCCGGGCAACATCTTCGTCGCCGTGGACCCGGCGCATCATGGCCGATATATCGCCCTCGACTTCGGAATTGTCGGCACCCTGACCGACAGTGACAAAAATTACCTGGCGCAGAATTTCCTGGCTTTTTTCCAGCGCGATTACAAGCGCGTGGCCACCGCGCACATCGAAGCGGGCTGGGCGCCGAGCGACACGCGCGCCGACGAGTTCGAGGCGGCGATCCGTGCGGTCTGCGAGCCGATATTCGATCGGCCACTGCACGAAATTTCCTTCGGACGCGTTCTGCTGCGACTGTTTCAGACCTCGCGGCGATTCAACGTCGAAATTCAGCCACAACTGGTGATGCTGCAAAAGACGCTGTTGAACATTGAAGGTCTGGGTCGCCAACTCGACCCCAACCTCGACTTGTGGAAGACCGCCAAGCCTTTTCTCGAACGCTGGATGAGCGAACAAGTCGGCAAGCGAGCACTCCAGTTGGCCGTGAGACAGGAGTCGCCGTACTGGGCACGCACATTGCCACAGTTACCCCGTCTGCTGCATCAGGCCCTGGCACAGCATGCCAAACCCACCGACATTTCGCCGCTATTGCTCGAGTTGGTCCGCCAACAACGTCGGCAGACCTCCTGGCTGGTGGTCATCGCCTTGTTGCTGGCCACTCTTTTGATCGGTCAGCATCTATTTTGATGCCTTGAAATTAGTGACTGCGGACTGCAGATCATTCAAAGTCACTTTCTGTGACGTGGAACGGCGGTATCGACCGATAACGAAGCAAGATTGCCCTTAAACCGGTGTCGCCTTGACCTTTGGCGACTTGTTCCACTACAGTGCAGAGCAGTGCTCCTGCCCGTCGACTCATTTTCCCACGTCGCATCGTCGAAATGAATTCCCTGTTGCAGGACTTCCTGCTGGCTTTCCGCAACGTCGTCCGTCAGCGTCGTCGGAGCGGTATGGCGATCATCGCCGTCGCTTTTGGGATCATCACCCTGTTACTCGCAGGTGGATTCATCGAATGGACCTTGATGGGCATGCGCGAGTGGACCATCGGCTCGCGCCTGGGACACATCCAGGTCGCCCGTCCCGGCTATTTCCAGCTTGGCCAGTCGGACCCGTTCGCCTACCTGCTCACGCAGGATTCCGCCGACCGATCGGCGTTGGAGAAAATCGACGGAGTCAAGATCATCGGCGCCCGATTGGCCTTCGGTGGGCTGATCAGTCACGGCGAAGCGACGATTTCTTTTCTTGGCGAAGGTGTCGAGCCGGATAAGGAAGCCTTGCTGTCGAGCACCTTGTTCATTACCAAGGGTCAGGGTTTATCGACCGGCGATGCGAAGGGAATCATCATCGGCGCGGGTCTGGCCGCCAACCTCGGTGTAGACGTCGGCGATCAGGTGGTGTTGATGGCCAATACGCCGGCCGGTGGCGTCAGCGCGGTGGAATGCCATGTGCTGGGGCTGTTCTCGACCGTTTCGAAAGCTTACGACGACGCTGCCGTGCGACTGCCGATCAAAACCGCCCAGTCATTGCTGAAAGTCGGCGGCTCGCATCTGTGGGTGATGTTGCTCGAAAAAACCGAGGACACCGCGAGGGTACTGGCCAAATTACGTGATGGTTTTGCCGACCGTTCACTGGAGTTCGTCCCATGGAACGATCTGGCGGACTTTTACAATAAAACCGTCACTCTGTTCCGAAAACAGGTCGGGGTGATCAAAGTGATCATCGCCATCATCATCGTGCTGTCGATTTCGAATACCTTGATGATGAACGTCGTCGAGCGTACCGGCGAAATTGGCACCGCGCTGGCGGTAGGCATCACCCGGGCAAAGATCATGCGTTCATTCGTGCTCGAAGGCGTGCTGCTCGGTGTCGGCGGCGGTTTGATCGGGCTGGCCGTCGGCACGATCGCTGCCCATATCATTTCTCTGATCGGCATTCCGATGCCGCCCCCGCCAGGCATGGCCCGCGGATACACCGCGGAAATCCTGGTCACCCCCGGATTGCTGTTCGACGCCTTTCTGCTCGCCGCCGGAACGACCCTGCTCGCCAGCCTGTACCCCGCCTGGAAGGCTTCGCGCATGGTCATTGTCGACGCCTTGCGCTTCAACCGCTGATCAACAATATCACCATGGCCAAAGCCGCTCTGTTCGATCTCTGGGTACAAAAAATCCACCGCGCCGTGCTGCGGGCCGCCGTCAAAATCCGCGGTTTCCGTCGTACGGATGACGCCGAGCTCGTGGACCGGACACTGGACGAGGAACAAGCCGAAGCGTTCATTCACTCGCAAACGGCACTGCTCAAATTGGCGCTGCGCAATGTGTTGCGGCAAAGAATCCGCACCGCCATGACTCTCGCGGCGATCACTTTCGGCGTCGTCGGTCTGGTGCTCAGCGGCGGATTCATCCAAGACATTTTCGTTCAGTTGGGCGAAGCGGTGATCCACTCACAATCCGGCCACCTGCAGGTCACTCGCCACGGCTACTTCGAACGTGGTTCTCGCTCCCCGCAGGATTATTTGATCGCCGATCCCGAGGAAGCCAAAAAAACCATTGCCTCTTTGCCGCAAGTGGCTGACACGATGGGCAGAATTTACTTTTCCGGCATTCTCAACAACGGCAGGACCGATCTGGCGATCATCGGCGAAGGTGTTGAACCTGACAGGGAAAGCCGGCTCGGTACGCACATGGTGATTGCCGCCGGAAAACAACTGTCCGACCAAGATCGTGACGGGATCATGGTCGGCGAAGGGATCGCCCGCGCCGCCCGGCTCAAACCGGGCGATCGGGTGACCTTGCTGCTCAACACCGCCGAGGGGGCCTTGAACACCGCCGATTTCGTGATCGTCGGCACGTTCCAGAGTTATTCCAAAGAGTTCGACGCCAGGGCGGTGCGCATTCCGCTGGCCTCCGCCCAGGATCTGCTCAATAGCCGAGGGGTTAACGCCATCGTCGTTTCCCTCAAGAACACCGACGACACCGCCACCGTCAAGCAACAGCTGGTCGAGCGGCTGCCGTCGAATTTTTTCGACGTTCTGACCTGGCAACAGTTGAATGATTTTTACGAAAAAACCGTTTCCCTGTACCAGCGCCAGTTCGGCGTCCTGCAGTTCATCGTCCTGTTGATGGTTCTGCTCAGCGTTGCCAACGGAGTGAATATGAGCACCTTCGAGCGACTGGGCGAATTCGGCACGATGATGGCCGTCGGCGCCCGCGCCAGCCACGTTTCGTATCTGATCGTCGTCGAAAACACGCTGATCGGCATCGCCGGCGGGGTGCTCGGCGTGTTGCTCGGCGTCGCTCTGGCGTTGATCATTTCGGCGATCGGCATTCCGATGCCGCCGCCGCCGAACGCCAATCTCGGCTATCTGGCGACGATACGCATCGTGCCGGGAGAATTGCTCAGCGCGTTCGCGGTCGGCTTCCTGGCAACGGTCGGCGCGTCGCTCCTTCCGGCGAAAAAAGTGGTGCGCACGCCAGTGGTGGACGCGCTTCGGCAGTCAATCTGACTCTTTAGCAGCCCATCTCCGCCAACCGCTTCGCTTCTGTTCGCTCTGGACTCATTCCTTGACAGTTGGTGACAAGACCACCCCGTCACCGGCAGGCCGCGGATAGGCAATCCCGTAATGGCCCGGAGACAGGATGTTGGCCGGGTCGATCGCCGCCTTGATCGAATCATGCAAACGCTGCAACTCGGGCGCGTTGGCGAACAGCTCGCGCCAACTTTGCAAACCCGCGCGGTATTGCTGGTAGTGGCTGCGATGCATGATCGCCAGAAGCTCCTCGTAAAGTTCTCGGCTGTGGCGCGTTTCGTCAGCATCCTCCTGATCGTAGATCACCGCCATCAAGCAGATCACCGAACGTGGATTCATCAACAGCATTGCAACATAGAAATCAAAACCATGCGCTGCGAAGCGCGCTTTGCAGGCATCAAGAAAAGGCCAGATGTGCGCATTGGTGAACGGCAGGATCGGAGCGAACCAGATCAGCCCGCAACGGTCTCGCGCCGGGTGCACTTCTCCCGGCGGACGCGGCCGGCGGTAACGGTAATAGGCGTGCTTGACGAAAAATTCCGTCGGGATGCCCTGCAGAATTTTATGCACGTAAGGCGCCGATTCCAGTACCGGCAATGACGTCCGGGCCGCCAGTTCGGTCAGACGACGGAAAAACGGTTTCTTCCACGACCAGCGAATCACCCCTTCCAGCAACGGCAGCAGGCGGTCCGAAACGAAAATCAATCGCCCATAGGACGACAACGCCTCGCGCAGCAACGAACGCTGCAGCCGCACCTGACTGCGCGTGCCGTAGATCCCGCCGGCGCAGTTCCACGGCGAGATACCGTATTTCTTGCGAAGCGCCGCCAATTCCGCGTCGTTCAATGGCCCATCTTGAGAGACCTGCTCGCTGATGCGCTGCGTCAAGATGGTCATCGAGACGAAATCATTGATCATGTGCAACTTGGTGTTGACGATACCGCTCAACGCCAAGCGGCGAAAAGCATCGACCACCGCCGGCAGATGACGCTGGTCGCGGATCTCGAAGACATAGGAATTGTAGGATTCAGGGGTCGGCATCAGCCAGACCCCCGCCCGGGTGACGATTCCGTAGTTGGACTGGGTGAACATTCCTTCCAGATACGGACCGACCCCCCACTTGTGAGTGTGCCAGGTCTTCAGTCCCCGGACGGCCCCCCCCGTATGGACCATCCGACCATCAGGCAGGACCACCTCCAGGCCGCACAGACAACCGAAATGGTCACCGTAGGGCGTTTCGCCGACCCCGCGTTCGAGAGCGTTGCCAATCACGCTGCCTTGGCCGGAACCGTCGGTGCAATCGATCCATAGCTTGTAGCCATTACTACGCAGATGGTGATTGAATTGTTCGTAGGTCACTCCGGGTTCGATCACCGCGTAAGCCAGTTCCTCATTGACCTCGATGATGCGGTTCATCCGGGTCAGGATCATGACGATCGCTCCATCATTGACCGCCAGGGTGGTCCCGTATCCCCAGTTGCGCCCGGTGCTCGATGGCCATAACGGCAAACGGTGTCGGGCAGCGATCCGCACCACGGCGGCGACCTCCTCGCTGGAGGCTGGAAAAACGACGGCCGAGCACAGGCTTTGCCAGGGAATCGTGCACCGCGAGTAGCGATCAAGATCGTCGGCATTGGTACACAAATGATCCTTTCCAACCACAGCGCGCAGCTCATCGGCCACTTGCGCGGCCAGTTCTGAGGGCGCGAAACGAGTTTCCATCGACGTTCCTTCCGGGAGACGACAAAATCGGTAAAATTACTCCGCCTGTTGGCCGCGGCAGGCTGCCCGGCGGGGGCAGCGCTGGCCGTCGCCCATGGCGCAGGATGGAGAGCCAGTATAGGCACACCGAGCATCGACCGATCTTGTCACGCGTCGCCCATTCAGCGGCAGCCCGCCCCGGTCAATCAAAGCACTCATCCACGCCATTGATATTGCACTATAATCAGTTTCAATCAGATGGACTGAGGCCAAATGAAAACGAAGTGAAAAACTTCGCCGTGCTGGTCAAGTAGTGCCGGCCATCAGTCTGTACGGCCTATTTCATTGTAGAACAGGCAACATTGCGGCGCTTTATTCGAGGCTACCGACGTTGGCAAGTCTGAAGGTTTTCAAGGTTTTC
>JAEUOJ010000033.1 GCA_016789495.1 Accumulibacter sp. | reverse complement strand
GTCGAGGTGGTTGGTCGGTTCGTCGAGCAGCAGCAAATCCGACGGACACATCAGCGCTCGCGCCCGTTGCAACCTCATCCGCCAACCGCCCGAGAAGCTGTCTACCGGCTGCGCCAGGTCGGCCGTCTGAAAACCCAGACCCAGGATCAGCGCCTGCGCGCGGGCCCGCGCGTCGTGCGCGCCGGCATCGTGCAGTGCCAGGTGGGCGTGCGCCAGCCGTTCGCCGTCGCCGTCGGCCTCGGCCAGGCGCAGCGACTCCCGCGCCGCCAGCAACGTCAAGTCACCGCCGATCACGAAATCGGTGGCGCTTTCACCGCCAGAGGGCAGATCCTGTGCCACTTGCGCCAGACGCCAGTGTTCCGGCCGCGAAAATTCGCCGGCATCTTCATGCAGGCTGCCGTCGAGCAAAGCGAACAGCGTCGACTTGCCTGCGCCGTTGCGACCGACCAGGCCGACCTTCTCGCCGGGGTTGATGACGACGCTGGCGTTGTCCAGCACAGCGCGTGAACCGCGCCGCAAGGTAACGCTATGCAGGGTGATCATGGACGAGACTCCATAGGCAGCGGCCCACGAGGCGAAGCTCGTCGGCGGATGGCGCCGCTCAGCGAAAAATGACCGTCTTGTTGGCGTGCACCAGCACCCGGTCTTCCAGGTGATAGCGCAGCCCGCGTGCCAGCACCGCCTTTTCGATGTCCTTGCCATAGCGGACCATGTCGTCGATCGAATCGGAATGATCGATGCGGATCACGTCCTGTTCGATGATCGGCCCTTGATCGAGGTCGGCGGTGACGTAGTGGCAAGTGGCCCCGATCAACTTGACGCCGCGTCGGTACGCCTGATGATACGGCCGGGCGCCGACGAAGCTCGGCAGGAAGGAATGATGAATGTTGATGATCTCGCCGGAATAACGGGCACAGAAATCCGCCGGCAGAATCTGCATGTAGCGCGCCAGGACCATCGTGTCGCCACGGACCTCGTCATAAAGGCGAGCGATTTCGGCGAACGCCGCCGGTTTGTTGTCCGCCGGCACCGGTACGTGATGAAACGGAATGCCATGCCACTCGACGAACGATTTGAAAGTGTCGTGATTGGAAACCACGCAAGGAATCTCGATGTCGAGTTCCCGGGACTGCCAGCGGGCCAGCAGATCGTACAGGCAATGTTCCTGCGTGCTGACCAGGATCACCACTCGCCGTTTGACCGCCGAATCGCTGATCCGCCAGATCATCGACAACTCCTCGGCGAGCGGCCGGAAACGTTCGCGGAATTCGGCGAGGTGAAACGGCAGGGAATCGGCTTTCACTTGCATGCGCATGAAATAACGCCCGCCAGAGCCGGTGTCCTTGCTGCCTAGATCGTCGTCGTCGCCCGCGTCGGCGTGATAGCTCGATTCGAGAATCCAGCCGCCATGCCCGGCGATGAACCCGGCCACCCGGGCGATGATGCCGATCTGGTCGGGGCAGGACGCCGACAAGGTGTAAAAGCGTTTGGCGGCCATCAGTCCGGCTGTTTGACCCGCTCGAAGGCGCGATCGATTTCATCGCGCAATTCGTCATAGGACATCGTGACCGGATACTGCGGAAACTCGCGGCTGACTTTTTCGGGCGGATGGAAGAGGATGCCAGCGTCCGCTTCGCCGAGCATCGCCGTATCGTTGTACGAATCGCCGGCGGCGACGACCGTGAAACGCAGTTCCTTGAGCCGCTTCACCGCCTCACGCTTCTGGTCCGGCATCCGCAGATGATAATTGACCAGCCGGCCACTGGCATCGGACTCCAGATGATGGCAGAACAGGGTCGGCCAGCCGAGCTGGCGCATCAACGGTTCGGCGAACTCGTAAAAGGTATCGGAAAGAATGATCAGCTGATATCTCTCGCGCAAGGCGTCGAGAAAGGCGCGCGCGCCCGGCATCGGCCCCATCGCCGCGATCACCTGCTGGATGTCCGGCAAACCAAGCCGGTGCTCGGCGAGAATGCCGAGACGGTATTTCATCAGCTTGTCGTAATCCGGCTCGTCACGGGTCGTCCGACGCAATTCCGGAATGCCGGTGCGGGTCGCAAACTCGATCCAGATTTCCGGTACCAGTACGCCTTCCAGATCGAGACAGACAATTTGCACGGCGCGCTCCCAGGGTTCAAGTCGGAAAAGGACGGATTCTAGCAAATCCGCCTGCTCCGGTCCCTAGGGAGCCGGTCTGACGAGGAATCATTGTTGCGGAGCGAGGGAAAGAGCGGAGACGATTTCCGCCGATTTCGCGGCACATCGCTGGCCCAAATCTCGAGAAATCGCTGTAAATGGACCGCTCGCCCACCGCCGCCGCAGATCAGTCTCAAATCCGGCGGGCTCCTGGGCTAGAATGCGATTTTTTTTGCCCCAAGGAGCTGCGTCCATGACCATCGTCACCACCCCCAGCGGCCTGCAAATCGAAGACATCATCGTGGGCAGCGGTCCCACGGCCTGTTCCGGCCAACATGTGATCGTCCATTACACCGGTTGGCTGGCTGACGGCAAGAAATTCGATTCCAGTCTTGATCGCAACGAGCCGTTCCGTTTCGCGCTCGACGGTCGGCACGTGATCCCAGGCTGGGAAGAAGGCGTGCCCGGCATGAGCGTCGGCGGCACCCGCCGTCTGACCATCCCGTCCGAACTGGCTTATGGCGCGCGCGGCGCCGGCAAAATGATTCCGCCGCACGCCAAACTGGTTTTCGAAATCG
>JAEUOJ010000112.1 GCA_016789495.1 Accumulibacter sp. | reverse complement strand
ATGTACATGCCGACAATAAAAGCATATCTCTCATTGTTTGTAAAGCATTATTACCACATGTACATGCCTACATGTTTGCTAACTTTATGATTTCTTACAATTAATCAACGACTTACCTTAAGGGCTCCGGGAAGGTCCGTCAGGGTCCGTCACGAAGTCTGCCGTCAAGCGCGGCCGGACTGCCCCCCCACGACTTCCCGATTGAACAAATCCAGCGCGATAGCCCGATACGGCCAGCCCTCATCCGTCCATAAAGACACGCAGTCCGAGGTCCGTCCCTGTTGAGTGCCATGGGCGTGAAATGGCCGGCCGGCCTGTTGTCTGCCACGGGCAAGGCAGTACCGTTCCGAGCATGCGAACTCCCGTCGATGCGCGTCCATCCAAGCGTACTGCACCGCGCCTTCTCGGTTCCCCATCGTGACAGTTCCCGCCCTTGTGGCGTGACCGTCCGGCTTCCCTCTTCGTCTGGATGGCTCCACTGCCTTCACCCGCTTGATCGCCAAGTCCCCGAACTCCGGCGTGAATGTGCCAAAGGGCCAAAGTTCGCGTTCAAGCACTTGCCCCAGTGCGACCGACGGCCTGGAAGATGAGCGTGCCGGGTCCTGGGCGAAACGAAACGGTCAAGCGCTGTTTGTCGGGCGGACGGGAATGCGGAGCGGTGAGTTGTCGCCTGCCGATCAACGGGCCATCGCGCGACTCTGGTGCAACGCCAGCACCTCGTTGGCGAGCAAGGCGCCAAGCACCAGCGCGCCGCCGAGCAGGGTGCTGGCGCGGGGTTGCTCACCGGCACCCAGCCAAGCCCAGGTCACGCCGAAAACCACTTCCAGCAAACCGAGCAACGCGATTTCCGGAGCCGCCAACACCCGAGACAGGTGGACCACCAGCAGGCACGGGATCGCCAATTGCACCGTGCCGAGCAATGCCAACAGACCGAGGTCGTGCGTCGAGGCTTGAAACGGATGGGACAACGGCAAGGTCAATAGCGCCGACAACATCGCGCCGATCAGCACCGCCGGCAGCATGTCCTGACCCACGGCATCTTCAGCGCGTTGGTGACCGACATGCTGCATGACCGTGAAATTGAGCGCCGCTGCCAGCGGCACCGCCAGAGCGACGAATGTACCGGTCGGCGACAGGCCAGTCTGCGCTTCCTGGCCGAACATCCAGGCAATGCCGGTACCGGCGACAAGCGCCGCCACCCAGGTACGCAACGGCAGGCGATGGCGCAGGAACAGTCTCGCGAACAAGGCGGTGACCAGCGGTCCGATGGCCATCGTCACCAGCACGTTGGCCACGGTTGTCAGGGTGATCGCCAGCATGAACGCGGTGAACATCACCGACCAGCAGACCCCCGACAACCATACCGGCCACGGCGCGCGCCACAATCCTGACCATAATCCCGGCCCGCGCATGACGGTCAGCGCGACACTCAACGCCAGGGCATTGAATAGACTGCGCCAGAAGGTCACTTCGAAGCTGGCAGCGAACTCGAGATGACGGGCCACCACCCCGGCGATACTCCACAGCAAGGTGACGAGAACCATCAATGCGACAGCGAGGCGATGCGACATGGCGAAGGTCGGCGAAATTTGACAGGCCGCCATTGTGCCGGATTTGCGCGGCCACTGCCCAAGCGTGTTACAAACAGCCCCTGAGCAGGATCACGACCAAGAGCGTCCTTGAAATGAACGGCGAATCCAGGCAACGAGTGGCGTACCGTTTCTGCAATTCAACCGCGTGCTGTGCCCCTGGGCGCCCGTCGGACTGGCGACGAGTGCTCGAGGACGACGGGGTTCCTGGCCGGATTGCAGGATCGATGCCAAGTGCCGGCGGTGTGCAGTAGCCGGACGAAACGCTACACTGGTCGAATGAAAAAAACCTTGCTGGCCGACGCGCTACTGGTGGGTGCGGTAGCTCTGCTCGGTGCCGCCGGCTACTATCTGGCGCCGCTGCTTGTTCCCCGATCCGACATCACCCTGCCTTTATCGGACTGTGACCTGAACCAGGGTGGTTGCCAAACCGTTCTGCCTGACGGGGAACGGGTGGAATTTTCGATCGAGCCGCGGCCGATTCCAACGGTCAAGCCGTTGTCGCTGCACCTGACCATCGACCGCGGCGACCTGCGCCAAGTTGACGTCGATTTCACCGGCGCCACCATGCAGATGGGCTATAACCGGACCCGCTTGACAAAACAGACCGATGGACGGCGCTTCGTCGGGCAGTCCAGCCTGCCGATATGTACCACCAGCGCCATGCAGTGGCAGGCGACGGTCATTCTGGATACCGGCAAAGCCTTGTTCGCCATCCCGTTCCGTTTTGTCAGCGAGCACTGAAGCCGCGCGATCCTCGGATCACCGAGCGACTACGCGGGCGGGGGCATTTCGGCGAATTTGGGCAGATCCGCGTCCATCGCATCCCAATGCGGAGCCCGAGAGGTGTACAGATCGAGCGCCGGTTTATAGAGTGCCGGATCGTCGAGCGTTCCAGCGCGGATCGCCAGCAAACCAGGCATCAGCTCCACCTTGCCGAACAGTTGCGAGCCGCAGTTCGGGCAGAAGCCACGGGAAACGGTGTGGCCGCTATCGCCCTTGCTTTCGAAGTAGTTGACCTGGCCGGTGATGGTCACCGCGGCGCCGGGCACGAAGAAAGTCGGCGAGTAACCGCTGCCGCTAGTCCGCTGGCAGTCACGGCAATGGCAATTACCGGCCATCACCGGCGCAGTCGCGGTCTGGTAGCGGACGGCGCCGCATAAGCAGCCGCCCATAAGCATGGTGGTCATCGTAAATCCTCCTGTGGTCGATTGACGGGAGCGGCGGGCTGAAACCGCCGCTGGTCATTCTAACAGCCATAATGGGTCGCCCCTGGATTGTTGAGCCGTGAATTGGTGATGGTTGGACGAGGAAAAATTACCTCATGAACGGCGCGGCCATCCGCTTTACCGTATGCCCGAACGCTACCAGCATCCTCCCGGTGCAGCGCCTTGCCGCATGCTTCCATGCCGATCAGGCAAGGTGGTGAAAACGACACACCTGCTCGCGCTTGCCCGGCGCCCCGAGCACGACCTGGCCAGGTCCATCCCCGCCATGAATTGGCGTCATCTGCCTGGCGGTCGTTATTGCTGCTCGGAAGGTTGCCCATCCACTTCGGCAATCCGAGGCCGTTTCGGGCAGAGGCGACCAGCCCGTCGGTCGGGCTGGACGGGGTGACTCGAAAGACGTGACCGACGGACGGCGTCTGTCATGGGCGGCAAGCGAATGGGTGATTCGCCCAGAGCGCCGGGGAGAATCCGCCGTCGTCCCGGCCGCTGTTCCACTTGTTTCGCCCACAGTCTCGGTCCGTCAGGCGGACTGCCGGAGATTCACCCGCCCGGCGTCGGGCATTGCAATCGCTCGTCAATCAGTTCGATCCAGTGCCGGACTGGCAAGGCACTGCCACTTTGCAGGTGCGTCTGGCAACCGACGTTGGCGGTGGCCAGCACGCTGGGTTCGCCAACGAGCAACGCCGCCAGTTTGTTGTCACGCAATTGGTCGGCCAGTGTCGGTTGGAGAATCGAGTAGGTGCCAGCCGACCCGCAGCACAGATGCGTATCGGCGACCGGCAGCAGCCGATGACCGGCCGCCACCAGCAGCGATTCGGCCAGGCCATTGATTTTCTGGGCATGCTGTAGCGTGCAGGGCGGATGGTAAGCGACCCGCTGACCGGCGCGCGCGGTTGATTGCCGCAACAAGCCGAGCAGGGATTCCCGTTCGCTGGCCAACACTTCGCTGACATCACG
>JAEUOJ010000010.1 GCA_016789495.1 Accumulibacter sp. | reverse complement strand
ATGATGTCTTAATACGCTGTTTATCATGACTATTTATCAAGGACCAGCGCTTGTCCCGTGTGCATCTGCCTGGCCTGCCGATCCTCCGCCTGCCGCGCTCGCCCAAGAGCCCTGCAGCGGCTTGGCAGTGCGAACCTCTGCTGGCCGGGGGCGACGCTGTCGGTCTCGGTCAGCATGGTAGAATCCGCCACCTATGGAACTGTTGATCAATGGCGAAAGCCGCCAATTCGTTGCTCCGCTGACCGTCGCCGGTCTGCTGACCTGTCTGGCTCATACCGGCAAACGGCTGGCAGTCGAGCTCAACGGCGAAATCGTTCCGCGCAGCCGGCATGCCGAGACAATGCTGGCCGACGGTGATCGGATCGAAATCGTCGTGGCCGTTGGCGGCGGCTGACCCTGACCCTCGAACGGGAGACGCATGTCACACCATCCTCACAGCCTGACCGTCGCCGGTAGAACCTACCGTTCACGGCTGCTGGTCGGCACCGGCAAGTATCGGGACTTCGCGCAGACCCGGGCGGCGATCGACGCTTCCGGCGCCGAAATCGTCACCGTCGCCATTCGCCGGACCAATATCGGGCAGACGGCCGGCGAAGCGAATTTGCTCGATGTCCTGCCGCCTGCTCAATTCACCATCCTGCCGAATACCGCCGGTTGCTACAACGCCGCCGATGCGGTGCGCACCTTGCGGCTGGCGCGCGAATTGCTCGACGGCCATCCGCTGTGCAAGCTGGAGGTGCTTGGCGATCCAACGACTTTGTTCCCGAATATGCCGGAGACCTTGAAAGCCGCGGCGACGTTGGTCAGCGAGGGCTTTGAGGTGATGGTGTACTGCGCCGACGACCCGGTGCAGGCAAAAATGCTCGAAGACATCGGTTGCGTGGCGGTGATGCCGCTCGCTTCGCTGATCGGCTCCGGGATGGGGATTGTCAATCCATGGAATCTGCGGCTGATCATCGATCATGCCAAGGTGCCGGTGTTGGTCGATGCCGGGGTCGGTACCGCGTCCGACGCGGCGATGGCCATGGAGCTGGGTTGCGACGGGGTGCTGATGAATACCGCGATCGCCCACGCCAGCGACCCGTTGCTGATGGCCAGCGCGATGAGGAAAGCGGTCGAAGCCGGCCGCGAAGCCTTCCTCGCCGGTCGGATGCCGCGCAAGTACTACTCCGCCGACCCGTCGTCGCCGACCAATGGTCTGATCGGCTCCTGATCGTGACCGACCGGGCGGACGCCGCGCCGCACGGCGAGCACATTCGCAGCTACGTTCTCCGCCAGGGCCGGCTGTCGGAGTGCCAGCAACGTTTCAGGCAGACGATGATGCCGCGCATCGGCCTCGCCTATGCCCCCGAGAGGATCGATCTACCGACGGTGTTCGGGCGTCGCGCGCCATGTATTGTCGAAATCGGCTTCGGCATGGGCGAAACCTCGGCGGAAATCGCCGCGCGCCATCCCGAAATCGACTATCTGGGCATCGAAGTGCACTCGCCGGGGGTCGGCAACCTCTGCAAATTGATCGCCGAACGGGAATTGACCAATCTGCGCATCATCCAGCACGATGCCGTCGAGGTGTTGCGTGAAATGATCGCTCCCGGCACGCTCGCCGGCGTCCATGTCTTTTTCCCCGATCCCTGGCCGAAAAGTCGGCATCACAAACGGCGGTTGCTGCAGCCGGCTTTCGTCGCCCTGCTCGCCAGCCGCCTGCAACCGGCCGGCTATCTGCACTGCGCGACGGATTGGGACGATTACGCGCAGCAGATGCTCGCCGTCCTGGCGGGCGAACCGATGCTGCGCAATACGGTGGTCGACTTTGCGCCGCGGCCGGCGTATCGACCGCTAACCAAATTCGAGCAGCGCGGCTTGCGTCTCGGGCACGCTGTCTGGGACGTCATTTTTCGTCGCCGGGAGTCACTCGAGGCGGAAGCTGACCGGTAAAATCATCTGTCTGGCCGAGGACGATGCAACGCGCCCCAGACGAAAAGCCGCGTTGACCGCGGCCTGATCAAGCAGCGGATGACCACTGCTGGCGGCGATACCGACTTCGCGGATCGTGCCGTCGTCGTCGAGTTCCAGAAGTAGTCGCACCTCGCCTTCGAGGCCGCGTGCCACCGCCGCCGGCGGATAATAGATGTAGTCCGCCAGTTTTCGCTGTGCCGCCGCCACCGCCCGCGGTGGCGCTCGGCTCGGCGCACGTTTGACCGCCGGTGGTGGCGGGAATTGGCCGACCGGCCTGGTAGACTCCGGCGCCAGCGTGTTTTTGAGCAATGGGTCAGCGGCGGGCGGCTTGGTCGTCGCGGCGGCCAGCCGGGCGACCAGCGTTGCGGGTGGTGCGGCGACCGGGTTGGCGGTGGGAATAAGGCCGCTCCAGGCGCCGGAAAACAGCAGCGCGGCATGCAAGATGACCGACAATGAGCAGGCGATAAGCAGACGGAGTGGCATTGCGCCGCCATTGTGCAGCAAAATCGGCAGCGGCGTCGGCGCGGCTTGACGTGCTTCCGCTGGGCATTGATGGTGAGAGAAGGAGGATTTGTCGTGCGTTCGATCGTTGACCGACTGTTGATCGTCGGCTGGCTGTGGCTGTTGACCACCCTGGCCTGGGGCGCGTCGCCCGACCCGCTGATTTTCGGCTATGCGGTGGAACGGGGCGATGTCGTGAAGGTCCGAGCGTGGCTCGACGAGGGGCTGGACCCGGATTTCGAAGCGGCGCATATCGGTACCGGGCTGATGATCGCCGCATGGTACGGGCGGATCGAGCTGATGGAACTGTTCGTCGCTCGCGGTGCCGATCTGCGGCGCAGCAATCGTTACGGCGAACAGGCTTTGCAACTGGCGGCCTGGGGGGGGCACCTGGCGGCGGTCAACTGGCTGCTCGCCCGTGGCGCGCCACTCGATCGTCCGGACAACGCCTGGAGCGCGCTGCATTATGCGGCTTTCAACGGACATGAAAGCGTCGCCCGGGAACTGATCGCCCGCGGTGCCAACGTCAACGCCCGGGCACCCAATTTGTCCACTCCGTTGATGATGGCCGCCCGCGAGGGCCATGAACACTTGGCCAGAACTTTGCTTGAGGCGGGTGCCGACCGGTCAGCGCAAAGCGACTGGGGTGACAGCGCGTTGACCATGGCCATGCGCAATCAACACTTGCGGCTGGCGAAAATGATTGCTTCTCCCGAGGAATTCGCCATTGCCGTCAAGGCCGCTCCCGAGACGTACGCGCCGGTTCCACGCTCGGTGCCGCCGACACCGGAAATCGCGGCCATCCTTGAGCAAATCCGAGCCGCCGAAGCGGAAGGCCAGCCGAGCGAGGCCTTGCACCGCAAGCTGCAGGCGGCGATGAGCGTCTTGCACAACGAACGCGGCGCTCCCCGAACCGAAAAGGTGCGCGCCGGTCAACCGCGGGGAGTGGTGATCACCGCCCGACGTGGCCAGCCGGGCGCCGAACGGGTGGAAATCGTCACCGACCGTCGCCGCGCCACGGCCGGCAAGAAAGTGGGCGGCGGCACCGTGGGCGCCTCGCGTGGCGAAGCGGGCCGCTGACCGCGATCGCCGTTCTATCGTTCCGGCAGAAACCCTTCGAGCAGGCGATTGAGAAACCGCCGCCCCTTGTCGCTGGGCGCGATACGCCGGAAGTCGCGTTCGAGCAATCCGGCGATTTCGGCCCGTCGCAAGGCGGTCTCGATGCCGAGTAAGGGCAGCGCGGTGCGCTGCTCGTAAAGCAAGGGATCGAATCCGTCGAGCAGGCGCAGGGCGTTGATCATGAACTCGCCGGGCAGGTCCGCTGGGGCGACATCGAAACTGGTCTGTAGCGGCGTTCCCGCCGATACCTGGCGCAGATAGTCCTCGGGATGCTTCCAGCGCGCCTGTCTGACGACCCGATCATGGCAGGTCAGCTTGCTGTGCGCGCCGGCGCCGATTCCCAGGTAATCGCCGAATTGCCAATAATTCAGATTGTGCCGGCACTGTCGTCCGGCTTGGGCGAAAGCCGAAGTTTCGTAGTGCGTGTAACCGGCGTCGGCCAGTCGCTGTTCGATGGCGTCCTGCATGTCGGCGCAACAATCGGCATCCGGCAATGGCGGCGGCGCGACGGCAAAAGCGGTATGGGCTTCGATGGTCAGTTGATAATACGACAGATGCGGCGGGGTGAAGGACAAGGCGATGTCGAGGTCGGCGGTCACCTGCGCCAGCGTCTGCTCCGGCAGGCCGTACATCAGGTCGAGATTGAAATTCTCGAAGTGCCGTGCGGCGAATTCGATCGCCTGCAGCGCCTGCCGCCGGTCGTGTATCCGGCCGAGAGACTGGAGATGCGTGTCGTCGAAGGTCTGGATCCCCAGCGACAGGCGGTTGACGCCGGCCGCGCGAAACTCGGCGAATTTGCCGGCGTCGACGGTTCCCGGATTGGCCTCGAGGGTGATTTCCGCTCCGGGCAGTACCGGCAGACGGCTGCGGCAGTCGGCGAGCAACCGGTCGACGCCCTCGCCTGACAGCAGGCTCGGTGTGCCGCCACCGATAAAGATGCTGTCTACCCGTCGGCCCCAGACCTGCGGCAAAGCGCTCTCAAGGTCGGCGAGCAAAGCGGCCAGATACTCGCTTTCGGGCAGTGATTCTCCGGCGCTGGTCAGTGCGTGCGAGTTGAAGTCGCAGTACGGGCACTTGCGCACGCACCACGGCACGTGAATGTACAAGGTCAGCGGCGGCGGATTGCGGAATGCCAAGGAAGCGCCCGGGTTGGTCGCCGCTGTCACGGCCCGCAGCGGAATCGTCTGCCGCCGGTCGCCAGTCGCCATCAGCCCCCCATTCGCAACCGCTCGACCAGTCGGGCGAGCGCCTGGCCACGATGGGAACGGCGGTTTTTTTCGGCGGCGGTCAGTTCGGCCGCCGTTTGCGCCAGTTCGGCGATGTAGAACAGCGGGTCATAGCCGAAACCGTCATCCCCGCGCGGCGCGGCAAGAATTTCCCCATGCCACTCGCCTTCGGCGATCACCGGCCGCGGATCGTCGGCATGACGGACGAAAACGATCAGCGAAACGAAGCGAGCCGAGCGCTGCGGGCAGTCGGCGAGCGCATCGAGCAGCTTTGCATTGTTGCGCGCGTCCGATTTCGGTTCACCGGCATAGCGCGCCGACGAAACGCCGGGTTGCCCGCCGAGCGCGTCCACGCACAATCCGGAATCGTCGGCCAGCGCCGGCAGACCACTCATTCGCGAGGCATGGCGGGCTTTCGCCAAGGCGTTCTCGACGAAAGTGACGTGCGGTTCTTCGGCCTCCGGGATCCCGAGTTCACCCTGTGGCACCAATTGCCAGCCGAGCGGGGCGAGAATCGCGTCGAGCTCGCGGAGTTTTTTGCTGTTGTTCGAGGCTAGGACCAGTTTCATGATTCGAGCGCCGCCTGCTGCATGGCGACGAGCTGTTGAATGCCGGTCGTCGCCAGATCGAGCATTTGCGTCAGTTGTTGGCGGGTGAATGGCGCGCCCTCGGCTGTTCCCTGCACTTCGACGAGCCCGCCTTGGCCGGTCATCACCACATTCATGTCGGTCTCGCAATGCGAATCTTCGGCGTAATTGAGATCGAGAATCGGCGTGCCGTCGTGAATGCCGACCGAGACGGCCGCCACCTGGTCGCGCAGCGGGCTGGCGGGCAGCAAACCTTGCTCGACCAGCCGTTCGCAGGCATCATTGAGTGCCAGCCAGGCGCCGGTGATCGATGCGCAGCGTGTGCCGCCATCGGCCTGCAGCACATCGCAATCGACGGTGATCTGCCGCTCCCCCAGCACCGCGAGATCGGTCACCGCCCGCAAGGAGCGACCGATCAGCCGCTGAATTTCCTGAGTCCGGCCGCTCTGCTTGCCTTTCGCCGCTTCCCGACCGCTCCGACTGTGCGTGGACCGCGGCAGCATGCCGTATTCGGCGGTCACCCAGCCGCGGCCGCTACCACGCAGGAAAGAGGGCACCGTTTCCTCGATGCTTGCCGTGCATAACACCCAGGTGCCACCCATTTCGATCAGCACCGCGCCTTCGGCATGGGCCGTAAATCGACGGGTGAGACGTACCGGGCGAAGTTCGGACGACTGACGCTGGTCGTTGCGCATGAGACCTCCGGCGAATTCCGCTTTAAGAGAAAAATGCGAGCAAGGTATCGAATTCTTTCGCCCGAATACCCGCGTGCAAAAATATTACCAACAGGGTCAACGTGAATGGGCAAAAGGAAACGACTTGTTGATGGCGGCGTTTATCTCGCCGATGGTTCGTTCGATTTCCTCGTCGGAGAGATCGGTTTTGTGATCGGGGTTGCGGCCGAATTCATCCATTTTGGTGGTTACCGTATTGCGGTTCATCGATTTTGTCGAAATCACACTGCTGGCATCGATGTACGTGTCTTCCCAACGGACCCCGAGTGCCGACAGGTTGTCGGTATACGAGCGCTCTTTCCCTTCGGCGGTGTCCAGTAACGCCGGAATGGCCCGAGCAAGCGGTGTGTTCCTGACCGAATTTGCCAACAGATCGCCCGACACCCCGCTCCACAGGCCATCGGTGCATAAGATCAATACGTCGCCAGCTTCCAGGGGCGTTTTTCGGGAATATGTGATTTCCGGTGCTTGCTGTCCTCCCAGACAGCCATAGATTTTGTTGCGATCGGCATGCTCGGGCATCTGCTGTTCGCTGATTACGCCCTGATCGACGAGTGCCTGGACCCGCGAGTGGTCCTTGGTACGCGTCATCACCTTACCCTTGCGCAGCATGTACAGTCGGGAATCGCCGGAATGCGCCCAGTAGGCGACATTCCCTTGCACCACACAGCCAACACAGGTGGTCCGCGGCGAATCGGCCAGACGCTGCATGTCGGCGAAATCGAGGATCGCTTTGTGGGCGTGGTTGAAACCCTGTCGCAGAAACATGAACGGATCGCTCAGCTTCGGCTTGGCTTCGCGATTGAAGGTTTCGGTCAATGTTTGCACGGCGATATGCGCGGCGATTTCGCCGTAGTAATGCCCCCCCATGCCGTCGGCAACGACCATCAGCAGCGCCTCACGGGAATAGCAATATCCCAGGCGGTCCTCATTATTGCGGCGCTTGCCGATCCGGCTCTCGTGATAAACGGTAAATTTCATCAGGTATTCGATTTCTTGAGTTTGCCGATGACCTGTTTCAGCCAAGGAGCTTTCGACGGAGGTGGAGGGGGAAGAGAGGGGGTCACCATCTCGGTAAGCGCTTTTTGCAGCGCAAAAACACTCTGCGGACGGTAACGGTGGTTCAGGCACAGGCACCAGTCGATCGTTTCCAACAACTGGTCGGAGTATTTTCCTTCCCAGCGTACCATCGCCGGTTCCAAACGATCGCTTTCGAGACGCACGTCGGCCGGCAAAGGCGTGGAACCCGAAATACAAGCGTACATTGATGCGCCGACACTGTAGATATCACTCCACGGACCGAGCAAATCTCGCTGGCGATAGTGCTCCGGCGAAGCAAAGCCCGGGGTGTACATCGGTTTGAGCATCGGAGTATCGCAGGCCAGGGTTTGCCGCGCGGCGCCAAAGTCGATCAATACCGGGGCGTGATTGTTGCGCATGTAGATATTCGACGGTTTCAAATCGAGATGCAGCAAGCGATGCGCGTGCACCTCACGTAATCCGTTCAGCATCTTGGTGAATACATTACGAATGAAATTCTCGGTAATCGTCGCGCTGTGCTTCTGAATCAATTCTTGTAACGTGCGCCCCTGCTCATATTCCATGACCATATAGACGGTGTCGTTGGCCCGGAAAAAATTCAACACCCGGATCACGTTCGGGTGCGACAAGCCGGCTAACGCACGCCCTTCCTCGAAAAAACACTTCATCCCGTAACGAAATGCCGGCAGATGATCTTCAGCAATCACCGGCGCCGTTTTCCCCTCCGTACGCAGGGCCAAGGTGTTGGGCAGGTACTCCTTGATTGCCACCCGTTGGCCATCGGGATCGATGGCCAGATAAACGATCGAAAAGCCACCCATGGAAAGCTGACACTCGATGCGATAGTCATCGAGTTGAAACCCAGGGGGCAATGCGTGGTTGGCTTGTTGCGCCATCGTTCTCGAGGCTATTATTCAGGGCGTAGGCATTTTCCGGTCTTTTCGGGGAGGCTGTAAAGGCGATTCCTCGTATATAACAGCTAACATTCTGGATTTCCAATGATTTATAGTATGACCGGTTACGCTGCCAAAACGCGTGATGTGGCAGGCGGCTCGCTTCACGTCGAATTGAAAAGTATCAATTCGAGATATTTCGACAGTCATTTTCGTGTCAGCGATGAATTGCGTATGCTTGAACCGGCGCTGCGCGAGTTGATTGTCGAACGCCTAGGTCGTGGCAAAGTGGAATGTCGGGTGTTCTTCAATGCTAGTACGGAAAGTGCCCAAAAGCATTCTTTGAATACCGAATTATTGGCCAACCTCAAGCGACTCGATGGCGAGATCCGCCAGGCGCTGCCGCTGGCCGCGCCATTGACCGTCGCCGAAATCTTGCACTGGCCAGGCATATTTGGCGAAGAGACGGTGAATCTCGAAATGTTGGCGCCAGAATGCCTGGAACTCGCCCGCGAGGCCGTGGATGAACTGATGGCCAGCCGAGCGCGAGAAGGCCGCAAGCTGGCCGCGGTGATTCTCGAGAAGGTCGAGCGGATGCAACAATTGGCTCAGGACATCGAGCCACACATTCCCGCCGCGCAAGCCGCATTCAACGAGAAGCTGCGGCAACGCCTTCTCGACGCCGTACAAACGGTCGACGACGATCGCATTCGACAGGAAGTGGCTGTCTTCGCAGCACGAATCGACATTGCCGAGGAACTAGTGCGTCTATCCACTCATCTGGAAGAAGTGCGTCGTGTCCTCTCCACCGGCGGAGCCAGCGGTAAACGACTTGATTTTCTGATGCAGGAACTGAACCGGGAAGCCAATACCCTGGGCTCGAAATCCCTGACGGTGGGGATATCGCAGGTGGCGATGGAATTGAAGCTATTGATTGAGCAGATGCGAGAGCAGATCCAAAATTTGGAATAGCGTTTCTTGCAATTTCACCTCGTTGCACGAATGCCCACAAAAGCCGCTAACCAGGCGGCTTATGTGTTTCCGGTTGTTGTCAACGTTTCATAAAAGCACACAATTTAAGTGCACCTCTTGATGTACCCCTTCCAAAATGGGGCGGCGCCGGTTTTTCGGACCGTCGGCTAAACGAAGGCTGTCGGGCCGAAAGAGGGCCGACGCATGGACGTGAAACGCAAGCAACACCGTGCGCAGTTCAAGGCGCAAGTCACCATGGCGGCGCTGCTGGGAGAGAAGACTCTGGCGGAACTGTCGTCGGAATTCGGTGTGCATCCGACGATGATCAGCACCTGGAAGCAAGAACCGGAGAAGCATTCGAAGGAGTGGTTCGAGCGAGCCCACAACCAGGCGGACGAACCACAGAAGATGACCGATCACCCGCACCGCACGATCGGGCCGTTGCAGGTTGAACGGTTCTTGGTGGGACAGCCAACCGTCGCCCGGCGGCTGAAAGACGGGCGATGATCGCGCCGAACGCGGAGCGGTCCATAACTCGGCGAAGCAAGCGGCTTGAAGTGCCGCGGCCTCGCGTATATTGGCCAAAGCCCGACTCGGTGGAAGAACGCGCCCTGCCCAAGCGACTGGACGAGCGGCTCAACGAGAACCCGATGTACGGCTGCCAACGCTCAAGCAGGCAGGCGAGCAGGTCTGCTAGCGGCGGATTCGCCGCATGATGCGCAAGCTGGGCCTGTAGGCGGTCAGCCCGAAGCGGGACGCCAGCCGCCCCAACCGGCGCACATGAGCGATCCCTACGTCCTCCTGCGCAGCCTCGAGATTGATCGTCCCAATCCGGTTTGAGCCAACGAGATCACCTATCTGTCGCTACGCAAGCGCTTTTTGCATCTCGTAGCGACCATCGACCGGGTGACGCGGCGGGTGCGTGCCCGGCGTCTGTCGAACATCCTGGCGACCGACTTCTGCATCGCGGCCCTTCGCCGCTGCCTTCACCCGCTGGACCGCCAGCTCCCCGAACTCCGGTGTGAATGCCGACTCCGGCATCTTTGTGTCTCGCTTCGGAAGTGACTGATTTTTTCGTCACCCTTGAAATTGAAATTTCGGAGGAAGCACGCCCTGGAAAATTCTCTACCGGTGGTTTACAAGCGCGAGACAGCCCTCTATAATCGCAAATCCTTGTGTGGGGGTATAGCTCAGCTGGGAGAGCGCTTGCATGGCATGCAAGAGGTCCGCGGTTCGATCCCGCGTACCTCCACCACGCATAAAAAAGAAAATTGTTCCGGGTCCCCATCGTCTAGAGGCCTAGGACACTACCCTTTCACGGTAGGTACCGGGGTTCGAATCCCCGTGGGGACGCCATTCCATTCCCGGTGTTGTGTCGGTAAGCGAGCTGGAACACCGTAGCCACGTGCCTAGTGTAGTGTTCGACTCTTGTGGGAACTTAACCGCATCTTCCGACTCCGATGCTCTACTTTGGTTTGAATTGGAGCGAGCAGGTGCGAGTTGCCCGGACGGTTGAGTTGACGGAGGAGCAGGAAAGCGAGCTGAAGAAGCTGGCGCGGTCCAAGACAACCAG
>JAEUOJ010000137.1 GCA_016789495.1 Accumulibacter sp. | reverse complement strand
CATCGGCCTGTCCTTCCCGCTCAAGGCCAAAGCCGACAAGCACCCCGTGTAGGCAGGCACCGCTTTTGCAGCTCCGCCTTTTTCTTTAACAAAAACCCCTCCTTAAAGCGTAGTGGCGCCTACTGGCTAGAGGAAGATCCGTTTGATCATCTGCAAGCTCCTTGGAGAAAGAGAACCACGGCAGACCAGATTGCCCGGTAGATAAGCATAGTGTGGCGGTGTCAAAAATTTTGTGTGTGAGGCGAGAGGAGGCTTTTCCCACCGCGCCGCCGCCAGTCCTTTTATGGCCGAGGGCGAGTGGCGCGGTGGGAAAGTCGGAGGACATTTTACGCGCGTACCTCGGTAACCCGCTCGGCATAGAGGAGGACGAACTGGTTCATGGCTGCCTTCCATTCCTTGGCGGCCTTGCCCCAATCCGCGGTGATGTTTCGCAAAGCCAGCCAGATCAGCTCGGTGGCTGCCTCGTCATTTGGGAAATGACCACGCGTCCCTGATGCAGCCCAACGCCTGAAGCAACTATCTCCCTCTGGGCGTCGCCCGCTTGACCGCCGGTCAAGCTCCTGGTGACGACGTGGCGATCATCCGCGGCAACCAGATGAATCCTGGTGCGCTAGCCCTCTCGGCGACGTCCGAGACTTTCAGGCCGTTTTCTTTGGGGCATCCGCTGCATCGGGATGAACCTTGACAAGGATCGAGTCCAAACTGATGGCCTCGATCCGCACATGCATCAACCGTAGACGCTGCAATTGCTCAAAAACGCGATCGAGCGCTCCCGATTTCTCCATCGCATCATGCGTGTGTAGCCCGTGTGCCAATGACCAAGGTGCTCGGGCACCGCGCGCCACTTACAGCCGTTGGCGCAAACGGACAAAACGGCATTGAGTACCCGCAAGTTATCCAGACGCACACTGCCACGTCGTCGAGGAAAGAACTCCTGGATTTGATCGAATCGTTCGCGTATCAGTTTCAAGACGAACACATAAATTATGTCAGCGTGTGCCTACACCACGTAGCGCAGGATGGCCACAAAATGGCAGGCGCTGCCGGCCATCACAAACAGGTGCCAGATACCGTGCGCATGAACGAGTCGCGTGTCGAGCGCAAAGAAGACGATGCCGACCGTGTACAAAATGCCGCCCGCCGCAACCCAGGCAAAGCCGTCCGCCCCGAGTGCCCTCCACAGCGGACCGAGGGCCGCCAGCGCCGCCCAACCCATGACCACATAGATCACGACCGACATGACGCGCGCGCCGCGGTTCGGCCGGAACTCCTGCAGACCGCCGAGCAACGCCAGTCCCCATACCACGCCGAGCAGCGACCAGCCCCAGGGCCCGCGCAGCGACACCAGACAAAATGGCGTGTAGCTGCCGGCAATCAGCAGATAGATGCTCTGGTGATCGAGTCTCCTCAGAATGTCCTTGGCCCGCCCGCGCAGGCTGTGATACAGGGTGGAGGACGTGTAGAGCAGCACCAGCGTCAGTCCATAGATCGAAACGCTCACGATTTTCCACGGATCGCCACCCGCAACCGCCAACACCACGAGCACGATCGCGCCGGCTAGTGCCAAGAGCGCACCGGCGAGATGGGTGATGGTATTGAACTTCTCTCCGTAATACATGCGATACGGCTTCCGGGGTCGGTCGCGCCGCTCAGCGGCCGGGGAAGATCGGCAGCGGTGTTGCCACGGTCATCACCCGCCGCCGTCTCGTGCGGTCGATGCCGGCGACTGCGCCTGTGCCTGGGGGTCCGCGAGCCAGCGACGTATCTGCTGCCACACCTCATTGTCTTGGAGCAGTGCCAGGTGACCCACGCCGACGCCGATCCATTGTCGCGAAGCAGGAAAATCCAGGTTTCGGACCTGGACCGCGTGCCTGCCCAGGGCGCTGTCCAACTGCACCAGTCCATCGCCCAACACACGGTCGCCGAGCTCGCCTACGCCTCGCCCGTTTGTACCGGCAATCGCGTAGCAAAGCGTATCGGCTGGAAGCGGGACATTGTGGCGACAGTCGCCCACTCTTGCGAAACGATCACGGCCCCGCCAGTCCTCGTCCACCAGGTTGCCATAGCGCAGATCGGTGATGCCAGCGCTGCGAATCTTGCCCAAACGTGCCAGCGGCGCGGTGTATCGACTCACGCCAAGAATGAGATCGATCCAGTTGCCGCCACGCTCCAGCGGCGCACCGTGATGTGGCGTGGCGATGAAGACGATCTGTCGCAACAGCGCCGGCCAGCGCCGCGCCGCCAGCGCCGCATAATGGCACGCGCTGCGCGTGACCAGCCCGCCCATGCTGTGGGCGACAATGGTCAGCGACTCGACCTCCACCGGCCATTGCTCGACCAGGATTTCCAGCAGGTCGGCGAATTCCTTGCCGTTGGCCGATATATGGCGACCGCTGTTGTAGTGCAGGTAGAGTGCCGTGCAGCCCAGTTCGCCGGCCAGCGCGGCGACCGGATCCGCCGTGCCGTTACGCCACTGCAGGTCGTTCATGCACAGGCCGTGCACCGCCAACAGCAGCCGCCTGCCTGGCCGTTCGCTTGCCTCGGCGAGGGCGTTGCGTTCGAGCACGAGCGGGCGCCCCTCGCGTCGCAGGGACATGGCCATGGCGAGCGGATTGCCCGTCTGTTCAAGATAATCGCCGAGCACGCCATTGACGGCGGCCAGCGCCGCTTCCCGCCCGACGGAAGAGGGCTTCGCGTCCGGCGGCGGTGGCAAGCATGCCAAGGCCGCGTCCAGCAGATGCCCAATCCCGCCGGTGATCAGCCGCACGCTGCGATAGACGATGCCGCCGACACCGCGAGCCGTGCGGCGACTGGACGGTCGCTGTGCGCCGGGCAACTGGGCGATGTTGACATGCATCGCCTCGACAATGTCGGTGATGCCGACTATCGCATCGATCACCATGCGGCTCGCGCCGCGCAGATCGGAGGGTTGCAGATGGGCATGCTTAACCATGGAAACTGAGAAGAAACGAACCCGGCAACGCCAAATCGGCGGATCGACTACGGGTCGCTCCGTCCCATCATACCGCTACTCGGCTTGTTGCCGCGCGGGCGCTCCAAATACGCAGTGGCGTCACAACCGTTCGATGATGCCATTGGTATGTTCGCTGCTAGTCCCTGGTTCCGTTCCGAAGGCGGTCACAGCGCAAATGCCGTGACGGCGCCGCATCACCGTCGCCTGTCCTCGAGAGAGGGCGGACACTTCGCAGCCTTTGCCTACCCAGATCGATGCCGCGGTGTGCCCAAAATTTGCGTACAGGCTTGTTTGATCTGGTACCCGAAAAATGGACGCCACGAGGAATGGTATTTTGCCTCTGTGGAGTTTGGACATGACGAGAGTGAATCGGAGTTACCCGCCGGAGTTTCGGAAGGCGGCGGTGCAACAATGGAAGAAGGAAGACTGCGGGTATGATGGGAAACCCTTCCTTGCGAGTCCACCTCACAATGACTACTTCTTCCTCCCCTCCAGTCGCCGAGCCGGCCGGCATCGACTGGGTCGAAATACCGGGCGGAGACTACATCTACCAGGATGGAAAGAGTCGCACGCTGGTGACCTTCTATATGGCACGCCACCCGATCACCAATGTGCGCTACCAGGCCTTCATCGATGCCGGTGGCTATGACGACGAGCGCTGGTGGCAAGGAATCGAGCGCACGCAACCGCAAGAATCGCGCTGGCCGCAAGCGACACGGCCACGCACCAACGTCAACTGGTACGAAGCGGTGGCTTTCAGTCGTTGGCTCAGCGACAAACTCGGTTACACCGTGCGGCTGCCGACTGAAGAGGAATGGGAACGTGCGGCCCGCGGCCGCGATGGCCGGACCTTTCCCTGGGGTGATGACTACACCACGGGCTACGCCAACATCAATGAGACTTGGAACAACGTCGGTGAGTGCAAGCTCGAACAGACCACGATCGTCGGCGCGTATCCGCAGGGCGCGTCGAGCGAAGGCGTGCTCGATCTGGCTGGCAACGTCTGGGAGTGGTGTCTCAACAAACACGAACAACCGGGGGAAATTGAGCCCGATACCAGTGGCGACGCGCGCGTGCTGCGCGGTGGTTCCTGGTATGGCAACCCGGACGCCGTGCGTAGCGCCGTGCGCAACTGGAACGACCCCGGTGAGCGGGTCGACAACGCCGGCTTTCGTCTGGTGTCGTCGGGCCCGATTGAGGATCCCCTCCCTGAGTAGCAAGGAAGCGAATTAGCCAACGATTCGACCGTCTACTGCCGGGATCAGCGGAAGGATATGATTGTGCTGGCGACCTGATTCCATTGCGACAGAGTCAATGCAGCCGATTACCCCAAGGTTTTTTTCTGGGTGCGTCCCGATTCCGGAATAGGCGGCCAAGCGTCAAGCGACGCAGAGCAACCATCCTGAACTTGGACAAGGCCGCGTGGCCAACGTCGGTGGCCATCTGTCGGGCATACCTCGACGTCACGATGGCGATAGGAAACGGCGATGAATACCATGAGCAGTGCCGAGTGGTTCCTGCTCGTCGGCGGCCTGTTGCTCAGCATGGGGCTGAGCCAGCCCACCCTCGGTCACCTGCCGGTGACTTCGGCGATCATCTACCTGCTCGTCGGCCTGGTCGTCGGACCGACAGTATTGAATGTTTTTCACTTCAATCCGCTCAAGCAGTCGGCGCTGCTCGAGGTTTTGACCGAGGCGGCAGTGCTGATCTCGCTTCACGCTGCCGGCGTGAAGATGCCGGTGCCGGTGAAAGCGCAGCGCTGGCGGACGCCAATCCTGCTCGCCGTGCTGTCGATGACGGTGACGGTCGGCCTCGGCCTGTTTGACCTGCATAAGTGGGGCAACCTAGGGCTGCACTGGATCCTGGTCGACGTCCTGTGGGCCACAGCCGTGGGTATCCTTGTCGGCGTGCTGTGCGGCATGACGCTGGCTCATCTCGGCAAGCGCCTGCGCGGCGAGGGGAACGAGCATCAGCTGATGGACGATTTCCTCGGGCTTGGCCTGATCGGGGTGGTTTACAGCCTGAGCCTCTTGCTGAGCACCTGGGGTTTCCTGGCCGTGTTCTTCGCCGCCGTCGCCTTGCGCCAGACTGAACAGCGGCTGGCCAACGTCGCCGTGCCGACTGCGGGAGTCGCCAAGCCGATGGAGGGCGCCGACGCCATACGCGAAGCGCCGCCTTCGGTGAGCGGCGGCTCACTGGTGTTCAAGGAGCACCTAGAACGGCTGTCCGAGGTGTTGCTGATCCTGCTCATCGGTGGCTCACTGTTCCTCGACTCGTGGAGTTGGCGGTCGGTCGGTCTCGCTGCCTTCCTCTTCGCGGTCGCCCGCCCGCTAAGCGTGCTCGTGGGACTGCTGGGATCGGGCAACTCATGGCGAGTACGCGGCTTAGCGGGCTGGTTCGGGGTCCGTGGCATTGACTCACTCTACTACCTGATATACGCGATCGAGCACGGGTTGCCGGAGGGAATCGCACTCGAACTCATTCACATGACTCTGATTGTGGTGACGCTGTCGATCCTGGTCCACGGCATCAGCGTCAAGCCGCTAATGGAACGTTGCTGGAACCGGCACGGGCGCGGCCACTGAGCGACTTTTCCAGCGTCAGGTTCGCATCGGCGATCATCGGAACGGGGGATGTAAGCCCAAAGCCCAGAAAATTTCGTCAACTCGCACGGTATTCAATTGGGCTAGAAGCGCTTGAAGCGCTCTGGAACCTGAACACGCTGGCGCCCGACATCCTGGATGAGACCTTGCCTCCTCACGTCACCGCGCATTAACTGGTAGTCAGGCATGAACGGCCGTTGTTATCCACAGGCGATTCGCCATTTCCGACGACACTTTACCTGCTAGGACAGACGAGCGTTGAGCTCGTCGATAACGCCAACCCAGTCCGCGTCCTCTATTATCTCCTCCTTGAGGAAGGCCCTTTGGGCCGCTGTCCAGAACGGAGCGCGGTAAAGTGCAACGCCGCTGCCGAGGGGGCGGTGTGCAGAGATGAAGTCGTCAATGGCCGTCGGGTCAGCCGGTAATCCGAGCTGGGCAAACAAGTTGCTCATGGTGTGTAGGTGGGCTTCCATAGGAACTCCATTTCTGTGCCGCAAGTTGTACCGTTTATTGCTATTGGATGGAAGCAAGGCAGAACAGTTCCATCAGCCAGATAACACAGGGCAATGCCCGTTTTTTCCTTTACCTATCCGCTGAAATCGACCGTTGTTGACTTTCGCGCGATTGCCACATGAAGTACAGACGTTAAAGTTCATCGGCGGTTCAAGATGACTGCTGATTGGCAGGTCCTGGGCTGACGTTCCCTCAATCACGGACAGTGTTGGCTCCCAACCGGATGATGAAGGTTGGTCGGCAATGTCCGGTTGAGGGCGGCCAATGTTCGCGCGAGCCCGCGTAGCCGCATGTTATTTTCTACAATGCGCCGGCGGCAAAGACCATCGAAACCGGCACAGCAGCGTTTTTCCCCGGTCCAGTCACCTTTAACAGGACGATGAAATTTCCCCTGACGCCTCCGGCAATCGAATTCTGGCCAACTAAATCGACTACTCGAAACCCTTTGTGGTACCTTGAAACCGGGTTTCAGCCGGTTTTTTGGGCCCCGTATCGGGGTTTCGGCGGCTTCGGGGCCGCCATTGGGCGGATTTCGCCCGACACCGTGTTCAATCGCCAGTCAAAAATCGTCGCCATCCGTGTCAGGTTGTCAGCCGCCAGGGTAAAAGTCGTTTGCGCCCTCACCTTGGCCAATCCAATCAAACCGGTCTTGCGGAGGCCGCCGACCGTCTTCGCCCCACCGAAGATTTCTTCAATTCGTTTGCGCAAGCGCCAGCTGACGCGGTAGCCTGCGTGTCGGGTGCTCCGTCCTTCAATGGCGCTATGGGTCTTCTGGGCCACATGCGGCGTCATGCCCTGCTCGCGCATCGCTTTGACGAAACCGGCGATATCGTAATTTTATCCGCACCCCAGGGGGCGCCTCGTTTCAGCGAGCGTTTGGCCATCACCGTCGCCGCTTCACGCTCGCCGACCGTCGCCAGCGTGCTCTCCACATCCATGGCCAGGCCGTTGCGGTTCTCCATCAGGGCATGGCCCATAGAGCAAAGCCGAGCCTTGTCTCCAGTGGACGTCTTGAACAGACGGGCCTCTGGATCCGTGGTCGAGGCGTGCGTGTCGTTCTTACGCGTCTCGCCCGTAAAATCCACCGTCGCGTTTCGGCCACCGCCCTCCGGCGGCTTACCGGAACCGTCCTTGGTCTTGAAGCTCTTCACCGAGGTCCAGGCGTCGATCAGCGTGCCATCGACCGAGAAGTGATCGGAAGACACCAGACCGTGCCACTGGACCAAGCCAAGCACCGGGTCAAAGAAGGCGCGAGAGAGCTGTTCATTGAGCAACCGATCACGATTCTTCGTAAAAGTGCTGTGATCCCAAACCTGGTCGTCCCTAGCCAAACCGACAAACCAACGATACCGACCGCAGGTTGTAGTCAATAGGCTGCACCCGTTGCCGCTCTGAACGAATCGAATACAGTATTTGATCAAACTAGCCCGTAGCAATCGTTCCGGTGGAATCGACGGACGCCCCGTTTTTGCGTACAAGGCCGCGAAGTCTGCATGCCGCGTGGCCAGAATGCTGTTCACCAACGCTCGTCAATTGCGCAAAGGATGCGACAAAGGAATCCGTTGCTCCAGTGTCCAGACGCTGAAAACCTTCGTTTGGGTTAAGTCCGCACTGCGCATCAAATGACCAAGCCTTATGACATTCCCAAGGCGCTTGTTCGGGAAATTCAGGCACGCAAATGTCCTCACCTTTCCCAGGGCAATTTCGAAGTCACTTCGGGGCAAACGCCCTCCATACGCATGGCGTTGGACCTTTGTTTGGTCCACGGCATGAATTCTCGACTCGGAAAAAGGCTAAAAATAATGACGAAAAAAAACCCTGAGTAATCAGGGCTTTCTTTCCGCTTCAAGCAGGCGCCAACTCCTGTTGGCGGAGACGGAGGGATTCGAACCCTCGATGCAGGTTTATGCCCGCATGCTCCCTTAGCAGGGGAGTGCCTTCGACCTCTCGGCCACGTCTCCTAGGAGGGCGTGATGATATCGGTTTCACCCCGACCGGTCAAACCCAACTTTGTTTTATGGGGTTTTTCCAGACCGAAAGCCTTGTGCAGCACGCGGACGGCAAGCTCAAGGTATTTTTCATTGATTACCACCGAAATTTTTATTTCGGAGGTGGAAATCATCTGCAGATTGATGCTTTCCTTGGCCAGGGCGGCAAACATTTTGCTGGCCACGCCAGGGTGTGAACGCATGCCAACCCCGACGGCTGAAACTTTGCAGATGGTCGTGTCGCCAGCGACATCCCGGGCGCCGATCTGGGTTTTGACGTCCTGGAGAATGGCCAGCGCTTTGCCATAGTCATTGCGATTGACAGTAAAGGAGAAATCGGTCATTTCCTCACGGCCGATGTTCTGGATGATCATGTCGACGTCGATATTGGCATCGGCAATCGGCCCCAGAATCTGCGAAGCGATGCCCGGACGGTCTGGCACGCCCAGGACGGTGAGCTTGGCTTCGTCCCGATTGAAGGCGATGCCGGAAATGATTGGTTGTTCCATGGTTCCTTTATCCTCAACAGTGATCAGCGTGCCGTCACCTTCGTCCTCGAAGCTGGAGAGTACGCGAAGCTTGACATTGTATTTGCCGGCGAATTCGACCGAACGGATCTGCAATACCTTAGAACCCAGGCTCGCCATTTCGAGCATTTCTTCGAACGTGATGGAATCGAGTTTACGGGCTTCGGGAACGATACGCGGGTCGGTGGTGTATACCCCATCCACGTCGGTGTAGATTTGGCATTCATCAGCGTGCATGGCCGCGGCCAGGGCAACAGCCGAGGTGTCCGAACCACCACGTCCAAGAGTGGTGATATTGCCGTGTTCGTCGGCACCCTGAAAACCGGCGACGACGACGACATTGCCCTCGGCGAGCGCTTTGCGAATCCGATCCTGATCGATTTTCAGGATCCGGGCCTTGGTGAAGGTGCTGTCGGTGAGGACGCCGACCTGCGAGCCAGTGAAACTTTTCGCTTTGATTCCCTCGGCATGCATGGCCATCGCCAGCAAGCCGATCGTCACTTGTTCTCCCGTGGACGCGATGACATCCAGTTCACGCGGGTCGGGTGTCGGAGAAATTTCCTTGGCCAAGGCAATCAGGCGGTTGGTTTCACCAGCCATCGCCGATGGAACCAAGATGATGTCATGACCTTGTCCTCGCCAGCGGGCGACACGTTTGGCAACATTTTTGATGCGTTCGGTTGACCCTACCGACGTCCCACCAAATTTCTGAACTATCAATGCCATTACAGATCCAACTTGAAATCGAAAGGGGGATATTTTAAGGCATTGCGCGTCGCCGCGGCCAAATGGTCGGCGTCAGGAAACCGGTCGGCATTAGCCAAATAGACTAGCAAAATGCCACTTGCAAAATTCTCGAGGATTCGCTTATAGTGCGCTCGGCATTATCGGGGGCGTAGCCTGGGGAACCTGGGCCAGCAGTCTCTGGCGATAAATCGTCTTACGAAAGGATAATCATGAGTACCGTCAAAGTTGCAGAAAGGGTCGATCCTCGTGAAATTCGTCGCAAGCTTGGTTTGAACCAACAGCAGTTCTGGTCGAAGATCGGGGTAACCCAGAGCGGGGGATCTCGCTACGAGAGCGGTCGTAACATGCCCAAGCCGGTTCGCGAGTTGCTGCGCCTGGTGCATGTCGAGCAAATCGATATTCAGCGCCTGCGACGCGAGGATTTCGAAGTGATCGAATATCTGAAAGCGGAAGACCCGGAGCAGTTCAAGGCGTTGCGCAAAGCCGCCAAAAGCAAAATTAAGAAACCGCCCGCCGTCTGATCCATTTGTGCGTTTTCGCGGCGTTTTCGCATTTTTCCCCCGGTTTTTTTCCGGCCAATCCGGTCCAGAAAATCGCTGGTGCGCAGCACGACCGCCCGCTATCTCCAAAGGGTCGTCGCCTGGATAGGTAGCCTGCCAGGACCACTCAGACCACCCTGTTTTGCGGTGCCCCTTGGACAAATGCCTCCAGATTGGCGATCAGTTGATCGGCCAGTGCCTGCATCGCATTTTGGCTGGCCCAAGCCACGTGCGGGGTCAGCAGGAAGTTGGGCAGCGCCAACAGGGCTGGATCGAGCAACGGATGCGCGGCGTTCGGCGGTTCGACGGAAAGAACGTCAAAAGCGGCGCCGGCGATCCAGCCTTCCCTGAGTGCGCGAGCCAACGCCGATTCATCGACCAGTCCGCCGCGTGCGGTATTGATCAGCAGCGCCGTTGGGCGCATCGCCCGCAGTTCGCCTTCGCCAATCATATGCCGCGTTTCGGCGGTCAACGGACAATGCAAAGAAATTGCGTCCGCTTCGCGCAACGCGTCGCCAAGTGGCACATACCCCGGTCGGCAAGGGTTGATCGTCTTACGCTCCACACGCAGCACCCGCATGCCAAAAGCTTCGGCCAGTCGACTGACACCGTTGCCGAGACTGCCGCTACCGACGACCGCCAGCGTGGCTCCGTGCAGGTCGCGGATCGGCCAGTCGAAACTGCAGAATTGTTCGGAGCGCTGCCAAGCGCCTGCGGCGATCGATTGGCGATAACCGGGCAGGTTGCGTGACAGCGACAGCAACAGGGCCAGCACGTGTTCTGGCACGGTGTGCGCGGCATAGCCGCGGATGTTGCTGACCAGGATGCCGCGCTGTCGACAGGCTTCGAGATCGACGTTGTTGGTCCCGGTTGCCGCGACGGCGATCAGTTGCAGATCCGGCAGCGTCGCCAACACGGGACCGGATAACGGTACTTTGTTGACGATGGCGATCGTCGCTTCGACTAATCGTTGGCCAACCTCGGCCAAACAGGTTTGCGGGTAGTCGATCCATAGATGCGGGAAAGCCGGCCGGCGCAATTCGGCGACGATCGATGCCCTGTCCAGAAAGACGATACGATGCATCTTCAGTCGGAGAGGGTTTTGCCGTGCCCTGCGGCGATCGCCGCAATTCTGGCGGCGGCGGCCGGTTCACCGGCGAATCGTAGATGAGGCAGCGAGTCGATCGCAAACAGCGCCTCGATCACTTCGAGATCACCGTGCAGCACGTTGATCACGCCGCCGGGGAAGCCGCAACGCGTAGCCAGCTCGGCCAGGGCGAACAGTGCCGATGGAACGTGCGGGCTGGGTTTGAGGATCACGGTCGAACCGGCGAGCAACCACGAAGCAGCGAGACGCACCACCGCCAGGAAGGGCTGGTGGCGATCGCAGAGAATGGCGATCACTCCATTTGCTGCGTCAATGGGAGCGGGAGATCGCAACGCATCGCCAGCCGAGGCGATTTCAGCCGTCGCTTGCGCGGCGGTCCAGCCGGTTTCTTCACCGAGCAGCCCGGCAAAATGCTCGGCGTATCCGCTCAGCGCGTCAGCGAGCGAACCCAGCAGGGCCGATCGGTCGACGATACGTCGCTCCGACCACTCCAGCCGCGCTTGCTCGGCGGCGGCGACGGCCGCAGCTGCTTCCAGCGAACCACACCGCGGCGTGCGCCGTTTGATCTGCTGATTGCGAGCATCGCGCACATCGATGAAAGCCGGCGCCATCGTCAGATAGGCATGGCCGTTGATCCACAGCGGGATGGCTCGAATTTCCTCTTGGTTTGGCATGGTCTTCCTCGCCGCCGGACGGATTTCGCATGACGAAAGAGAACCGCCCGACTGGCATGATGTTATGATATCGGCTTGGTCCTGGAGCGTTGAAATCACTATGGTATTCTTTGACCAGGGAAAACGGAAGGTTCGACAACGAGGCGATGGCCGAACGACACGCTGAAAAAAATTCGATTCAGGTCATCGAGCGGATGATGTCCCTGCTCGAGGTGTTGGCCGACCACAACGAACCCGTCAGTCTCAAGGTTTTGGCGCAGCACAGCGGTCTGCATCCGTCGACCGCGCATCGCATTCTGGCGGCGATGGCCAGTGCGGCGCTGGTCGAGCGCCACGAGATCGGCACCTATGCCCTTGGTATACGCCTGCTTGAACTCGGCAATATCGTCAAGGCGCGGATCAACATTCGGCAGGTCGCCCTGCCTTTCATGCAGCAACTTCACGAATTGGTCGGTGAAGCGGTCAACCTGGGCATTCGCCACGAAGACGAGATCATTTATGTCGAGCGCACCTCCAGCGGCCGCTCGTTGGTTCGCGTGGTCTATTTGGTCGGCGGGCGCGCACCGCTCCATTTGACGTCGGTTGGCAAGCTTTTTCTGGCGGCGGACAACGCCGCCGATGTTCGCGCTTACGTCAAGCGAACCGGTCTGCCAGGCAAGACACCCCGTTCACTGAACGACCTGCAGTCGCTCGAAAAAGAAGTGGAAAAAATTCGCCGTCATGAGGTTTCCTTCGACAACGAGGAAGCCGAAATCGGTCTGCGCTGCATTGCCGCGCCAATCCGCAACGACGAGGGAAAACTGGTCGCTGGTTTGTCGATCTCGGCGCCCAGTGATCGATACAATCCCGACTGGGTCGGGCCGATCAAGGCCACCGCCGCGCAAATTTCGCTGGCTTTAGGTTACGGCAAAGGCATGAACGTTGTATAAATGAGTATTGGCAAACAAAAATTACCGCTGTTTCCGCGCCGATTTCCGCCCATTGGTCAACGAAAAATGACTGATGGACGTTGTCAGGGCTTGTTGGTCGCTCGTCGATCGGCAAACCACTATCTCACCAGGAGGACTCCATGCATAAACTGATTTCCCTGTTGGTCGGGCTGTTGTTGCTCGCGACAAGCGCTTTTGCCGGCGTCAACGTCAACACGGCGAACAAGGCCGAATTAGTGTCTCTCCCCGGCATTGGCCCGGCCAAGGCGCAAGCGATCATCGACTTCCGGGCCAAGAACGGACCGTTCAAGACGATTGACGACCTCGACAAGGTCCCGGGCATCGGCTCGGCAATCCTCGGCCAGATCAGGAATGACGTTACTTTGACTGGCCCGACGACGGTCAAGCCGGCCAGTGCCCCAGCCGCCAAGCACACGCCGGCGGCGGCGGCCAAGCCTGAAGGCGCCAAACCGGCAACAGCGGCATCGGCAGCGGCGGCGGGCCCGGCAGCGACCCCGGCGGCCGCGAGCGCGACGATGGCCAAGCCCGCCGCAAGCACGCCAGCCAGCCCGAAGCCGACCGCAACCGAACCGGCGAAACCCGCGGCGGCAATGAACAAGGAGGAAAAGAAAGCCGCTGAAAAAGCGGAAAAGGAACAGAAGGAAGCCGCCAAGAAAGCTGAAAAGGAACAGAAGGAAGCCGCCAGAAAAGCCGAAAAGGAACAGAAGGCCGCGGCCAGGAAGGCCGAGAAGGAGCACAAGGAGGCGGCCCAGGCCGAACCCGCCAAGAAAGAAGGCGAAAAGAAGTAAGTTTCTTGTTGTCGCTCTCGGCCGCCCAGCGGCCTGCGAAGAACCCCGCTTCGGCGGGGTTCTTCGTTGCAGGCGCCACCGCGGCGGGCCCGGTGAAGGCGACAGATCGGCGGCCACCGGGCTGGGCGCACAGCCTCTCTCCGCAATGACGGCCGCCATCGCCAGTCAATCAGGTGGACAGCGAATCAAGCCGGTGAGACGATCGGTTCGTCGCCGCCCGCTCCCGTCCCGTTAGTGAGTCCTGTTACATGCGAGTTCCGCCCGCCTTATTGCCGTTCGTATTCGTCTTTTTGTGGAGTACCGGCTTCATCGGGGCCAAACTCGGTCTGCCGCATGCCGACGCGCTGACCTTTCTGCTGATCCGTTACCTGCTGGTGATCATGTTGATGACCGTATTGGTCTTGGCCACCCGGGCACCCTGGCCGGCCGATTGGCGACACGTCTGGCATATCGGTTTCACCGGGCTACTGGTGCACGCGGTCTATCTTGGCGGCGTGTTCGTGGCCATCAAGCAGGGCTTGCCGGCTGGCGTGACCTCGCTGGTCGTGGGCATGCAACCCTTGCTGACCGCTTGTGGCGCCGGTTTCCTGCTCGGTGAAAATGTCGTGCCGCGCCAATGGCTGGGGCTGGCGCTCGGCTTTGCCGGCGTCGGGCTGGTGGTGGCCCACAAGCTGGCCGATGTGCCGGTATTTTCGATGTTGCTGCCGGCAGTGGTCGCGCTGCTCGCCATCACCTGCGGCACCTTGTATCAAAAACGCTTCTGCCCGCATTTCGATCTGCGCACCGGCGCGGTGATTCAATTCACCCCGACGGCGATCGTCACCGCCGTGGTCGCCTGGCGCACCGAAACGATGACCGTCGACTGGACGGCCGAATTCGTTTTCGCGCTGGCTTGGCTGGTTCTGGTGCTTTCGGTCGGCGCGATCAGTCTGCTCAACATGCTGATTCGCAACGGCAGCGCGGTCAACGTCGCCAGCCTGTTCTATCTGACGCCACCGAGCACGGCGATCATCGCTTGGCCGGTGTTCGGCGAAACGCTGACCGGGCTGGCGCTGATCGGGATGATCCTGGCCGTCAGCGGCGTTTATCTGGCCCGGGCGCAGACCCGATGAGCGGGCTGCGCATCCTTGGGGTCGACCCCGGCTTGCGTATCACCGGCTTCGGGGTGATCGAAAAAATTGGTCAGCGGCTCGGCTACCTGGCCAGCGGCTGCATCCGCACCGACCCGCGAGCCAGCCTGCCGGAACGCCTGGGAACGATACATGCCGGCCTGTGCCAGTTGGTCGCCGAGCACCGCCCGCAGCAAGCGGCGGTGGAAATCGTTTTCGTCAATGTCAATCCGCAATCCACCCTGCGACTCGGCCAGGCGCGCGGCGCAGCGATCGTCGCCCTGGTGGCCAACGGCCTTGTCGTCGCTGAATACACCGCCCTGCAGGTCAAGCAGGCGGTCGTCGGCAACGGGCATGCCGAAAAGACACAGGTGCAACACATGGTCCGGCGCCTGCTGGCCTTGCCGGCCGACCCGAGTCCGGATGCCGCCGATGCCCTGGCCTGCGCGATCGCCCATGCGCACGGTGGCCAGGGATTGACGGGCATTGGCCGCGTCGCGCCGCGCCTTGGTCAAGGTCGCCTGCCGCTGCGCAACAAGATCGGCATTTAAGGACGCAAGATGATCAATCGCTTGACCGGAAGCCTGCTTGAAAAAAATCCCCCCCAGGTGATCGTCGACGTGCACGGCGTCGGCTACGAAGTCGATGTGCCGATGAGTACGTTCTACAACTTGCCGGAAAACGGCGAGCCGATCACCTTATTGACCCATTTCGTCGTCCGCGAGGACGGCCATTTTCTGTTCGGTTTCGCCAGCGAGGCCGAACGCACGACTTTCCGTCAGTTGCTGAAGATCACCGGTGTCGGCACCCGCCTGGCGCTAGCGGTGCTGTCGGGGATGTCGGTCGATGAACTGACGCAGGTCGTCGCCCGGCAGGATGTCGGGCGTCTGATCAAAGTGCCGGGGATCGGCACCAAAACCGCCGAGCGTTTGCTGCTCGAGCTGAAAGGAAAGCTGCTGGACACCAAGCCGACCAGCCGGATGGCCGTCGAAGACGCGCGGGGCGACATCCTGAATGCCTTGTTGGCGCTGGGTTACAATGACCGAGAGGCTGGCGCGGCGTTGAAGCAACTGCCGGCCGGGATCACCACGTCCGATGGCATACGCACGGCCTTGAAACTGCTGTCGAAAATCTGATTGACGATGACATCGAGCTACAAACAACTGATCCAGATCGCACTCGTCGCCTTGTTGTTGGCCGGCTGTATCGCCGTGTTGTTGCCCTTCACCGGCACGCTGTTGTTCGCCATCGTCATCTGCGTGACCACCTTGCCGATCCGCAATCGCTTGCTGCGGCTGTGCGGCGGACGGAGCAATCTGGCGGCCCTGCTGCTGTCGATTCTGCTGCTGGCCTTGCTGGTGACACCGATGGCGTTATTGTCCGGTTCGCTGGCCGACGGCGTGGAGTTGGCGATTCGACATTTCAAGCCGTTGATGGAAAAAGGTCTGCCGACCACGCCGCCGGATTGGCTACGGAAATTGCCGCTGGTCGGTGGCAATCTGGCGGAATACTGGCACAATCTGGTCGCCAGCCGCGAGGAAATGAATAATCTGATGCAGCAGTTCATCGAACCGACCCGCCGCCTGGCGTTGGCCGGCATTTCCCTGTTCGCCCAAGGCCTGCTGCAACTGGTTCTGGTGATCTTCTTCGTTTTCTTCATTTTCCGCGACGCGCACATCTATGCCGACGCGTTGCATACTGGCAGCCGGATGCTCGGCGGCGATCTCGGTGAACGCCTGCTTTCGCTGGTCGAAGGGACGGTCACCGGGGTAATGATCGGCATCGTCGGCACCGCCGCCGCGCAGGCGGTGGTCGCCATGATCGGTTTCCTGATCGCCGGGGTGCCGGGCGTGGTGATCCTGACCTTCGCCACCTTCTTTTTCTCGATGGTGCCGGTGATCGGCGCGACGCTGCTCTGGCTGGGCGCAGCTTTTTGGCTGTACGGCGAAGGACAGCCCGGCTGGGCCGTCTTCATGGTGCTGTGGGGAATGTTCGGGATCAGCAGTGTGGACAACTTTCTCAAGCCGGTGCTGATTTCGCGGACCGCCAGCCTGCCCTTGCTGCTGATCGTCGTCGGTGTGTTCGGCGGCGTGCTGGTTTTTGGATTCATCGGACTCTTTCTCGGTCCGACGCTACTCGCCCTCGGCCAGGCCCTGATTCGCGAATGGCTGGCGCATGCCGGTCCCGACGCCCCGTCGGGACCGCTCCAGAACGGTATGCAATGATCGAAAACGACGATTTTGCCGATCGCGCGGTCGGGCGGCTGATTTCGGCGGAAGTCAAATCGACGCAGGAAGAAGTCATCGAACGGGCGCTGCGTCCCCGCCGCCTGGTCGATTATGTCGGTCAGGCGAAGATCCGCGAGCAACTGGCGATCTTCATCGAAGCCGCCAAACGGCGCAAGGAAACCCTAGACCACGTGCTGTTCTTCGGCCCGCCGGGACTAGGCAAAACCACGCTGGCCCACATCATCGCCGCCGAGATGGCGGTCAACCTGCGCTGCACCTCCGGGCCGGTGCTCGAACGCGCCGGTGACCTGGCGGCGATCCTGACCAACCTCGAACCGCGTGATGTGCTGTTCATCGACGAAATCCACCGTCTGTCGCCGGTGGTCGAGGAGATTCTTTACCCGGCGCTAGAGGATTTTCAGATCGACATCATGATCGGCGAAGGGCCGGCGGCGCGGTCGTTCAAACTCGATCTGCCGCCATTCACCCTGGTGGGCGCCACCACCCGTGCCGGGATGCTGACCAACCCGCTCCGCGACCGCTTCGGCATCGTTTCGCGACTCGAGTTTTACACGCCCGAAGAACTGACGCAGATCGTCAGCCGTTCCGCGCAGTTGCTCAAGGTGCCGATCGACCGGGCCGGAGCGCTCGAAATCGCCAGACGCTCGCGCGGCACGCCGCGTATCGCCAATCGCCTGCTGCGCCGGGTGCGCGATTTCGCCGAGGTCAAGGCCGGCGGCGGCATCGACCAGCGCATCGCCGATCAGGCTTTGCTGATGCTCGACGTCGATCACGGCGGGCTGGACGTCATGGACCGCAAGCTGCTGTCGGCGGTGATCGACAAATTCGGCGGCGGACCGGTGGGCGTCGATAACCTGGCCGCGGCGATCGGCGAGGCGCGCGATACCATCGAAGACGTCCTCGAACCGTACCTGCTCCAGCAGGGTCTGCTGCAACGCACCCCCCGCGGCCGGGTGGCGACGCCAGCGGTGTATCGACATCTCGGTCTCGAGCACCCGCACGGCGACAAGCAAGGCGACCTGTGGGCCGCGCCATGAAAGTCATCGGCGTGGCTCGGCGGCCAGTCACAATTCCTTACATTTACCAACGCTAGCGTCACATAGAATCCCCTCGGTCATGAACCCGTCCGTCTCGCCAGAGATTTTCGCCATTCCTGTTCGCATCTACTACGAGGACACCGATGCCGGCGGGGTGGTCTACTACGCCAACTATCTGAAATTCCTTGAGCGTTGCCGCACCGAATGGCTGCGCTCGATCGGTCACCAGCAAGCGGCCCTGCGGGCCGAATTCGGGATTGCCTTCGTCGTCCGCCGCGTCAATCTGTCGTACTTGAAACCGGCGCGTCTCGACGAGGAGTTGTTGACCACCTTGCGGATCGAAAGCTTGGGCCACGCGCAGATCGTTTTTCGTCAATCGATCCGCCGGGCCAATCCGGACACCACGACCGGCTGGGATGAGCTGGTCCAGGGAACGATCGATGTCGTCTGTATCGACGTGGCGCGAATGAAGGCGAAGCCCATTCCCGCGTTTCTGCGTACTCAACTGGAAGCAATGCAATGAATGTTTCGCAAGATTTGTCGATCCTGCATCTGATCCTCAATGCCAGCGCCGTCGTCCAGGCGGTGATGCTGTTGCTGGCCGGCGTTTCGTTCATGTCCTGGTATTACATCTTCCGCAAATGGTTCACCGTCAAGGCGGCACGCACGCAGACCGAGCAGTTCGAGCGCGATTTCTGGAGTGGCGGCGACCTCAACACCTTGTATCAGAGCGCGGTCAACGACCGCCACGGCAGCGGCAGCATGGAACGCATCTTCGAAGCCGGCTTCCGCGAATTCACCAAGCTGCGCAGCCAGAAAAACCTCGACCCGAAGGACATCATCGACGGCTCACGTCGGGCGATGCGCGCCACCTACCAGCGGGAAATGGACAGCATCGATTCGCATCTCGCCTTCCTGGCCTCGGTCGGCTCGGTCAGCCCGTACGTCGGCTTGTTCGGTACCGTCTGGGGCATCATGCACTCGTTCCGTGGCCTGTCGAATGTCGGGCAGGCGACGCTGGCGGCCGTGGCGCCGGGAATCGCCGAAGCGTTGGTGGCCACCGCCATCGGCCTATTCGCGGCGATTCCGGCGGTGGTCGCCTACAACCGCTTCGCCCACGACATCGACCGCCTGTCGTCGCGTTTCGAATCGTTCATGGAAGAGTTTTCTAATATCCTGCAACGGCAGATGAGGTGAAGCGATGCGTCCGCGCCGTCTGAAGAACGAAATCAACGTCGTTCCGTATATCGACGTCATGCTGGTCCTGCTGGTGATCTTCATGGTCACCGCCCCGCTGATGACCACCGCCCGGGTCGATGTCCCCTCGGTCGGCAAGGCACCGCAAGCCCCGGCGGAAGCGCTGCAAGTCATCGTCCGCGCCGATCGCTCGCTGGCGCTGCTCGTGCCCGGCAAACGCGAGCGATCGCTGAACCGCGGCGAACTGATCCAGGAAATCGTCGCCGCCCAGCGCAAGAACCCCGAACAGCCGGTGATGATCGCCGGCGACAAAAATGTCAAATACCAGGCGATCCTGGAAATCATGGATGACCTGCAACAACAGCAGATCAAGCGCATCGGCCTGCTCGTGCAGACCAAATGAGGCCGTAGATCGTGGACGCCGCCGCTGACGCCTGGGTGCGGATGCCGCCGCAAGACCCCGCCAAATGGCCGTCGCTGGCGCTGTCGGCGCTGGTGCACATTTTGTTGATCGGCGCGCTGTTTCTCGGCGTGCAGTGGCGAAGCAAGACGCCGGACGTGGTCGAGGTCGAGCTTTGGCGGCCGACGCCGGCGGAAACGGCCGTCAGTCCGCCCGCGCCGACCGTCAGAGAAGAGCCCAAAGCGCCGCCAAAGCCGGAACCCAGGCCGGCGACGCGACCGGAACCCAAGCCTGAGCCAAAGCCGGAACCCAAGCCGGAGCCCAAACCCGAACCGAAGCCGCTCGTCAAGGCACCGCCGCCGCCAGTGCTCAAAGCCGAGCCGCGGCCGGTGGTCAAAACCGAACCGCGCCCTCCGGCCAAACCGGATATCGCTCTCAAGGACGATAAAAAAATCAGGGAACCGAAACCGGATCGAGCCAGGAGCGACGAGCTTCGCAAGGAGCCGGTCAAGGAGCCGGTCAAGGAGCCGCCGCGCAAGGAAGAGGCCAAGGCCAGGACGAGCGAAAAGCCGCCGCGCAAGGAAGCGCCGGCGAAAGTCAGCGACAGCAAGGTCAAGGAAAGCAAGCCCAAGGAAGCGCCGCAGAAGCCGGAAGCGGATCGCGGCCAACGGATGCGCGAGGAAGCGGAAAAAGAGGCCCGGCAGCGCGAGCGGGATAACGCCGCGCGCGATCAGCGGGCCAAGCTTGCCGAAGCCGACGCCGAAATGAAACAGCTCAAGCAGCAAGGCGAGCGGGAGGCCGCCAAACAGCGGGCACGAACGCACGACACCCGGGCGTACAAGGAAATGATCCGCATCAGGATCAGGGGCAATATCAACCGCTCGCCCAACATCGACGGCGGCCAGGCGACTTTCAAGGTCACCCAGTTGCCGTCGGGCGACGTGCTGGATATCAAGCTGCAGAAATCCAGCGGCAACCCGGCGTTCGACGAGGCCGTCGAACGCGCCATCCGCCGCTCGTCGCCTTTGCCGAAACCGCCGGACCCCGAACTGTTCCAGCGCGAACTGATCCTGGAATTCCGACCGGAAAGTTGACCGGCCGCCCGCTTCGGTCATCAAGCCAATCGGCCCGCCGTAGCCCCGGCGCGGGCCATCATCCGGCGCTTACCCTTGAGAATCGTCGGCCATTGCCGTTAAATCATCTGAGCGATCAGATCATGCGTGGGCCCGACGGTCGCCTTCCGCACGCCACGGTCGGCAAAGCGGCATCGAGTCCACCCCGGTAAAGGAGCGCAATGGTCTTGGCACACTGGTCTCTAGGCGACGCCTCGCTGATTACCGTCACGTTCCTGTTCACCGACATCGAAGGGTCGACCAGCCTGTGGGAAAATCAGCCGGAGGCCATGCGCACGGCCTTGCAACGCCATAACATCCTGTTGGCGCAAGTGATTTCGCGCCATCACGGCTACGTTTTCAAGACGGTCGGCGACGCTTTCTGCGTCACCTTCGACGACCCCGGGCAGGCGGTGGCCGCGGCGTTCCACATTCAGCAAACGCTGGCCAACGAACGCTGGCCGATCGACAGCCCGCTACGCGTGCGCGTGGCGCTGCACACCGGCCCGGCGTATCTGTGCGAAGGCGATTACTTCGGAACGACGGTCAACCGCTGCGCGCGGCTGCTCGACGTCACTCGCGGTGGGCAGACGCTGTTGACCTCGGCGACGCAGAGCTTGCTGAGCGACCCCCTGCCGCCGGAATGCAATTTGCGCGACACCGGCATGTTGCGACTGCGCGACCTGCCGCGTCCGATCCATGTCTTCCAGTTGATCCATCCCGGCCTGTCGGCCGAAATGCTGCACGTCGCCGATGAGGTGGGCAAGCTGACCTCGCAGCCGCTGGCCCGCCTGCGTCCGGTCGACGTCTATGAAGTCCCCACCCTGCCGGCGGTGGTCATCCACGCCTTGCACATCCTGCAGGACCCGAACAGCGACGCCAAAGCCGTACAGCGGGTGATCAGCAACGATCCAGCGATCTCGGCGAAAATCCTCCGCGTCGCCAACTCGGCGTTTTTCGGCCGCTCGCGACGCGTCGGCACGATCACCGAGGCGGTCGGCGTGCTCGGCTTCATCAATGTGCAAGGCCTGCTGATCTCGGTCAGCGCCTTCGACGCCTTTCGCACCAAGCGTCTGAACCTGTTCGACTTCTGGAAACATTCGATCGCCACCGCCACCGCGGCGCGCTTCCTCGCCCGCCAGTCATCGGTGGCCGTGGACCAGGCGTTCATGGCCGGTTTGCTGCACGACATCGGCAAACTGATTTTCGCCGTCCAGGCCGAGGGCGCTTACCAGCGGATGCTCGAATTGCGGCAAAAAACGCCAATGAGCAGCCTGCAGGCCGAACAGACCCTGTTCGAATTCACCCATCCGGAAGTCGGCGAAATGGTCGCCGAGCGCTGGGATCTGCCGCTGCCGTACATCGCCGCCGTCGCCCATCATCACCAGCCCGACGATGCCGGCGAACATCAGGCTTTCGCCGCGCTGATCGGTTTGGCGAATGAAGCGGCCAACGCCGCTTTCGCCGCCAGCCCGACGGGCGACGAGGCGAACAGCCGCTCTCCCCAGGCCAGCGCCCTGCTGAGCCGCCTGACCCTCGAAGCGAGGCACTGGGAGGACTGCCTGCAACACCTGCGCGAGGAAGAGAAAAACGTCGACGCCTTCGTCGGGGCGATCCGCTAGGCGCCTGTTCGACTGGCGATCGACGGCGGCGCAAGCGGCGGTGATTGCTTCCCGATTTTTCGTCACCGGGGCCGAGCCTGCGCCTCGCAACCGGCAAAATCCGCCCGCGCTCGCCCATTCGGCTGGCGACGGACGCGCACGTCCGACAGCGTGCCGGGCAAAGACGGTTGTGGTTGTGCGCTTGAAGCGCCGACGAATCACCGATCGCGGCGCAGCCTCACGGTGGGCGCCGGCGGAGTGACTCAAGGCCGCGCGCTTGGCGGCGTCGGCAGCGCGGCGAAAGCTTCCAGCGGCAGCAGCGTCGGCTGCCCGTCGTCGTCGCTGAGCTGCCAGCCGAGCCAGCGCCAGGCCTCGCCGCCGATCGCGACGATCCGCTGCTCGCGCGCTTCCCAGACGGCGTAACTGTCGCCAGGCAGCGGCGCATGCACGCGCAGCAACTCGCCACTGGCCGCGTCCCACAGCCGCAGGCTGCCATCCAATCCCGACGAGAGCAGGCGCGCGCCGTCCGGCGAAAAAGCGCAGGATCTCACCCCGCCCTCATGACCGCGCAGCGTCGCCAGCGTCTCGCCACTCGCCGCGTCCCACAGCCGCAGGCCGCCGTCGTCCCCCGCCGACAGCAGGCGCGCGCCGTCCGGCGAAAAAGCGCAGGACCACACCATGCCCTGATGACCGCGCAGCGTCGCCAGCGTCTCGCCACTCGCCGCGTCCCACAGCCGCAGGCCGCCGTCCTCCCCCGCCGAGAGCAGGCGCGCGCCGTCCGGCGAAAAAGCGCAGGACCACACCAT
>JAEUOJ010000081.1 GCA_016789495.1 Accumulibacter sp. | reverse complement strand
GGCTTGCATGGTCCTCGCCCCAGAGTCCCTGGCCGTCGCAGCTCGACGGCCAGGGAACGCGGCGGGGCGGTTTCTAGGCGTACCGGGTTGCCCGGCGCGGCGCACTCACGACGCGAGCGGATTGCTCAGTGGAACTGCTCTTCTTCGGTCGACCCGGTCAACGCGGTAACCGACGAGGTGCCGCCCTGAATGACGGTGGTCACATCGTCGAAGTAGCCGGTGCCCACTTCCTGTTGATGCGAAACGAAGGTGTAACCACGATCGCGCGCGGCGAATTCCGGTTCCTGGACCTTTTCGACGTACGCGGTCATGCCGCGGGCAACATAATCCTGGGCCAGATCGAACATGTGATACCACATGTTATGGATGCCGGCGAGGGTGATGAACTGATACTTGTACCCCATGGAACCGAGTTCCTTCTGGAACTTGGCGATCGTCGCGTCATCAAGGTTCTTCTTCCAGTTGAACGATGGCGAGCAGTTGTAGGCGAGCATCTTGCCAGGATGTTTGGCATGCACCGCTTCGGCGAATTGACGGGCAAATTCCAGATCCGGCGTGCCGGTTTCGCACCACACCAGGTCAGCGTACTCGGCATAGGCAACGGCGCGAGAAATGGCTTGGTGGAGACCCTTTCTGGTCTTGTAAAAACCTTCGGAGGTCCGCTCACCGGTGACGAACGGTGTATCGTTGGCGTCGCAGTCAGAGGTCAGCAGGTCGGCGGCTTCGGCATCGGTTCGGGCAATGACCAGGGTCGGCACGCCACAGACGTCGGCGGCGAAGCGGGCGGCGATCAATTTCTGCACCGCTTCTTGCGTCGGGACCAGCACTTTGCCACCCATGTGGCCACATTTCTTGACCGAGGCCAACTGGTCTTCCCAGTGCACACCGGCGGCACCGGCGCGAATCATCGCCTTCATCAGCTCGAAAGCGTTCAGCACGCCGCCAAAGCCCGCTTCGGCGTCGGCGACGATCGGCGCGAAGTAGTCGATGTAACCCTGATCGCCCGGATTGATGTTCTTAGAACATTGGATTTCGTCAGCACGCCTGAACGAGTTATTGATGCGCTCGACGACCTTGGGAACGGAATCGACGGGGTACAGCGATTGATCGGGATACATCGCGGCATACGAGTTGTTGTCAGCGGCGACCTGCCAGCCGGACAGATAGATCGCCTTGACGCCGGCTTTGACTTGTTGCATGGCTTGGCCGCCGGTCAAAGCCCCCAGGCAATTGACGTAAGGCTCGTTGTTGACCAGATTCCACAATTTTTCAGCGCCGCGACGAGCAATGGTGTATTCGATGGGGAACGAACCGCGCAGGCGGACGACATCAGCGGCCGAGTAACCACGCTTGATGCCCTGCCAACGGGGGTTTTCGGCCCAGTCTTTTTCCAGGTCGGCGATCTGCTGCTCTCTAGTGCTCATGATTAACCTCGCGAAAATTTACGATTTACGGTGGGGACAGTGGCGGCAGTCGAGTGTCGTCAGCGAGGATTTCGTTGGCCATCCTCAACGCAACCAGTGCCGCGCAGTATAAAGAGCTTTATCCTTTACGGCAACAGTCTTATATAAGACATAAGATATTTTTTATTTTTCCAACCGACTGATCTGAAATGATTTCCCGCGATTCGAAGTGCAATTCTTGTGCGTGAAATGCCAATTATCCGCGGAGCCCGCAAAATGGATGCCAGACAGCGCGTCCCGGCTGTCACCGGGCAAGACCTTGTCTTCACTGGAGGCTCGCCATGCCGCCGTTGTCCCGGCGCATCATCGCCGCGGAAGTCGCAAGCCATGGCTTGACGACCCCTGGCTCGACTGTTTTCCGGTTCAGTTTTCCTGCCGATAGTCGGCGGAACGAGCATGGGCCTGCAAGCCTTCACCTTCCGCCAGGATGGCGGCGACACGACCCAGAGCGCCAGCCGCCGCCGGGCTGACCCGAATCAGGCTGCTGCGTTTCTGAAAATCGTAGACACCGAGCGGCGAGGAAAAACGGGCGCTGCCGGACGTCGGCAAGACATGGTTCGGGCCGGCACAATAGTCGCCCAGCGATTCGGAGGAATACGCTCCGATGAAAATCGCGCCCGCATGGCGAATATGCGGCAACCACCGGTCGGCGTCGCGCAGCGACAATTCGAGGTGTTCGGGCGCGATTCGATTGGCAAGTCGACAAGCCTCGTCGAGGTCGCTGACCTGGATCAGCGCGCCACGGTTTTCCAACGCCGCCCGAATCACCTGCTGGCGGGGCATGGTCGGCAACAAGCGCGCCATGGATTCGGCCACTTGCTCAAGATATTCGGCGGCGGGGGAAACCAGAATCGCCTGCGCCAACTCATCGTGTTCGGCCTGCGAGAAGAGGTCCATCGCCACCCAATCGGCAGGGGTGTGACCATCACCGATGATCAGGATTTCGGAGGGACCGGCAACCATGTCGATGCCGACGATGCCGAAAACCCGCCGTTTGGCGGCGGCAACATAGGCATTGCCGGGGCCGACAATTTTATCCACCCGCGGCACGGTCGCCGTGCCGTAAGCCAAGGCCGCGATCGCCTGCGCGCCGCCGATGGTGAATACCCGGTCGACACCGACCAGTGCCGCCGCCGCCAAAACCAGCGGATTCTGCTCACCGCCAGGCGTCGGCACGACCATGATCAGCTCACCGACGCCGGCCACCCGTGCCGGAATCGCGTTCATCAACACCGATGAGGGATAGGAGGCCTTGCCACCGGGAACATACAGGCCGACACGGTCGAGCGGCGTCACTTGCTGTCCCAGCAGACTGCCACAGCCTTGCGGACTGTCGTCGATGTAATGCCAACTCTGCAGCAACTGCCGCTGGTGATAGTCGCGCACCCGTTCGGCGGCAGTTTCCAGTGCCGATCGCTGCTCGTCGGGCAATTCCGCCAATGCCTGCTGCAGTCGCGAGCAGGGAATCGACAGCTCGGCCATCGATGTCGCGCTCAGGCCATCGAAGCGTCGGGTGTAATCCAGCACAGCGTCATCACCGCGGGTTTTCACTTCGGCAAGAATCGCGGCGACCGTTTGCTCGACCGCCGTATCTTGAGCCGCTTCGAAAGCCAACAATTCGTCGAGTCGAGCCTGGAAATCGACATCACGGCTACGCAGGCGCTTGATGGCAATCATTGCTCGACCACTCCGGCAATCGCGTCGAGAATGGGCATCAGGGATTCCCGCTTGAGCTTCAAAGCCGCCTGATTGACGATCAACCGCGCGGAAATGTCCATGATCTGTTCGCAGGCCACCAAGTTATTGGCTTTCAGCGTACTGCCGGTAGACACCAGATCGACAATGGCATCGGCCAGACCGACCAGTGGCGCCAGTTCCATCGAGCCATAAAGCTTGATCAGATCGACATGGACCCCCTTGTTGGCAAAATGCTCCCGGGCAATATTGACGTACTTGGTGGCGACCTTCAGGCGCGCGCCTTGACGTACGACATTGAGGTAATCGAAACCCGCGGGTACGGCGACCATCATCCGGCATTGGGCGATCCGCAAATCGATCGGCTGATACAATCCCTCGCTGCCATGTTCGAGCAGCACGTCCTTGCCAGCGACACCCAGGTCGGCCGCGCCATACTGCACATAGGTCGGCGCGTCGGTAGCACGAACGATGACTATCCGCACCTCGTCACGGTTGGTGGGGATGATCAATCGTCGCGAACTTTGCGGATCCTCGCTCGGCACGATCCCGGCAGCCGCCAGCAAAGGCATGGTTTCGTCAAAGATTCGACCTTTGGAGAGGGCGATGGTAATGCGGTTCACGTTTGACGTCCTGCAAAGCAAAAAAGGCATTCTACTGTAACCGCTGTTCATGTCCGCGCTAAACGCGTACCTGGCACAGGCGCGTCCCGAAATGAACGATTCGAGATATTCCGGCTCAGGGTCGTGCCCTTTGGGTCACCTTTTGCAGAGTGTCCGGGAGGTCACGGAAGATCAATCTGCTTAGAGTTTTTTGTGAATTGGGGCTGTTACAGCGGCCCTCGACGCTTCTGAGGAGGATGAAGCGTGAGGGTGCTTTGAAGGGGCTTGGCGGTGACCTACTTTCACACATGAGGTATGCACTATCATCGGCGCGCTT
>JAEUOJ010000077.1 GCA_016789495.1 Accumulibacter sp. | reverse complement strand
ATGATTCGCTCCGACAAGAATGTCCGGGTCGAAGAAGTGTTGGTGCCGGCGAATTTTCCCCCGACGCGGGTCGGTGATTTGCGCCTGCGCAGTCCGGATTACATTTTATTGGCTCTGCGTGAGGAGGACGGCGCCTGGGTTTTCAATCCCAAGGTTGATCACATCGTGCAGCCTGGCAATACCATCATCACCATGGCCAATCCTTCCGGACGGGCGCAGCTCAAGGCGCATTTGGTCGAAAAAATGTCGACTTGAGTACCGCATTTCTTTCCTTCTGCCGCCGACCGGGTGAGGCTGGTGAAGGAAAGGCGGCGGCACGACAACGTTTACCTGGAGGGTCGGCCAACGGCATTTCCCCCGTTACGCCCACCGGAGTGTTGTCAAAACTGAAATGCGCCTATGCTAATCTACGCCCGTTTTGCTTTAATGAAGGTGAGATTGGCTGAAATCCGAAATTTTCAGCACAAACAGGAAAATAATGACATAGGGATTGCTGGTTTTCCCTTCATAGGGCACAGGGGGTGCCATGGCTATTGAAACGGAACTCAAACTTTCACTTACATTACGCGCGGCAAGTCAGTTGATGGACCATCCGGTATTGTCCGGCATCGAACCGCAGAGGCACCGGTTGGTGTCCACCTATTTCGATACGTTGGACCATCGACTGCGAGGCAAGCGCATCGTCGTTCGCTATCGTCGCAAAGAAAATGAGTGGCTATTGGCTGTGAAAACCGCTGGCGCGCTGAGCGCTGGCCTCGCGCAACGTGGCGAATGGGAAACCGCCGGGACGTTGGGAGAGTTCGATTTCTCGCACGTGGACGATAAGTCGGTTCGAGAGGCGGTGGAAAGTGCTCGTGACCAACTGCAAGCCGTGTTCACCACCGATTTCACGCGTCATGCTTGGTTGTTGGCGAGCGAGGATGGCGGACGTGTCGAACTGGCGCTTGACCGGGGATGGATCGTGGCCCAGGAGCGACGCCAGCGGATTTGCGAAGTGGAACTCGAACTCCTGTCCGGGTCGGTGGGCAAGCTGTTCGATATCGTGCGTCAATTGCAGGAAACGCTGTCTTTGCATCCGGAGGTGCGCAGCAAGTCGGAACGCGCCTATGCGCTGGCGCTGGACGGGCCGCTGAGCCCGGTGAAAGCCTGTCCGGTTCTGCTGGCGCAGGGCATGCGAACCACCGCCGCTTTCGGGATGATCGCCCAGTCCTGTCTCAGCCAATTGCAAGGCAATGAGCTTGGCGTGTGTGTCACCGATCAGCCGGAATTCATCCATCAGGCGCGGGTGGGCATCCGTCGTTTGCGCTCGGCGATTCGTTTGTGGGAACCGTTGCTGCCGGAAGATTTCGTTGCCCGTTTTGAACCGCTGTGGCGGAACGTAGCTAGCAAACTCGGTGATGCGCGCAACTGGGACGTTTTTGCCTCCGAAACCCTGGTCGGGCTGAGAGAAGTGTTCGGTGGCCGCCCTGAACTGGAGACATTGGCCCGCTATGCCGACAGGCGTCGCGCCGGCTGTCGTCGCGCGGCGCGGAGGTTGTTCAAGTCCGCCGACTATTCGCGGCTGCTGATCGAGTTTGGCGCGGCGCTGATTGCTTTGCCGGAAGAAGGCGGCAAGATCGAAAAGTTCGTTCCTCGCTGTCTGGGCAAACGCGCCAAGCGGGTTGCCGAACGTGCCGCCACCGCTGTCGGCGGCGACGATGCTGCTCGCCATCGTCTGCGAGTGGCTTTCAAACAGTTGCGTTACGCCCTGGAATTTTTTGCGCCGATCATCGACAAATCGGTCTTCCTGAACTACCACGAAGCGGCCAGCGTGCTACAGGATCTGCTGGGCCGCTTGAACGACCTATCGGTTGCCGCGCAACTGGTCGCCGAAGCCTTGCCAGCGAAACAGGGCCAAATCATTCAGGATGGGCTGCAACAACAAACGGCCGTCTTGCTGCCCGAGATGAACGCCGCGCTCAATGCCTTCCTCAAGCGACCCGTCCCCTGGGAGTAATGGCCTTCCGGTTGTCATGCGAGCCGTGTCTGCGCGGCGTTACGACGCGCAGACACGGGCATGGTGCTCCGATTGATTAGAGGTGATAAATCCAACTGGCAATCACGAAATAGTTCAGTACGCCCAGAATGTCGATGGCGGTGGTCACAAAAGGGCCCGTGGCGACCGCCGGGTCGACCTTCAGACGCTGAAACATCATCGGTAACAGTACTGCCAGCAAGGCGGCGCCGGTCATGTTGCCGAGGATGGTCAGGCCGACGACCTGGCCGAGTTGCAGGCTGTGATGCACCATGTAGCCATAAATGCCGATGATGCAGCCGTAAAAGGTGCCGAGCACCAGTCCGACCCGCAACTCCTTGAGTACCAGCGGCACGGTGTCACGAACGTCGATTGCCCCGGTGGCCAGGCCGCGCACGGCGACGGTCGCCGACTGGACGCCAACGTTACCCGCCATCCCCATGATCACTGGCAGAAAGGCGCTCAATACCAGCACCTGCGCGAGAATTTCCTCGAACTGACCGATCACCCCCGTTGCCGCCAGACCACCGATGAAGGCCGCCAGCAGCCATGGTAGACGGATGCGGGCGATCTTGAATGCCGAGTGGGTGAGAGTCTCCGACTCGCTGGTACCGGCCATTTTCAGGATGTCCCGCGTGGTTTCCTCTTCGATGACCTCGATCACGTCATCGACGGTGACCATGCCGACCAGAACGTTGTTGTCATCGACCACGGGCACAGCCAGCAAGCGATACTTCTCAACCAGCATCGCCACCGTCGTCTGGTCGGAACTGGTGGTCACTTTCATCACCCGGCGGTTCATGATTTTGTGCAGGGGGGAATCGGCCGGGTTGATCAACAATTGCCGCATTGACACCACGCCGACCAGACAACCCGCTTCGTCGGTCAGGTACAGATAGAAGACCATTTCGACGTCGGCGCGGCGGCGGATGTTGGCCACCGCTTCCTCGACCGTCAGGGTGTGCGGTAACGAGAAAAAATCGGTGGTCATGATCCCGCCGGCGCTGTCCGGATCGTACTGGAGCAGATTTTCCAGTTCGTCCTTGCTTTCGCGCCCGAGCAGGGCCATCAATTGCGTCCGTTGCTCCTCGGGCAGCGTTCCCATGATGTCCGCCAGGTCGTCCGGCGGCAGGCCTTCGAAAACCCGGGCTAGTTTGTCGACCGGCGATTCGCTGATCACCCGAATGCGCAGATCTTCGGACAACTGCCCGAGAACGTCGGCCGCCCTCCGGTTGTCGGGGATCAAATGAAAAATGTCGGTTACATGCTCGGTGGGTAAGTCGTCGAGGATCGCGGCCAAATCCGCAGGATGCAGCCGGGCAATCAACTTCTGCAACGGGGCTTTGGCGTCGCGGTGATAAAGCCGGTCGATGGTCTCCACCAGGCGCTTCTTGCGAGCGTCGTAACCCGTATTGGTGACAGGTTTGGTTTCTACATTGATTTGCATGACGATTCTATCTCCCCGGCAGGCTGTTCTCGCGATCACCAAGGTCGCTAGTTTAGTCGCAGGTCAAACACGGGTCCATAAGTTTCTGACAATTCCCTGACAATTATCTGGTTGTGGATCAGGCATTCCTTGAACTGATCACCGTTGAAGCGGTTCGGACACGGTTCGGTCGCTGACGACGTTGCCTGGCGATTTCCGGGAGAATTCCGAACTTGCGTAATCTTTGCCGTCAGGGGGCAGTTTCCATTACAAAAGCATGCCAAGCGACGAGCTTTGCTGTCCGGAGCTTTTTTTTGCCCGATTGGGCCAGGTTTAACCTGCCGAATCATGTGTATATCGGGGTATATTGGTGTCCGAAAACTTTGCCATCGGAGCCATGCTGATGAGAATTTCCCATTTTTTTAGCTACTTGCTGTCTGGCATGCCGATTATTTCAACCGTGCGCGAGTATCGGCTGGCATGGCTGAGCAAGGATTTGATCGCCGGTTTGTCGGCTTGCATCGTAATGATTCCGTCGGTGATCGCTTATGCCGAGCTGGTCCATCTGCCACCGATCGCCGGTCTTTACGCGGCGCTGGCGGCATCGATCGGTTATGCCATTTTTGCCAGTTCACGACATGTCATCGCCGGTCCGGATGCGGCGATCGGCTTGTTGGCCGGATCGGCGATCTTGCCGCTGGCCGCCGGCGATCCGTCGCGCATCGCGGTGCTGGCCGCGGTGCTCGGCGTATTGTCCGGGGTGGTGTTGCTGCTAGCGGCGCGGTTGAAGCTCGGCGTCATCGCCGATCTGTTGTCCCGGCCGGTGCTGATCGGCTACTTGAACGGAGCCTCGCTGGTGTTGATTTCGACTCAACTGGGCAAGATGTTTCGCATCAAGACCGAGGGAGAAGATTTCTTCCAGCTGCTGTACGCGGTTTTCGAGAAGTTGCCGGAGACCCACCTGCCCACCTTCGTTTTTGGCGTTCTGCTCGTGCTGTTGCTGATTGCGCTGGCGCGCTGGTTCCCGCGCGTCCCGGGGGCCTTGGCGGTGTGTACGGTGGCGATCATCGTCACTTTCGTTTTCGATCTCGGCCGCTATGGCATTTCGCTGGTCGGCACGGTGCCGTCCGGTATTCCTCAGTTGTCGGTTCCCGCCTTTTCGATCAGCGACATCACCGCGCTGGCGCCGGCGGCGGTGGCGATCGCCTTTTTGGCGTTCTCCGATGGCATACTGCTGGCGCAGACCTTCGCCGAGAAAAACGGCTACGAGGTCTATCCGAACCGTGAGTTGGTCGCGCTCGGTTCGGCGAACATTCTTGCCGGGCTCTGGCAGGGATTCCCAGTTTCGGCCAGCCAGTCACGGACTTCGATCGTCGATGCTGCCGGTGGCAAGACCCAGGTGGCGCAATTGGTGGCGGCGGTCGGTTTGCTGCTGTTTCTGTTCTTTCTCACCGGTTTGATCGCCTTGCTGCCGCGGGTCGCGCTCGGCGCGATCCTGATTGTCACCGCCATCGGCATGCTTGAAGCCGCATCGCTGATTCAGATGTACAAGGTGGACCGCGTCGAATTCGGCATAGCCATGGGCGTCACCGTCGCCATCCTGGTGGCTGGCGTGGTACCGGGAATCATTCTCGGCCTGCTGCTCTCGCTGATCGCCGTCTTGGTCGAGATTTCCCGTCCCGACGACGCGGTGCTACGTAAACGACTCGATGACGGCAGGTTTCATGATTGCCGGGATGACGAGAACGCGGTGTCAGTTCCTGGGCTGCTGGTTTATCGGCTGTACGCGCCGCTGATCTTTGCCAATGCCCGGCATGTGATGATGCGTCTGCGCACCTTGGTCGACGAGGCGCAGCCGCCGGTGAAATGGCTGGTGATCGACGCGCAGGCAATTCACGACATGGACTTGACCGCTGCGCAGCGTTTCGCCGAATTGCATAGGGAATTCGCCGACGAGGGCATCGACGTCAAGATCGCTGACGCGCCACGGCCGTTTCTCGATGAACTGGCCAAAGTCGGGCTTTCGGAAGAAATCGGCGGCCAGGATTTCTTTGTTTCGGTCAAAAAAGCCGCCGAAGCCTTCGAACAGAAGTACGGCGCAACCGGATTGCCGGCGGCTCGGCCCGCCAGCCCGCCAGAGCGGCCTGCGGCCGGTGACTCAGCTTTGTAGAAGACGACCTGGCAATACGTCGCGCAGCAGGGTGGCCGCGCGGCGAATCATCGTGACGGTGGTTTCCCAGTCGACGCAGGCGTCGGTCACCGAGCAGCCGTATCTGAGTTGAGAGCGGTCTTCGGGAATTGCCTGGTTGCCGGCGACGAGATTGGACTCGATCATCATTCCGACCACCGAACGGTTGCCCAGACGCACCTGATTGACGACATCGGCCATCACCAGCGGTTGCAGATCTGGATTCTTGTAACTGTTCGCATGCGAACAGTCGATGACGATGTTGCTGGCCAGCCCGGCTTTGTGCAATGCCTGCTCAGCCATCTGCACGCTGACGGTGTCGTAGTTCGGGCGACCCTCCCCGCCGCGCAGCACCAGATGTCCATAGCGATTGCCGTTGGTGCGGACGATGGCCGTCCGTCCCAGGCTGTTGATGCCCAGAAAACTATGCGGACGTGACGCCGAGAGAATGGCGTTCACCGCGACCGCCGTGTCGCCATTGGTCCCGTTCTTGAAACCGACCGGCGTCGACAAGCCGGACGACATTTCCCGGTGCGTTTGCGACTCGGCGGTGCGTGCGCCGATCGCCGTCCAGGAAATCAGGTCGCCGAGATATTGTGGACTGATCGGATCCAGGGCTTCGGTGCCGGCCGGCAGACCGATTTCAGCGATTTGCAGCAGAAATTCGCGCGCATTTTTCATGCCCTGGTCGACGCGGAACGAATCGTCCATGTTCGGGTCGTTGATGTAACCTTTCCAGCCGGTGGTCGTCCGCGGTTTTTCAAAGTACACCCGCATCACCAGATAAAGCGTGTCACTGACTTCGTCGGCCAGGGCTTTCAAACGGCGGGCGTAATCGGTCCCCGCCCGTGGGTCGTGGATCGAACAGGGGCCGACGACGACAAACACCCTGTGATCGCGACGGTCGAGAATGTTGCGCAGCGTTTCCCGTCCGCTGGTGATCAGGTTGCCGGCCGTCAATGACAGAGGCAACTGGGCGTGGATTTCCTCCGGCGAGGGCATTGGGTCGAAAGAACTGACATTGATGTTGTCGAGGTTGAAGACGGTCATGATATTTGCCCGCGACTGAGTTGATGAATGATGTCCTTGACCGCGGCGACGCGTTCGGCAAGCTGCGGACACGGGCGTTTGAGAATCAGCTTATGTTGTCCGGCCAGTCGATAGTGGCGGTCCTTTTGAATCAGATCGATGATCCGCATTGGATCTATCGGTGGCTGGTCGGCGAACTGTACGGCGATCTGCTCCGGACTGGTATCGACCTTGACGATACCGAGCGGCTTGCAGATCAGGCGCAGACGGTGGCTGTCGAGCAGGGCCTGTGCCTGCGACGGCAATGGGCCGAAGCGATCGATCAATTCTTCCTGCATCTCGGTGAGCTCGTCGGGATGCGCGCAATGGCTCAGGCGCTTGTAGATCGTCAGCCGCTCATGGACATCCGGCGCATAGTCGTTGGGCAGCAATGCCGGGGTGTGCAGATTGATCTCGGTGACGATCGCCAGCGGCGTGGCCGGATCGGGAGCCTGGCCTGATTTCAGCGCGGCGATCGCCCGATTGAGCATCTCGGTATACAGGTTGAAACCGACTTCCTGCATTTCGCCGGATTGACTTTCGCCAAGCACTTCGCCGGCGCCACGGATCTCCAGATCATGCATCGCCAGGTAAAAGCCCGCACCGAGTTCGTCCATCATCTGGATCGCTTCCAGGCGTTGCCGGGCCTGCTTGTTGAGTGCGGCCTCGTCATCGGTCAACAGATAGGCGTAGGCCTGGTGGTGTGACCGTCCGACTCGCCCGCGTAACTGGTGCAGTTGCGCCAGACCGAAACGGTCGGCCCGATTGATGACGATGGTGTTGGCGTGCGGATTGTCGATGCCGGTTTCGATGATGGTCGTGCACAGCAGCAGGTTGGCCCGTTGTTGGGTGAAATCGCGCATCACCCGCTCCAGTTCCCGTTCCTTCATCTGGCCATGACCGATGACGATGCGCGCCTCGGGTAACAGCTTGCCCAGTTTGTCGCCCATCTTCTCGATGGTGAGTACTTCGTTATGCACGAAATATACCTGGCCGCCACGTTTGAATTCGCGCAGCAGCGCTTCACGCAGAATGCCGTCGGAAAAGCGGCTGACAAAAGTCTTGATCGCCAGGCGTTTTTGCGGCGCGGTGGCGATGACCGAAAAATCGCGCAAGGTCTCGAGCGACATCGCCAGCGTCCGCGGGATCGGCGTCGCGGTCAGCGTCAGCACATCGACTTCTGCCCGCAACGATTTCAAGGCTTCCTTCTGGCGAACGCCGAAGCGATGTTCTTCATCGATCACCACCAGACCGAGCGAATTGAAGCGCACATCCTTTTGCAGCAGACGGTGGGTGCCGATGACGATATCCAACGTTCCGTCGGCCAATTCCTTGAGCGACTGACCGGCTTCCTTGGCGGTACGGAAACGCGACAATTCGGCGATGCGCACCGGCCAATCGGCGAAGCGGTCGCTGAAGGTCTGGAAATGCTGTTCGCAGAGCAAGGTGGTCGGGCAGAGTACCGCCACCTGCCGGCCGCCGGCGACGGCACAAAAGGCGGCGCGCAGCGCGACCTCGGTCTTGCCGAAACCGACATCGCCGCAGACCAGTCGATCCATCGGCCGACCGGAGCGCATGTCGTCGATCACCGCGGCAATCGCCGCCGCTTGGTCGGGCGTTTCCTCGAAGCCGAAGCCGTCGGCGAACGCCTCGTAATCCTGCCTCTTGAACTGGCAGGCGTGCCCCTCGCGAGCGGCGCGCAAGGCGTAGAGGGCCAGCAGGTCGGCGGCGGTATCGCGTGCTTGCAGCGCGGCGCGGCGCTTGGCTTTTTCCCATTGCGGCGTGCCGAGCGTATGAATGGGTGCTGATTCGGGGTCGGTGCCGGAATACCGGGAGATGACGTGCAATTGCGAGACGGGAACGTAGAGTTTGGCTTCGTTGGCGTAATGGAGCTCGAGGAATTCCATTTCGCCTTCGCCGAGATCAAGATGGATCAAGCCTTGATAGCGGCCAATGCCATGTTGCTCGTGCACCACCGGCGCGCCGACCTTCAACTCGGTGAGATCGCGCAACCAGTTGTCCATCGACGCCTTGCGGGCCACCGACTGACGAGTACGCCGCGACGGACTGTTGGCGTACAACTCGGCTTCGGTGACCACCGCCCAATCGTCGAGCATGAAGCCGTCGTGCACAGGGGATATCGCCAGCGAAACCGCTGCGGACGAGGCCGCAAAGTCATCGAAGCCGGCGGCGATGACAACCGGGAATCGGTACTCGGCGAACAGGCTGGCCAGCGTTTCCCGGCGGCCGGCGGATTCCGCCAGCAGCAGCAGACGACCGGTGTAGCCGGTGATAAACGATTTCAAGTGCAGCAGCGGATCGTCGGCGCGCCGGTCGATGGCCAGCGGCGGCAGTGGGCGGATCGCGCCGTCGATGCCGGATTTCAGGCTGATCCGCCCGTAGTCGCCGGCGGCAACGAAGAACGGTTCCTCGGCGAGAAACAATTGCCCGGGAGGCAGCAACGGACGACTGCGGTCACCACCGAGCAGACGATAACGCGACTGGGCTTCCTGCCAGAAATCGCTGATTGCCGCAGGGATGTCGCCGTGCAGGCAAAGCAGCGAGTTTTTCGGCAAGTAGTCGAACAACGTGGCGGTGTCATCGAAAAACAGCGGCAGCCAGTATTCGATGCCGGCTGGCGCAACGCCGTTCGAGACATCCTTGTAGATCGCGCAGCGGCCGGGATCGCCTTCAAAAATCTCCCGGAATCGCTGGCGGAAACGGGCTCGGCCCTGTTGATCGAGTGGAAATTCGCGAGCGGGCAGCAGCCGGACTTCGGGGACCGGGTAAACCGTGCGCTGGCTGTCTACGTCGAAAGTTTTGATGCTCTCGATCAAGTCATCGAACAGGTCGAGCCGGAAAGGCATCACCGAACCCATCGGGAACAGATCGATCAGACCTCCGCGGATCGAATATTCCCCGGGCGCGATCACCTGGGTGACGTGGCTGTAACCGGCCAGGGTCAGTTGATCGCGGAATTTGCCGGCGTCGAAGCGATCGCCCTGCTTGAGAAAGAAAGTGTAGGCCGCCAGATAAGCCGGCGGCAACAGGCGGTACACGGCGGTGCTCGCCGGCACCAGCAACACTTCACATTCGCCGCGGCTGACCGCGTGGAGCGTGGCCAGACGTTCCGAGATCAGGTCATGGTGCGGCGAAAAGATGTCGTAAGGCAGCGTTTCCCAGTCGGGAAGCAGACGCACCTTTAGACCGGCGGCGAACCATGGAATCTCGTCGAGCAGCCTTTGCGCGTCGCCGGAACTGGCGGTCACCACCACCAACAGCCGACGTTGCGCCTCCCGGCTGGCGCGCAAGGCCGCATCGGCGATGAGCAAGGCGTCCGACGAACCGATACCACAGGAAAATTGAAGTCGCTCGCCGCTGGCGGGCAACGGCAGGCGAGGAAACGACAAATGCAAGGGAAGCCGACTCGAAGATGAAACAGGTGGACCAGCGCCCCCGGCGATGGCCGGTTGGCGAAAAGGCGGCATTATACTCTTCGCCGTTTGGCGGTCGGGGAGGGCAGGACGCGGAGACGGTTGAAATGTTCAGCCGGTCGGGGACAGCGCTGGCGTTACGAATTTGCCGCCCACCCGCCACGATGACGCCGTCCGGCTGGTCGCGTTTGTCAATCCAGTCCGCAGGCGACGAAAGCCATCCTTGAATTGCGCATGACCATCGGTGACCATGAACCCGAAGGACTGAGCGGCTGCCTCGGCTGGTACGCCCGGTCAAGGCCGCGGCGACGCGAGCCGCCGGTTGGTGCCTTGAACGTCCGGGAAGCCACTGAAAGCGGCCGGCCGCCAATGCCCGGCAGTGCTTATTGGCGGTTTTCGAGTGCGGCGCACAGAGCGCTGAAGAATTCCGAAGCGCCGCTACGGATCGAGAAATCGGCGAGTTGCGAAAACGGCGTCGGATGCGGATTGACTTCGACGACCACCGCACCGAATGATTTGGCCCAGATCGGCAGTTGCGCCGCGGGTTGAACGGTGAACGAGGTGCCGACGCAGAAAAATATATCGGCATTGGCGCTGCGCTTTTCCGCCGCGGAGAACACCCGCTCATTGAGTGCCTCGCCGAAAAGAACCAGGTCAGGCCGTACCAGTGCGCCGCATTCCGGACAGGCGTAAGGTTCGGTGGTCGACTGATCCCAGTCCGCGCTGAAACCGCAATGCCGATGGCAGCGCACCCGGTGGATGGTGCCGTGGATTTCCAGGACCTGGTCGTTGCCGGCCGAGCCGTGATAGCCGTCGATGTTCTGAGTGATCACCGTCAGGCGTTGTTCGGGACACAGCGCTTGCAGGCGGGCGATCGCCAGGTGACCGGGGTTCGGCTGACAATCATCGACCAGCCTTTTCAGTTGTTGTAACCACCGCCAGACGACGCGGGGGTTGCGTTCGAAGCCGGCGACACTGGCGACTTCGTCGGGGTCGACGTTGTTCCACAAGCCGGTGGCGCCGTCGCGAAAAGTCGGGATACCGCTATCGGCCGACAACCCGGCGCCGGAAAAGACGGCGATTTCTTTGGCCTGGGCCAGGGATGCGACGATTTCCGGCAGAAGCTTCATGGTCATCAGTCTCCACAGATTAGAGTGTCGATCAGCCGGTCTTTCTGGAACGCAGCCATCAGAATCGGCTCCACGCGCTAGTAAAACCGCCGTCCGGTCATCGGTAAAGGTACAATCGGCGTCGTTCATAACTGGCGAACGAAAATTGTCGCATGCCGCCAACGATCGCTGAATAGCTCGCAGGTGGTCCGCGGAAGCGCGACGGATAGGATATCCGTCGGGCTCGTTGCATAAATGCGACACAATTGTCGACTCGCAGTTGATGGTGACGAAGTTTGTATGCTTAAATCGTCTGACTGCGCAAAAATCGCATCGCGTTACACGCATTCGGACCTAACAGAGACTACTCGAGGAGGAACATCTTGAAATCGAAACTCATCACTACCTTGCTGGCCTCCATGGGCCTTTTCGCAGCCGTGGGTGCTGCACAAGCCCAAACCACGGCTGATCGCGTCTATGTCATCGACCAGCGTGGCGACGTCGTCGTCAGTGGTACCGGTCTGTGCTGGCGTACCGGCTTCTGGACACCGGCCGCGGCGGCCAAGGATCCGGCGGGTTGCAAATGCGACCGCGATCTGCTGCCGAAGGAAGTCTGCGAACCGGCCGCTACTAAATCGCCATTGGCTCCCGTAGTCGGCAAGCCGGCCGAAGAGAAAATCACACTCGCCGCCGACGCGCTCTTCGACTTCGACAAGTCGACGCTACGTCCGGAAGGCCGCGCCAAGCTCGACGAAGTGGCTTCCAAAGCCAAAGCCTTCAAGCTTGAGCTGGTGACCGCCAAGGGCCACACCGACCGCTTCGGTTCGGATGCCTACAATCAGAAACTCTCCGAACGCCGTGCCGCGGCGGTGAAGAGCTATCTGGTCAGCAAGGGCATTCCGGCCGATCGCATCTCCACCGAGGGTTATGGTGAGAAGCGTCCGGTGACCAAGCCTGATCAGTGCGTGGGCCCGAAGAGCAAGAAGGTTATCGATTGCCTGCAGCCCGACCGTCGTGTCGAAATTCAGCTGATTGGCAACCGCTAATACTCCCTCGATCAAAAAACCCCGCTTTGGCGGGGTTTTTTTTGCCTGTGGCGCAGGGCTCTTACCATGACCAGTCGCTTGCGACCGATCGATCTGCTGATTGAGGCGCGCTGGATCGTTCCGGTCGAACCCGCCGGCGTGGTGCTGGAGAACCACGCCGTGGCGGTCGACAATGGACGGATCGTCGCCATCATCCCGCAGGACGAGGCGACGGCAGAGTATGCCGCCAAGTGCCGACAGGTGTTGGCGCAGCATTTGCTGATTCCCGGGCTGGTGAACCTGCACACCCATGCCGCGATGAGCCTGTTGCGCGGGCTGGCCGACGACTTGCCGCTGATGGACTGGCTGCAGAATCACATCTGGCCGGCCGAGGCGGCGCACGTGTCGGCAAAATTCGTCCGCGACGGTACGGCGATGGCTTGCGCGGAAATGTTGCGCGGCGGCATCACCTGTTTCAACGACATGTATTTTTATCCGCAGGCCGTTGCCGAAGCGGCGGTGGCGGCTGGCATCCGGGCGGCGATCGGCCTGATCACCGTCGAATTCCCTAGTAACTACGCCACCGACGCCGACGATTACCTGAGCAAGGGCTTGGCGGTCCGCGACCGGCTGCTCGACGAGCCCCTGCTGTCGTTCTGTCTGGCGCCGCATGCGCCGTACACCGTCGAGGACCGGAGCTTCGCCCGGGTACTGACGCTTGCCGAGCAGATTGATCTGCCGATACATCTGCATATTCACGAAACCCGCCAGGAGATCGACGACAGTCGGCAACGTTTCGGCATGCGGCCGATCGAACGTTTGCGACAGTTGGGGCTGCTGAGTCCGGCGCTGATCGGCGTGCACGCGGTGCATCTTGAAGCGGACGAAATCGAGCGTCTCGCCGCGCACGGCTGCTCGGTGGCGCACTGCCCGAGTTCCAATCTGAAGCTGGCCAGCGGCATTGCGCCGATTGCCGCCCTGGCCGATTGCGGGGTCAACATCGGCTTGGGCACCGACAGCGCGGCGAGCAACAACCGCCTGGACATCTTGCAGGAAATGCGCCTGGCGGCATTGCTGGCCAAGCAACAGAGCGGCCGTGCCGATGCCATCGACGCCCATCGCGTCCTGGCGATGGCAACCTTGGCGGGGGCGCGGGCGCTGGGTCTCGACCGCGACATCGGTTCGATCGCGCTGGGCAAGCAGGCCGATCTGGTCGCCCTGCGTCTCGACGACATAATGTCGATGCCTTGCTACGATCCGGTTTCGCATCTGGTGTACTGCCTCGGTCGCGAGCACGTCTCCGAGGTCTGGGTGGCCGGCCGGCAACGGGTCAAGCAAGGGCAACTGCTTGAAAACAACGAAAATGAGTTGGTAAGGCTGGCGGGTTTATGGCAAAATAAAATCCGTCCGTGAGGGGTTCGATCCTGTAATGCGCACGGTCGGCCGGACCGACATCCGGTGAATACGCTCCGCAGACCTTGATCATAGAGGGGAATACCGAGATGATGAAAATCGCAAAAAACGCCCTGGCGGCTTTGCTGGTCGCCGCCGTCGGCCTGGGCGCCTCGCTGGCGCAGGCTCAGACGTCGATCCCCCTTGATCGCGTATACGTCATTGATCAGCGTGGAGACGTCGTGATAAGCGGCACCGGGCTGTGCTGGCGCACCGGATTCTGGACCCCGGCGGGCGCGGCCAACGATCCGGCCGGCTGCAAATGCGACAAGGATTTACTGCCCAAGGAGGTCTGCGAGCCGGCCAGCAAAACGCCCGTTGTCATCCGGGACGGGGTGACGTCCGATAAAATCACCGTTTCCGCCGATGCTTTGTTCGATTTCGACAAGGCCACGCTGCGTGAAGAAGGCAAACGTAAGCTGGACGAGGTGGTCGCCAAGTCGAAAGCGATCAAACTGCAGGTGGTGATCGTTGTCGGTCATGCCGACCGTTTCGGTTCCGATGTCTACAATCAGCGCCTTTCCGAGCGTCGTTCGGCGGCGGTCAAGGACTATCTGGTCGCCAAGGGGCTCGAAGCCAACCGGATCTACACCGAGGGCAAGGGCAAGAGGAAGCCGGTGACCCTGGCCAACCAGTGTCGCGGTCCGAAGAGCAAGAAAGTGATCGATTGCCTGCAGCCCGATCGCCGTGTCGAAATCGAATTGATCGGCAACAAGTAAGTCGTCGTCCGACCCGTATCGCAACAGCCCTGCCACGGCAGGGCTTTTTTTCTCTTGACCGATCCAGGCGTGCATCGGTCAGGTTCAGCTTTGCCCGTTGCCCGACGCCCGATATACTGCCGTCGTCCGCCGCCGGTTTCCCATTTTCGACCGCCTTCCGAAGTACCCGCCCCATGATCAACGCTGACCAGAACGAACTCGACAAATTCAGCCAACTGGCCCATCGCTGGTGGGATCCGACCAGCGATTTCAAGCCGCTGCACGACATCAATCCGCTGCGTTTGACGTGGATCGACGGTCACTGCCGGCTCGCCGGCCTGAAAGTGCTCGATGTCGGCTGCGGCGGTGGCTTGTTATCCGAAGGGATGCGCGCCATGGGCGCCGACGTCACCGGCATCGATCTGTCGGAAAAAGCCTTGAGCGTTGCCCGGCTGCACCTGCTGGAAAGCGGTTTGACCGTCGACTACCGCCAGATCGCCGCCGAAGATCTGGCGGCCGAACAAGCTGGCCGATACGACGTCGTCACCTGCTTGGAAATGCTCGAACATGTTCCTGACCCGGCAAGCACCATCGCCGCTTGCGCCACCTTGCTCAAACCGGGCGGACATCTATTCCTTTCGACGATCAACCGTAACCCGAAAGCGTATCTGCTGGCGGTGATCGGCGCCGAATACATCTTGCGGATGCTGCCCAAAGGCACGCACGATTACGCGAAATTCATCAAGCCGTCGGAAATCGTCCGCTGGGGGCGGCAAGTCGGGCTCGAGGTCGACGAATTCTGTGGGATGAGCTACAACCCGCTCAGCGGTCGTTACTCGTTGGGACGCGACATGGACGTCAATTACCTGGCGCACCTGCTCCGGACCGGCTGAACGGCGCCGGTAGAGGAAAATATGACCACCACCGGGCAAGCGACGACGCATGACAACCGTGATCACCCGGCGAACACGGCGCTGATCCTCTTTGCTCATGGCGCTCGCGATCCCGAGTGGGCGGCGCCGATTCGGCGGATTCGCGCCCTGCTCGGCCAGCGCGATGCCGATCTGCGCGTCGAATTGGCTTTTTTCGAGTTCATGTCGCCTACCCTGGCCGATTGCGTCGCTCGCCTGATTGCTGACGGCAGCCGCCGGATCGTCGTTCTGCCGCTGTTCATCGCCAGTGGCGGCCATTTGAAACGCGATATCCCGGCCCTGCTGGCGGACTTGCGTCAACGGCATCCGCAAACCGAATTTGAACTGGCGGCGCCGGTTGGTGAAGCCGACGCGGTGATCCAGGCGATGGCCGAGCACGCCTACGGCTTGCTGGATCGTCCCGCTTGACCGGGCGGGCGGCACATCGCCAAGACAGCCTCGTTTTCGGCGCGACCGGTTGAGGGAACGCGAGTGGCCGACTATCGTCTGTCGCCGATCGGCTACCTGGCGACGCCCTTCGCGGATCGCTTCGCTATTCCGCGACAGCCGCGTCTCGTCCCGCATGCCCTAGGCCGTCTGCGGCTGCTGCCCGCCTACGCACGTCCCGAAGCGGTGCGTGGTCTGCAAGATTTTTCGCATGTCTGGCTGCAGTTCATCTTCCACCGCGGCACGGAACGCTGGCATCCCACTGTTCGACCGCCGCGTCTGGGTGGCAATCGACGGGTCGGCGTATTTGCCAGCCGCAGTCCATACCGCCCGAATCCGCTCGGTTTATCGTTGGTCGAACTGCTCGAGGTCGATACCCGTGACGGCGTGCAACTGGTTTTTGGCGGGGTGGACCTGCTCGACGGCACGCCGATCGTCGATATCAAACCGTATCTGCCGTTCATCGAAAGCGAGCCGATGGCGCGCAGTGGTTTTGTCGACGGCCCGCCGCCGGCATTGACGGTCGAATTTTCCCCCGCCGCCGAGAGGCAACTGACGGACTGCCGACGCCGTTGGCCCGAACTGGCCGAGCTGCTGCGCGAAGTGTTGGCGCAAGACCCCCGACCCGCCTATGCCGACGACCCCGACCGGCTCTACGGCTGCCGACTCCACGACCTGGAAATCAAATGGCGTTGTCTGGGACGGCGGGCGATCGTCGAAGCGCTTTCGCCGGCCTGATGGTCCGCCTCGGTGACTGAGGAGCGTCAGGGCGATCCGGCTACCCGCTGGACGAATCAGTCGCCGCGCTCGATGATTCCCGACGGAAGAAAGAACAGGGCCTGGTGCTCGAACGGCGACGGAAAGAGCGCATAATCGGCCGATGTCCTGGCATATCACTCCCTCTACGTCGAGGGCCGGTCGGATCGACCACTGGCGGGCGCTCGACGGCAGCCGGCTCGAAATGCGGCCCTTGCCTCCTTTGCAGCCGGGCGACGAAGAGCGGGTGCGGGTCTGGTTCAACGGACTGTCGCCGGAAACCCGTCGCAACCGTTTTTTCGGCACGATCAGCGAATTTACCGACAGCGCCATCCATGAATTGCTGACCATCGATCCGACACGGGACTATCTGCTGGTCGTCCTTCGCCGCGAGGGAGATCAGCAACAGCCGATCGGCGGCGGCCGCTTCGTGCACGACGATGACGGAGAGAGCGCCTCTTTCTCGCTGCTACTGGGCGACTCATGGCAAGGGCAGGGCATCGGTCGTCGCCTGCTCAAGGCACTGCTCCGCGAAGCGTCGCGCCGTGGTTTGCACCGGATGCACGGCGACGTGCTGACCGACAATCTGCCGATGCGCCGCCTGGCGCACTCCCTGGGTTTCGAAGCCGTCGAATCGCCCGCCGACGCCGACGCCGACGCCGACGCCGACGCCGACGTCATCCACCTCGTCCGCAACTTGCGGCGCACGCGGTTCCTTCCCTGGCGCGGCGCGCGGCGCAACTTCATGCGAAAATATTCATTGTCATGAGCCGTTGGCCGGATTCTTCGGCGCTTGGCGCTACCGAGCGACGCGCGCCGCCGCCTTCCTTTCGATCAGGAGACCACGATGCCGGTAAAAATCACCCTCGACCACCTCGCGCACCTGGCGCCGAATGCGCGCAGCAGCTACCGCGAAGCCTTCCGTAACGGTCAGCCGCTGCTCGATGAATGCCAGATCTCGGCCAATCCGCTACGCGTGGCGCACTTCATGGCCCAGATTCTGCATGAATCGGGTGGCTTGGCGATCCAGTTCGAAAATCTCAATTACAGCGCCGCGCGACTGCCGAAAGTCTGGCCGTCTCGCTTCCAGCCCAAAGGACCGCTCAACCCGGCTGCCTATGCCAACAACCCGCGCAAGCTGGCCAATGAAGTCTATGGCGGCCGAATGGGCAACACCGGTGCTGACGACGGATTCACCTACCGGGGACGTGGCCTGCTGCAGTTGACCGGCAAGGACAGCTACCGGCAGGCGACGACCATTCTGCGGCAGAGCCACCCCGAAGCCCCCGATTTCGTCGCCTTCCCCGACGAAGTGATCGGTACGGCGTGGTGCCTAGCCATCGCCGCCGCCGAATGGTTGGCCAAGGGATGCAATACGCTCGCCGATCAGGACGACCTCCGCAAGGTCACCCGGGCGATCAACGGCGGGCAGATCGGCCTGGCCGAGCGCGGCGACTGGCTGCTGCGCTGCAAGGCCGTATGGCGATAACGCGGTGGCCGGCCCGGGTCGACACGCCAAAGACAGACGAGAGACGACCGCCCTTGACCGCTGGCGCGCGTATCAAGCAAGCCCAGTGCGCGGCTGGTTAAAGCATCCGACAGGAGCGCACGCTACCGCTGATACGCCACCCGCCTCGCCCGCCAGGCGTCATCGCCGCCGCCGTTAGGCGGCCAGCCAGGAGTTCAGCGTCGCCGCGATCTCTTCTTCGCTGCGGTCGAGCGCGCGCAGCAGCTTGACGGCGTTCTTGCGGAAGATTTGCGTGTGCGGATGCTCGCCGCCGAGGCTGACAAAGCCAATCCGCAGCGCGCGGCGCAGCAGCGGCTCGGCTTCGGCCAGGCGGTCCGTGTCCTGCAGCAGTTGCGCCAGGTTGTTGAGGCGAATGGCGACGGTCGGATGCTCGCCGCCCAGGCTCGCCTCGTCGATCGCCAGCGCGCGGCGCATCAGCGGCTCGGCTTCGGCCAGGCGGTTCGTCGCCTGCAGCAGTTGCGCCAGGTTGTTGAGGTCGCTGGCGACGGCCGGATGCTCGCCGCCCAGGCCCGCCTCGTCGATCGCCAGTGCGCGGCGCAGCAGCGGCTCGGCTTCGGCCAGGCGGTTCGTCGCCTTCAGCAGTGCCGCCAGGTTGTTGAGGTCGATGGCAACGGTCGGATGCTCGCCGCCCAGGCTCGCCTCGTCGATCGCCAGCGCGCGGCGCATCAGCGGCTCCGCTTTGGCCAGGCGGTTCGTGCCCTGCAGCAGTCCCGCCAGGTTGTTGAGGCAAATGGCGACAGCCGGATGCTCGCCGCCCAGGCTCGCCTCGTTGATCGCCAGCGCGCGGCGCAGCAGCGGCTCGGCGGCGCCGTAGAGCGCTTTCGCCTGGAACAGCAAACCCGTGTCGTTGAACAGCCGCGGCGTCGGCTCGGCAATCCCCGCCGCATCGGCAAAGCCGGCGACAGCCTGCGCGTGCGGCGCCAGCGGGTCCAGGCGCGGCCAAGCGCGCACATCCAGCGCATCGCCGACGAAGGCGTCATCCAGCCAGGCCAGCGCCGCGCGCAGCGCCGCCGGAACGTCGTCGCCCGCCGCGTGCCGCGCTGCGTCGCGCTGCTGGTCGCGGCTGACCGTCTGCACCAGACGATGCACACGGAAGCTTGCCGCGTCGTCGGCACGGTGGACGAGCGAGTAGCGTTCGAGTTCGACCAGCGCCTTCCGCAGCGCGCGCGGCGGCGCGACGGGCGTTGCGTCGGGCGCGGCCGGCGCCGCCGGCGTGTCGAGCAGGCTTTCCGGAATCGCTTCCGGCGCCAGCCAGGCGAGGCGGCGCAGCAGTTCGCGCGCGGTGCCGCCGAGACGGTCGAACGAGGTTTGCCAGGTCTGCGCGACGCTTTTCGGGTAGTGCATCAGGCGCGCGTCGAACCAGGCGAGCGCGTCGCGCCGCTGCGCGTCGTCGCTGCGCCAGTCGGCGAGATAGTCGGCGAGCGTCTGTCGGTTTCGGCGATGTAGGCGCCGGCCTGTTCGAGCGCCAGCGCGAGGTGGCCGAGTTCGTGCGCGATCGCGGCGGCGTTCGCCGCGTCGTCGGCCTGCCGGCGACGGCGGTTCTCGGTGCGCTGCAGCAGGAAGTCGCGCGCCGCTGCGGGGGCCAGCGTCGGCAGCGCGAGCGCCGCCAACTCGCGGCTCCAGTGCGCGAGCCGGCTGGTGAGCAGGACGTGCCCGCCGGCGAGCTTGGGCAGCAGGTCTGCGGCGGCCTGCGCGGCGGCCGGGGTGTCGAGTTCGTCGAGGATGAGCAGCCAGCCGGGGTGGGCGTTGAGCCAGCGCCGCACCGCCGCCTCTTGCCGCGCCTGTTCGTTGGCCTGGTGTTCCGGCAGGTCGAGCAGGTCGGGCGCGCAGAGCGCGGCGAGATGGCTGGCCAGCACGCCCGCATCGCTGCCGCCGAGGAAGAAGATCGCCGCGTAGTCGGCCGCGCGCCGCCAGGCGTATTCGACCGCCAGGCGCGTCTTGCCGACGCCGCCGACGCCGTGCACGACGTGCGCGACGACCGGCAGGGCCTGCGTCGGCACCGGCCCGAGCGCCTGCGCGAGCGCGGCGAGTGCGTCGGCGAGTGCGTCGGCGCGGCCGGCGAACCGGTCGCCGAGGCTGCCCCAGGGCAGTCGCCGCGGCGGCGGGCGCGCGCCGGCGGCGTCGAGCAGAGGGCCAATGTTCGACGGACCTTCCCGGAGCCCTTAAGGTAAGTCGTTGATTAATTGTAAGAAATCATAAAGTTAGCAAACATGT
>JAEUOJ010000057.1 GCA_016789495.1 Accumulibacter sp. | reverse complement strand
TTGATTCTGCCGATCTTCGCTCTGGCTAATACCGGGGTCGTCATCGGGGCGGATTGGCTGCAACAAGTGTCCAGTTTGAACAGTGCCGGCATCGCGGCGGGTCTGTTGATTGGCAAACCGCTCGGAGTAACTGCATTTTGTGCGCTGGCGGTTGGCGTGGGGATGTGCCGTTTGCCGGGCGATTTGCAATGGGGCCATGTATTTGGCGCAGGCTTGTTGGGTGGAATTGGTTTTACGATGTCGATTTTCATCGCCAACTTGGCGTTCGTCGGCGATCAGGCGTTGATCAACTCGTCGAAAATGGCGATCCTGGTTTCCTCGCTGGTGGCGGGCACCCTGGGCTTCCTGTGGCTTAAGTCTTGCCGCCGACAGGGTGAACAAGGAGCCGAATGACCTACCGGCATGTTCTGTCAATGCACTGAAGTCAGGGCAAAGTCCAACGATGACCGACCACGGCCACCCCGGCGTCAAGCTATGGAATGGCCTGCGCTCAATCCTGGAGGCCGGGCGCTCTGGGTGAATCGTTCTTCATGCCGTTGAACGCCGAAAAAATGTGTAGACTCCAGGCGTTAGCCGCACAAAATCGAATTTCTTTGCTATGGTGTCGTCCCGCAGTGGTGACCACGCGAGCAGGAACGTTCGTCAAGATTCGGATCTCAACGAAAGGGCAGTGGCGAACTTGGCGTTTGCCAGAATCAGGGTGCCGTTTCTCGTCCGAAAATTCAGAGTCGGCGCACTGGTCGGGGGAGTGTCGGATTCCGTTTTATGAATCATTTGTGACGCGAGTCGCGTAGACCGTATAGACCACACGGTAACGCAGTGCCGGCCAAGTCACGGATGAACCAAACTGGAATAAGCGGGAGAGTCGCGTCGATGGGGCAGGAGATTGGTCGACAGGAAATCGGGCCCGACGATCTTGAACGGTTCGCACGGCGGCTGGCTGAAGAGACGGATTACGCTTGCGCCGCGCATGCGCGCGACGAATTTTCCAATCGTGGACCGGTCGCCGGCTTCGAGCTCGAAGCCTGGCTGGTCGATCGACAGTTTCGGCCGATACCGCGCAACCTGGAGTTTCTTGACACTTTGGGCAGCGCGTTGGTCGTACCCGAGTTGTCACGTTTCAACGTCGAGTTCAACGGCACGCCAAGAGCTCTGCAGGGCAGCGCGTTATCGGATCTGGAAAAGGAATTGCTCGCCACTTGGCGACAAGCACAACGCGTCGCCGCTGAAGGCGGCATGTCGTTGGTCGCCGTCGGTACTTTGCCGACCTTGCGCGAAGCCGATCTGACGCTGGCCAACATGACGCCTTTCCGGCGTTACGAACTCTTGAATCAGCAGGTTTTGCAGTGGCGTGGTGGCCGGCCGTTGCGGCTATCGATCACTGGTATCGACCAACTGACGACGGTACACTCCGACGTCATGCTCGAGGCGGCGGCCACGTCCTTTCAGGTCCATCTGCAGATGCCGGCCCGAGATGCGGCGCGTGCTTATAACGCGTCGTTGTTGCTGGCGGCGCCGTTGGTGGCATTGTCCGCCAATTCGCCGTTGCTGTTCGGCAAGGCGCTGTGGCATGAAACGCGCATTCCCTTGTTCGAGCAGGCCGTTGACTGCTGTCATCCCGATTTTCCCTGCTGCCGGCGGGTGACATTCGGTGCCGGCTATCTCGTCGAGCCGACTGACGATTTCGTGGCCAATGTCCGGCGTTACCAGGTATTACTGCCCTTCAGTCTGCCGGACCCTCTATCCGCGTACGCGCATTTGCGTTTGCACAATGGCACCATCTGGCGGTGGATACGGATGTTGATCGGTTTCGACGACGATTCGACGGCACATTTCCGGGTTGAACAGCGTGTGATGCCTGCCGGTCCGAGCCTCATCGACATGATCGCCAACGCCGCTTTCTACTACGGTGCCGCCTGCGGGCTGGTCCGGCAGGACGTGCCGCCAGAGTCCGGCCTGTCGTTTGCTCAAATCCGTGACAATTTCTACCGCGCCGCTCGTGACGGGCTGGCGGCACCATTACTTTGGCTCGATGGTCGACGACGAAGCGCCGCCGATCTGCTGCAACAACAATTGCTGCCGCTGGCAACGGAAGGGCTGGCCGAGCTGAAGTTGGATGCCAGCGATCGCGAACGCTATCTGGCGGTGATCGCCGGCCGTTTACGCCGCCGCCGAAACGGTGCCGTCTGGCAATTGGCGCACTTTGCACGGCATGGAGACCTATCCCGCCTGACGGCTGACTATATTGAACAGCAAAGCCGTCTTCAACCTGTCCATGAGTGGCCGTTATAAGCCATAGGCCATGCTGTCCGATCGATCATGTTAACCCTCTTCCACGATACCCTTCCCGAGCATTTTCTCGACACGCCAGCGGGCGAATTGCACCGCTATCTTTCCGGACCCACCCTGATCCACTTGTCGGGGCGTCGCGTCCGACCGTTGTTCGTCTCGGTGCTGCTGCACGGCAACGAAGACTGTGGCCTGGTGGCGGTACAGAACGTATTGCGCCGTTACCACGGTCAGCCGTTGCCACGCGCGCTGTCGATATTGGTCGGCAACGTTGCCGCGGCTCGGCAGGGTTTACGCCGTCTCGATGAGCAGCCGGATTACAACCGTGTCTGGCCGGGCAGTGTCGGGCACGGACATACTCCGGAACATGCGGCGATGGGCGAGGTGTATCGACAACTGGCTGAACGCGAGGTGTTCGCCAGTATCGATATCCATAACAATACCGGCCTCAACCCGCATTACGCCGTAGTTAATCGTCTCGATGCGGACGTTCTGCATCTGGCGCGGCTGTTCGCCCGCACGGTGGTCTGGTTTCGCGGACTGCCCGGTTCGCAGACCAACGCCTTTTCGCCGCGCTGCCCGTCGGTGACCGTCGAATGTGGCAAGCCGGGGGTGACGGCCAACGAAATTCAGGCGACGCGATTCCTCGACGCCTGCCTGCATCTCGATCATTTTCCTGATCAACAGCCGAGGCAGGTCGATCTGGACGTCTACCACACGCTTGCCACCGTCCGCGTTTCGCCGAACTCGACCTTTGCTTTTGGCGACAGTCGGGCGGACATCGATTTCGAGCCTCGTCTCGATCATCTGAACTTTTGCCAACTCGCCGCCGGGACGGTTTTCGGCCGTTCACGACTGTCCCGCCCGCTCGAGGTCATCGACGAAGCGGGGTGCGAGGTGAGCGACGACTTTTTTTCTTGTGACGACGGCATCCTCCGTCTGCGGCGGGCGGCCACCCCGGCGATGCTCAGCCTGGATCTGCGCGTGGTGCGCCAGGATTGTCTGTGCTACCTGATGGACCGGTTGCAGGTTCCCCGCACGTCGGCAGCGCGGCAGGCGCTATACACCGATGCCTAGGCGCCTGACGGACTTGCGACCGATCTCCTGCGTCGGACGGCGGAACGGTCTGTTTTTTCCTGATTTCTCGTGACATGGGCTCGCTATGCGCCTCGAAATCGTGAAAAACTGGCTTCACTCTCATGCGCGTTTAGCGGCGATCGCTCAAATCCGACCGGCCCCTGCAACAGACAGCCGCCGATCAGCCGGGCAGGAGCGGCCATGAGCCAGTTGGCTGCGCTGCCCGAAGAAGAAATCGAAGAGCGTTTCTGCATTACCGGGCAACGGGCGATCCAGTTCGTCTTGAGATCTTTGATTGCCAGCCAGGAGACGTTCACTGTGCAAATCGCCGCCAGCGGCGAGCAGTTTTTGACCCTTCTGCTGGCGATCGACGCGGCAAATTCCCAACTGATCGTCGATTGCAGCGGCAGTGAGTCGTTCAACCGGCGTTTTGTCGGCAGTTCGAGAAATTTATTTCTCGCTCGCCCGGATGGTGTGCACTTGCAATTCACCACCGGTGCGCCGAGGGTGATCGATTTTGCCGCGGCGCGCGCCTTTGCGTTGCCCATGCCGACTCGGCTGGTTCGATGGCAGCGACGCGATTTCTTCCGCATCGAGACGCCGCGTGTCAAGCCGGTGTCTCTGCAGTGGAGCCGCGCTGACGGTCAGACGGTCAAGCGGCTGGCTCACGATGTGTCAGTCGCCGGCATTGGATTGAACGCCACGGACGACAATGGGTTGCAAGTCGGTGAGGTGCTGGAGCGGTGTTGGCTTTTCCTGCCTGACGACGACAAGGATACCCTTCAGTTACCGGCGGTCGTGCGTCACGTGACGTTGTTGGAGCAGACGCCGATGACGGGCCGTTGGCGGATCGGTCTGCATTTCGCCGAGATGGCGCGTGCCGATGAGCGGCGCTTGCAACGCTATATCGCCTTTCGCGAGCATCAGCGCAACGAGCTGTGCTGAACGCATCGTCATCCGCTTCAGCCGCCGATGCGGGCCATGAATTGGGACAGTTCGTCGGCGACGAGCCGTGGCTGTTCGGCCATCATCGCGTGCCCGCAGTCGGCGATTTCGCGCTGCACGGCATGTCGCAACGCCGCGCGTAGCGGCGGAAGATTGCGCCTGGGAGTCATCCGGTCGCGACGGCCGACCAGTAGCAACACGGGACACTCCACTCGCTCGGCCGCGGCCAAACCCTGCTGATAGTTATGGCAATTGGCCAGATCGATCGCCAGTGCGCCGCGCGGGCTGCGCCGCATGATCGCCAGGACCGCGCCGGCACCCCAGACACCGTGCCCGCTTCCGCCTCGCAACTGGAAACGAGGAGTTACCGAATACTCGGTGATCAGGCGATAAACACTGTCGGTTTGGCTCGTCGCGCGGCTCAACAAGGTCTCCGCCACCGGCATTGGCGCCGAACAGCCCAAAAGCGCCAAGCCACTGATTCGGTCGGGATACCTGGCGGCGCACTCCAGCGCGACCAGCGAGCCCATCGAATGACCGGCAATGACCGCTTGCGCACAGCCGGTGGCGTCGAGCAGAGCCGCCAGCCAGTCGGCCAGTGCCTCGATACTCGCCAGAGGTGGACCGTCGGACAAACCGTGTCCGGGCAGATCCGGGGCCAACACGGCACAGCCGGCGGTTGCCAGGTGACCAATGACCGCGTGCCAGGCGTCGCGATCGTTGGCCGCGCCGTGTATTAAAACCAGCGCCGGTTGTCGCTCTGCCGCGTTGAAGGCGCCTGCCATCAATACCTGGCAACGTTGTCCGCGGACGGTCAGTTCCATGGCCAGACGTTGGCAGGCGGTGGTCGGGAGTGTCGAGCCTCAGGCCAGGACGTTCGGCTCGAGCAGATGTTCGAGTTGCGCGATACGGTCCTTGAGCAGCAGCTTGCGTTTCTTCAGCCGGCGGATCAGCAGATCGTCGGCTGGCGGACTGATCGTCAGGTGCTCAATCACCAGATCGAGGTCGCGGTGCTCGACCTGCAATTCGCTCAAAGTGACACGGGTTTCTTCGATCTGATCTTCGGTCATCATGAATGGCAATTTCCCCGAGGTGTGAATTTGCTAGCTTGACAGGGCTTGCAACGTCCACAAGGCCAACATGCCAAGAACGATGGTGAGCAAGGTGCTGCGTGTTCGCCATGCCACCAGGACGGCCAGGGCGGCGGCAGTCAAGCGCGGCAGATCGGGTCCTATGGTAGGCGCGGTGCCGATAAAAAACAACGGCGGCGTGATGATCGCCGCCATCACCGCCGGCGGGACGTAGCGCAGAGCGCGCTTCAACCAGCCGGGCAGGTCGGCGCGGCTGAGAAAAGCCAGCGGCCAATAGCGGATCATGAATGTGGCGCCGCCCAGGCCGACGATGATTTCCCAGGCGACGAAGTCGGCATCAGTCACGCCGTTCCACCCACCGGTTGACGATCAGCCCGACAGCGATACCGAGCAACGCCGCGGCGATCAGGTTGAGTTTCAGCGGCAGCACCAGGAAAACCGCCGCCAGACCACCGGCAAGCGCCGCACAGAACAACGCCGGGTTATCGAGGATAGGGACCAGCATGGCGATGAAAGTCAGCGGCACGATGAAATCCAGCGACCAGCGTGCCGGTACCAGATTACCCAGCACGATGCCGACGACGGTGGCTGTTTGCCAGCTCAACCAGGTCGCGCAGCCGAAACCGAGATAAAACCAGTGCAGGTGCCGCCGGTTGGATGGGGTCCCGCCGCGCATGCTGGTCAACGCGAAGGCCTGATCGGTCAAGAGATAAGCGATGACCGCCTGCCAGCGTCGGCCGAGTCCGGCGAATTGCTGCGACAACGATGCGCTGTACATCAGAAAGCGCAGGTTGATGATCACGCCGGTGGCGAGAATCACCCACCACGGCGCGCCGCTGCCAAAGAGCTGTGAGGAGGCGATCTGCGCCGAGCCGGCGAAAACCAGCAGACTCATGGCCATGGCCTGCGGCACGCTCATCCCGGCGGCAACCGCCGCGGCGCCGCAAACGACGCCGAAGGGCAGAATGCTCATGCTCATCGGCAGGAACGCACGAATTCCCGCCATGAACTCGGTTCGAGCGCCAGGGACTTGCGGCATGAAGCGATTTTGCGAATAGAATAGGGGATGGCATTGTAACCCTGGATATCCGAGGGAGGAGGCAGATGGTCTATCACATAATTATTGCGTTCGCCCGCCAGCGGCAGTACGAGTTCAAGTTTTCCCAGCCGGATTTGCTGGGCGGATCTCCCGAAGAAGCGCGCCGCTGGTTTGACAAGGAATTCGCCGATCTCGAATGCGAGCCGAGCAATCCAATGGGTAAGGTGTTGATCATTGACAAGATTTTGAATGTTGCCCGCTATGGTGGCGAGCAGCGTTTCATCGATAAGAAGGAATGGGCGGTGAACTTCGCCCGCTATACGGCGCTTGCCTTGGGCCGCGATACCATTCGCGTCGATGTCGGCGCGTTCAATATCGGCTACTGAGCGACTGGCAGATGCCGAGCCGGCGCGGGAAATCCCGCGCCGTTTCTTTTGGTACCGGCGAATATCAAGATGACCCTTCCCCCCGTTGCAGATGACGACGACCTCAGGATGAACGAGGACGACGAGGAGCCCGGCGGCGCGCCCTCTCTGCCGTCCGGAACTCGCAACTATCTCACCCCGGGCGGCTACGCCAGGTTGCGTGACGAACTCGAGCAACTGGTGCGTGTCGAGCGACCGCAGGTGGTCAGCGTCGTGCAGTGGGCGGCGGCGAATGGCGATCGTTCGGAAAATGCCGATTACCTGTACGGCAAGCGCCGGCTACGCGAGATCGACCGACGGATCCGCTTCCTGAGCAAACGGATCGAACAGGCCGAAGTGGTTGATCCGGTGATGCGGCGCGAGAATCTCGACCAGGTATTTTTTGGAGCAACGGTGACGCTGCACGACGAGGACGGTCAGGAACGGACCTACCAGATCGTCGGGGTCGATGAAACCGATTTCGCCCGCGGACGAATCAGTTGGATTTCCCCGTTGGCGCGGGCGCTGCTCAAGGCGCGAGAAGGCGATACGGTTCGTTTTCAGAGTCCCGCCGGCTGGCGGGAAGTGGAGGTCGTCGCGGTCGTCTATCGGGCGATCGACGACCGACCGGCCATTTGACCGAGGGGACTTGAAAATCGATGGTTTTGTCCTCACTTGCGGGAACATCGCCTGCGGGCGGCGCCAACCATTGAACTTTCATCATCAACCTTTCAACGGAGTAGTGCATGGGTGCGGACAAGGAAACTCTTGGTTTTCAGGCAGAAGTCAAGCAACTGCTGAGCCTGATGATTCATTCGCTGTACAGCAACAAGGAAATTTTTCTCCGCGAGCTGATTTCAAACGCCTCCGATGCTTGCGATCGGCTGCGTTTCGAAGCGCTGAACAACGGTAGCCTGTACGGTGACGATAGCGAGTTGAAGATCCGGGTGTCCTTTGACAAAGAGGCGCGGACGCTGACGGTGGCCGACAATGGGATCGGCTTGTCACGGGACGAGGCGGTGCAGCATCTGGGAACGATCGCCAAGTCTGGTACCCGCGAATTCTTTTCCGCCTTGACCGGCGATCAGGCCAAGGATGCGCATTTGATCGGTCAATTCGGCGTCGGCTTCTATTCCTCGTATATCGTTGCCGACAAGGTGACGGTGGTTTCCCGTCGTGCCGGTCTTGAAGCCAGCCAGGGCGTGCGCTGGGAGTCGACAGGCGAAGGCGACTTCACCGTCGAGATGGTCGACCGCGTGCAACGCGGTACCGAAGTGACACTGCATCTGCGCGCGGGCGAGGACGAATTCCTGTCGAACTGGAAACTGCGGCAGATCATCGTCAAATATTCCGATCACATCACGCTGCCGATCGTGATGAAGCAGGAAAAGTGGGACGAGGAGAAGAAGGCTCAGGTCCTCACCGACGAGGATGAGACGGTCAACCAGGCGTCGGCGCTGTGGACCCGTCCGAAGTCCGAAATCAGCGACGAACAATACGCCGAGTTCTACAAGCATGTCGCGCACGATTTCGAGGCGCCGCTGGCGCACGTGCATGCCCGCGTCGAGGGCAAGCAGGAATATACCCAGTTGCTGTACATTCCGTCGCGGGCTCCTTTCGATCTGTTCGAGCGCACCGCTCGCCACGGGGTCAAGCTCTACGTGCGGCGGGTGTTCATCATGGACGATGCCGAACAACTGATGCCGATCTACCTGCGCTTCGTACGTGGGGTCGTCGATTCCAACGACTTACCGCTGAACGTCTCCCGCGAAATCCTCCAGCAGTCGCGCGATATCGAAGCCATTCGCGGCGGCTGCGTCAAGAAGGTGCTGGGAATGCTCGAAGGGCTGGCCGACAGCGAGGAAGCGGCTGAAAAGGAAAAATTCGCCAAATTCTGGAAAGAGTTCGGCCGCGTGCTCAAGGAGGGAGTTGGCGAGGATTTCGCCAACAAGGAGCGCATCGCCAAGCTATTGCGCTTTGCGTCTACGCATGCCGATACCGCCGACGAAACCGTTTCGCTGGCCGATTACGTGTCGCGGATGAAGGACGGCCAAGAAAAAATTTACTACGTCACCGCCGAAACCTTCACCGCCGCCAAAAACAGCCCGCATCTGGAGATCTTCCGCAAGAAGGGTATCGAAGTGCTGCTGCTCTCCGATCGGGTGGACGAATGGGTGACCGGCCATCTGACCGAATTTGACGGCAAGCCGTTGCAATCGGTGGCCAAAGGCGGGCTCGATCTCGGCAAACTCGAGGACGTCGCTGAAAAGGAAGAGGCGGAAAAAGCGGCTGACGAGTACAAGGTGTTGCTCGAAAAGGTCAAGACGACGCTCGGCGACCGCGTCAAGGACGTGCGCATCAGCCACCGTCTGACCGACTCCCCGTCGTGTCTGATCGCCGATGAGTACGATCTTGGCGGCAATCTGCAACGGATTCTGAAAGCGGCCGGTCAGCAGGCACCGGCAAGCAAACCGATTCTGGAAATCAATCCCCGTCATCCGGCGGTGCAACGGCTGAAATACGAAGAGACCCGCTTTGACGATTGGGCAAATCTGTTGTTCGAGCAGGCGATGCTCGCCGAAGGCGGTTCGCTCGACGACCCGGCTGGTTTCGTCAAGCGAATCAATGACCTGATGTTAGCGTTGTCGCTCGGCGCCAGCCGTTGATGGATCATGGCGGCGGATCGCCCCTGTTGCACGGTCTGCCGCCGATCCTCGATGCCGGCGTTCGGCTGCTAATCCTCGGCAGTTTCCCGTCGCCGGCGTCGCTGGCCGCTCAACAGTATTACGGGCATCGCCAGAACCAGTTCTGGCGGCTGCTCGGTGCCTTGCTCAACGAACCGCTGCCGACGATGCACTACCCCGACAGGCGGGCGGCGCTGCTCCGGCACGGCATTGGCGTCTGGGACGTCTATCGCGTCTGCCGGCGCCAGGGTGCGCTCGACTCGGCGATCGAAGCCGCGGAAGTCAATGATTTTTCCTGCTTGCCCCAGCGCGCGCCCCGGTTGCGGCGCATTTGCTTCAATGGCCAGACCGCCGGCAGACTCGCCGCCCGTTTTGCCCAGGAGGGTTATGAGACGGCGATCCTGCCATCCAGCAGTCCGGCCTACACTTTGCCGTTTGCCAGCAAATTGGCCGGCTGGCGCGCCGCGGCGCTGCATTCGTACGCTGCCGATGACTGAACGGCTGCCGTCAGCCGATTTGTGACCCATCGTTAGTCCGGCAGGCGGCCGGCTTGCGTCTCGCTCTTGCCGCAATGCTCGAGGCGCACGGTCTTTCGCTATGGGCAAGGTGCCGATTGGTGGTCAGGCGATCGTATGTGGCTTGCCTGTCGCACCGGCTGGCCGTCGGGTAAAGAGTCGGCGCTGCATGGTCTACGACTCGCTGGCCGGCCTATTTGAGGCATTTGAATAGACTTCGGTATAGTCTTAAATAAATTTGCCCCCGGAATATGTCCATGCCTCTGCACGCGGTCGATAACCTTCCCGACCACCGCCTGACCCTCGGCGAAATTCTCAACTGGCTGGTCGAAGACGACCTGGTGAATAAGCCCGAAGCCGAGAATCTCCTGAAGGAAAGCCGTCTGCAACGACACAACGCGCACCCGTTGGTGATCGTCGCCGACCAGAAGTGGAAAACGTCGCATGAACCTCATCGGTCGTTGACCCTCGACGAGCTCGGCGAATGGCTGGCGGCGAAAATCGGTCTCGATTATCACCATATCGACCCGCTCAAAGTCGATTTCACCGCCGTCACCGAAGTGATGTCCAGCGCGTACGCGACGCGTTTCGGGATTCTGCCGATACAGGTGACGACCCGCGAAGTCGTGGTCGCCACCACGCAACCTTTCCTGCGTGATTGGGAAAAGGAAATCAGGTCGATCGCCAAAAAGGACATCCGCCGGGTGATGGCCAACCCGGTGGACGTCGCGCGCTATCTGATCGAGTTCTACAATCTGGCTCGTTCGGTCAAACGGGCGGCGCAACTCGGCGGGCCGGTCGGCAATCTCTCGTCGTTCGAGCAACTGGTCGAACTGGGTCGGACCAACCGACAGTTCGATGCCAACGACCAGCACATCGTCAATATCGTCGACTGGTTGTGGCAATACGCTTTCGAACAGCGCGCCAGCGACATTCACATCGAACCGCGTCGCGAAATCGGCATTGTCCGCTTCCGGATCGATGGCGTGCTGCATCAGGTTTACCAGATCCCGATGAGCGTCATGGCGGCGATGGTCAATCGGGTGAAAATCCTCGGAAGGATGGACGTCGTCGAAAAGCGTCGTCCGCAGGATGGCCGGATCAAGACCCGCACGGCGGACGGCCTGGAAGCCGAATTGCGCTTATCGACGCTGCCGACCGCTTTCGGTGAAAAACTGGTGATGCGTATTTTCGACCCGGATGTGCTGGTGCGCAGCTTTGCCGACCTGGGTTTCACCGACGACGATCAGGCCCGCTGGAAAGCGATGGCCGAACGGCCGAACGGGATCATTTTGGTCACCGGGCCGACCGGTTCGGGCAAGACGACGACGCTGTACTCGACGCTCAAGCAGTTGGCGACGCCGTCGGTCAACGTATGCACCATCGAAGATCCGATCGAAATGGTCGAACCGGCGTTCAACCAGTTGCAGGTGCAGAACGTCATCGACCTCGGCTTTGCGCAGGGGGTGCGCGCCCTGATGCGCCAGGATCCGGACATCATCATGATCGGCGAGATTCGCGATCTGGAAACCGCCGAAGTGGCCATCCAGGCGGCATTGACCGGCCATCTGGTACTGTCGACGCTGCATACCAACGATGCCCCGGCGGCGGTCACCCGTCTGCTCGATCTGGGGATTCCCTCGTACCTGCTCAGCGCCACCGTACTCGGAGTGATGGCGCAGCGTCTGGTGCGCATACTCTGTCCGCAGTGCAAACAGGTCCATGCCGCCAGCCCGATCGATGAAACGATGTGGGATCAGCTGGTTGCTCCCTGGAAAGCGAATCGTCCCCCCCGTTTTTACCGGCCGACCGGCTGTCTCGACTGCCGGATGACCGGTTACCTGGGCCGGGTCGGCCTGTATGAAATCCTCTCGCTGTCACCAGAGATCAAACAGGCGATCAGCGACAACCGCGATATCGCCAAGATCCGCGATCTGGCTTTCCGCGAAGGGATGAAACCGCTGCGAATTTCCGGGGCGATGAAAATCGCCGCCGGTCTGACGACACTCTCGGAAGTGTTCAAAGTGGCGCCACCAGTGGAGCATGGTTGAGCACGGCGGTGAGGGTTTCTCCCCGTCTTGACTGGCGTAAATCCGGATCTTGTTCTGTCTGAAGCGCTTCGGTTTTCTTCGCTCGACAAAACAGGTTGCACTTCTTTTGGTTTGTCGATCCGCTGGCGCTAAGATGACAGGCTTTGCGCCAACTGCCGGTGTCCGAACAACCGATGAATCTGCTGAAAATCCTCGCTACCGTCAGTGGCATGACCTTGCTGTCGCGCATTCTGGGATTCGTGCGCGACTTCGTGATTGCCAATGCATTCGGCGCCGGGCAGGTGACCGACGCCTTTTTCGTCGCCTTCAAGCTGCCCAATCTGTTGCGGCGCCTGTTCGCCGAGGGTGCTTTCTCGCAGGCTTTCGTGCCGGTGCTCGGCGAGTACAAGAACCGCCGGAGCGGCGAGGAGACCCGGCAACTGGTCGACCGGGTGGCCACTCTGCTGTTCCTGGCCGTCAGCCTGGTCACCGTGCTCGGCATGCTCGCCGCTCCGGCGTTGGTTTACCTCTCCGCGCCAGGGTTCGCCGCCGACCCGGACAAATTCGCGTTGACGGTGACTCTCACCCGGCTGACTTTCCCGTACATCTTGTTCATGTCGATGGTCGCCTTGGCTGGTGGCGTACTCAATACCTGGAGCCGTTTCGCCATTCCCGCGTTTACACCGGTGCTGCTCAACCTGAGCATGATCGGCATGGCGCTGCTGGCCGCGCCATACGTCGATCCGCCGATTGTCGCGCTGGGCTGGGCGGTATTCATCGGCGGCGCGGCACAACTGACGCTGCAGTTGCCGGCACTGGCGCGCATCGGCATGCTGCCGAGAATTTCGCTGAATTTTCGCGATCCGGGCGTGCGGCGCATCTTTCGGCTGATGGCGCCGGCGGTACTGGGTGTTTCGGTGGCGCAGGTCAGCCTGTTGCTGAATACCATCTTTGCCTCGTTTCTCGGTAACGGTAGCGTTTCCTGGCTGTACTACGCCGATCGGCTGATGGAATTTCCGGCTGGTTTACTCGGTGCCGCCCTGGGAACCATTCTCTTGCCGTCGTTGGCCAAATATCACGCGTCCGACAACCTGCTCGAATATTCCCGACTGATGGATTGGGGGTTGCGACTGACCTTCCTCTTGGCGACGCCGGCGGCGTTGGCTCTGGGGATACTGGCGGTGCCATTGATCACCACTTTGTTTCATCATGGTGCTTTCGACACGCACGATGTGTTGATGACCCGTAACGCCTTGGTTGCTTACAGCGTCGGTTTGCTCGGTCTGATTCTGGTCAAGGTGCTGGCACCGGGGTTCTACGCCCGGCAGAATATCCGTACTCCGGTCAAAATCGCCGTGCTGACCTTGCTGGTGACCCAGTTGCTCAATCTGTTGTTCATTCGCTGGTTGGACCATGCGGGCTTGGCGCTGGCGATCGGTCTGGCCGCCAGTCTGAACGCCGTGTTGCTCTATCGTGGTCTGCGACGGCTGGGGATCTATGCTCCGCAGCCGGGCTGGTGGACTTTCTATGGAAAACTTGCGCTGGCGTTGGCGGTGATGGGGATGGCGTTATGGTGGGCTGCCGGGGATGCGGCCCACTGGTTGGTCTGGCGGACAAGCGAACGTTTATGGCGGCTTTCCGGGGTGATCGCCTTCGGTGCGGCGAGCTATTTCGTTACACTATGGATTGCCGGGTTTCGCCTACGCGATTTCAAACGTCGGGCAGCCGATTAAGAACGCTGAAGAAATCGGCAGCGGGATGAATCGCAAGGCGCATGGCGCAGAGACCGGTTTTGTCAATGTATAGGCGCAGTGGCCAACGCCGCGCTGCACAGCGATCCGCGCGTGTGGCCCTTTATTCGACGTTTCCTTATTTTGCTGGGAGAATTCAACGATGATCTTGACGAGCCGCAGTATCCAGGATGGACAGCGCATTGCCGGCGACTTTGCATTTTGCATTCCCGACGCCGAACACCATGTTTGCCTGGGCAAAAACCGCAATCCGCATCTGGCATGGCGGGAGGCGCCCGCCGGAACGCGTTCTTTCGTCATCATCTGCCACGATCCGGATGTGCCCAGCCAGGGTGACGACGTCAATCAAGAGGGCCGAACCGTGCCGGCGTCGTTGCCGCGGGTTGATTTCTTCCACTGGGTATTGATCGATCTGCCGGCTACGCTGACCGAGGTGCAGGAGGGCGAGTTTTCCAGCGATGTCACGCCGCGTGGTAAAGCCGGTCCGCATTCTTTGCATGGGGCCCGCCAGGGGATCAACGATTACACGGGCTGGTTCGCCGGCGACAACGACATGCGCGGCGATTACTATGGTTATGATGGCCCGTGCCCGCCGTGGAACGACGAAATCGTCCATCACTACGCATTCACCGTCTATGCCCTCGATATTGACAGCTTGCCGGTCAGCGGACGATTGACCGGACAGGCGGTTAGAGCGGCGATGCAGGGACATATTCTTGCCGAAGCCTGTTTGACCGGCCTGTATTGGCTCAATCCGGCCGTTGCTTGAGTCGCCGTTCAGCCGTCACGTATGCCGATCGGGGTCATCGAATCGCTTGACCATGAAGGACGCGGCATTACCCGTCTCGACGGCAAGACCGTTTTTGTCGAAGGCGCCTTGCCGGGCGAGCGGGTCGAATTCCAAAGTTTTCGGCAAAAGCCCAGTTACGAAATTGCTCATTTGCTGACCCTTCTCGATCCTTCGCCGGATCGGGTCTCACCGCGCTGTCCGCACTATGGGGTGTGCGGTGGTTGCAGCATGCAGCATTTCGATCCCTTGGCGCAGGTGGCCGCCAAGCAGCGCCTGCTTGAAGCCAATTTATGGCACCTGGCCCGTCTCAAACCTGACGTTCTGTACGCGCCGATTCACGGTGAGCCATGGCGCTATCGCCATCGCGCGCGGCTTTCGGTACGCTTTGTTCCTGGCAAAGGTGGCGTGCTGATCGGGTTTCACGAAAAGAAAAGCAGTTACATCGCCGACATGCAACAGTGCGAGATTCTGCCGCCAGGCTTGTCGGCGTTGTTGCCTCCGCTGCACGAACTGGTTGATGGTTTGTCGATCCGCGATCGTCTGCCGCAAATCGAAATGGCGGTTGGCGCGCGAAGTACCGCGCTGGTGTTGCGCATCCTGGCGCCGATCAACGCCGGCGATCGACGACGAATCCGTGAATTTGTCGAACGGCACGGGGTGGTGATCTATCTACAGCCGCAGGGGCCGGCCAGCGTCAGCCGTCTGCATCCGCAGACCGCGCCGCCGCTGACCTACCGGCTTCCCGAGTTCGCGATCGAATACGCTTTTTCGCCGACCGAATTTACTCAAGTCAACCCGTCGATCAACGAATTGCTCGTCCGCCGCGCGATCCACCTGCTCGACCCGCAGCCCGGCGAGCGGATTGCCGACATGTTTTGTGGCGTTGGCAACTTCACCCTGCCATTGGCGCGTAGCGGAGCGCGCGTGCTCGGCATCGAGGGCAATGCGCAACTGGTTGAGCGCGCGATGGACAATGCGGCGGCGCACGATTTGGCCGATCGGGTCGATTTCCTGGTCACCGACCTTTTCACCACGACCGCGAGTCGCCTCGCCGCGTTGGGAAACTTTGACAAGATGCTCGTCGACCCACCAAGGGAGGGGGCGGTCGAGTTGATCAAGGCGCTGGACCATCAGGCGCCCGAACGCCTGCTCTATGTCTCCTGCAACCCAGCGACCCTGGCTCGCGACGCTGGCCTGCTGGTCAGACAGAAGGGCTATCAACTGCGCGGCGCGGGGGTGGTCAACATGTTTCCGCACACCTCGCACGTCGAGTCGATCGCTTTGTTCAAACGGGACGCGCCTTAATCGTCGGTTGACGATCAAGCTGGCGCGATTTGGTCAAGGAAGGCTGATGAAGCAAGGACTTTCGATGGGGCTTGGTCAAGTAAAGACGGCCGACCTTCTGTCCATGCAAGGTTTCATTGTCGGATATTTTTACATAGTTTGAATTATTGCAGATTATTTATTGTTAATGATATGTTTTATATGGAAATTCATATTCGGCACATAATTTGCTTCAGATTTTGTGCGGCTGGACGATTTTGACATCCGGCTCTTATACGCACTCACCCTTTCGACTGGTAAGAGGAAAAAATGATCAAAAAAATTGTCATGACCGGGCTGTTGGCCGCGGCTGGCGCCGCGAATTCCGCGACGGTTACTCTTTATCAAAACGACTTCGATGCTCCGGCAACCGTTGCTTCTGGGGTCACGGCTGTTCTGGGCGGCTTGACGACGCTTGGCAGCGGTGGCGGCTTGTCTGGATTCTCCGGCAATTTTCTGTGGAATACCGCCACCGGCAACCCAGCCGCCGGTACGACGTTGACCTTGAGCGGTTTGCCAACGCATAGCGCGGTGACCATCAGCTACCGTTTTTCTTATGTTGATAGCTGGGACAGCACCAATGGCAGCCCGGCGCCAGATTTCTTCACCATGACCCTGGACGGCAATACTATTTTGCAGATCACCTGCAACAATGCCTCGGGTACCGTGTGCGATCAGGGCGCCGGCTTCCTGGCTCAAGGTAACGTTTTCTCAACGGGTTGGCCAGATGCGACTCGTGATGTCAATGAATCGGCAGCACATGCTGCCAATTCGCTGACTCTGGAGTTATTTGCCGGAGGCCGTGGCTGGCAAGGTGGTGGGGATGAATCGTGGGCTCTCGACAGCTTGAAAATCACCGCCGAGGTAGGCTCGACCAACACCGTGCCGGAACCGTCCGCGCTGGCCCTGATTGGTTTGGGTTTGGCTGGTTTGGTCGCTCGCCGCCGGCGTTTGTGAACGTCGGCCAGTCGCTTTCTGTAAAGGCTTGGCTTGCAACCAAGCCTTTTTTATTTTCCACTTTCAACCATCGTTGCGGCTCCCAGGGCCGATCTCTTCCGAAGTTGCTTCGACCGGACAGCCCATCGACCGCGCGATGACGAGAGACCCTGAATGTTTTGGGGTGGGAAAACCGTGCCACAACAAGTGAAATCAATGAGTGCCGGCGAATCGCGGTAGTATGCGCTTCCTCGTTCTGGCGTTGCTTTTGTGATTCGTATGTTTTTCGGACGCCGTTGATGGCCACTGCCTGTTACCACTGTGGCCAGCCTATTCCGTCCGGTCTCGATTTGTCGCTGACCATCGCCGGGCAGTCGCGTGCGCTCTGTTGCGGCGGCTGCCTGGCGGTGGCGCAGGCCATCGTCGCCAATGGCCTCGATGATTATTATCGACACCGTGACGCGTTGCCCGACTCGCCGCGCGAAGCGTTGCCCGCCGTCGTCGATGCGCTGCGGCTATACGATCATCCTGATTTTCAACACAGCTTCGTGCGCCGCATCGGCGCTGATGACCATTTACGTGAAGCGTCGCTGATCCTCGAAGGAATCACCTGTTCGGCGTGCATTTGGCTGAACGAGCAGCATCTGGCCAAGCTGACCGGGGTGATCGCGGTGGATATCAACTACGCTACCCGCCGCGCTCGGGTTCGCTGGGATGAAAGCCAGGTCCAGTTGTCCGCCATTCTGGCGGCGGTGGCCGCCATCGGCTATCGCGCCCATCCCTACGACACCTCACGCAGCGAGGATTTGGCACGCAAAGAGCGGCGTAACGCCTTGTGGCGGGTTTTTGTCGCCGGCTTCGGGATGATGCAGGTGATGATGTACGCCGTGCCGGTCTATTTTGCCAGCGCCGGTGAAATGACGCCGGCGATCGAACAGCTGATGCGCTGGGCGAGCTTGGTGCTGACGGTGCCGGTAATTGCCTATTCGGCGGCGCCATTTTTTCGCAACGCCTGGCGGGACCTGCGATTGCGGCGGGTGGGCATGGACGTGCCGGTGGCGCTGGGCATCGGAGCCGCTTTTGCGGCCAGCGTCTGGGCGACGCTGACGGCCAGCGGGGAAGTCTATTTCGATTCAGTGACGATGTTTGTTTTCTTTTTGTTGAGCGGTCGATTCCTGGAGATGAACGCCCGCCATCGTGCGGTCAGTGGCACCGAAGCGCTGGCCAAACTGCTGCCGGCGGTGGCCGCTCGCTTGAGCGGTTTTCCAGAAAGGCGTGAAGCGGAACAGGTTCTCGTTGCCGAGTTGCGAGCCGGCGATGTGGTACTGGTGCGGCCCGGGGAGTCGATTCCTGCAGACGGTGTCGTCCTCGAAGGCGAGAGTGACGTCGATGAATCGTTGTTGACCGGCGAGAGCGCGCCGGTTGATAAATCACCGGGGCTGAATGTGACCGGCGGGGCGGTCAATCGGCACAGTCCATTGCTGGTCAGAGTGACGGCTGTCGGCGAAGAGACACGGCTGTCGGCGATCGTCCGCCTGATGGAGCGGGCCGCGATGGACAAACCGAAGATTGTCGAGATGGCCGACCGGGTGGCCAGTCGCTTTATCGTTGTGCTGTTACTGGTGGCCCTGGCCGTGGCGATGACTTGGTGGATGATTGATCCGCGTCAAGCGTTGTGGGTGACCGTTTCGGTCCTGGTGGTCAGTTGCCCGTGCGCCTTGTCGCTGGCGACGCCGATTGCTCTGACCGTCGCCAGTGGGGCGATGGCGCGTGTCGGCTTACTGGTGACGCGCAGTCAGGCCGTCGAAACCTTGGCCCGAGCCAGCCATTTCGTCTTCGACAAGACCGGCACTTTGACCAGCGGACGAATGCGTTTACTCGAAGTTTTGCCGCTTGCCGCGCATTCCCCGGCAGATTGCCTGTCGATAGCCGCCGCTCTCGAGGAAGCTTCCGAACACCCGATCGCCGTTTCATTGCGTGATGCGGCGGGGGCGGGTGCTCGACCATGGGTGTCGGATTCGAAGAATGACACCGGCTCAGGTGTCACTGCGCAGTGGAACGGGCGGGCTCTTCGTCTCGGTCGTCCGGACTACGTGCAACAACTGCATCGCTTGCCCTGGCCGGCGGCGGGTGACGCGTTGCAGAACAGTGGTGACACGGTGATCGCCATGGGTGACGAAACAGGCTGGCTGGCCGCGTTTCGTTTTGGTGACCGACCACGCGAGGAGGCGGCCGCGATGATCGCCGCTTTGCGCGCCGCGGGTAGACAAGTGTCCCTGCTGAGCGGTGACTCCGAGCCGGCCGCTCGACGAGTGGCCGCCATGCTGGGAATCGAGCGGGTGCGCGCTGGCGTTTCGCCCCAGGACAAACAGCAATACGTGGCCGGCCTGCAGGCGGACGGTGCGGTGGTGGCCATGGTCGGCGATGGCGTCAACGATGCGCCGGTTCTCGCCCAGGCGCAGGTGTCGGTGGCGATGGGCAACGGTTCGCAGTTGGCCCGCACGCAAGCGGATCTGGTGCTGTTGTCGGAAAATCTCGCCCATCTGCAACGAGGCGTGGTCATTGCGCGCCGTACGTTGAGCGTCGTCAAGCAAAATTTGCTGTGGGCGTTCGCTTATAACTTTTTGGTCCTGCCCTTGGCGATGATGGGATGGATCACTCCCTGGATGGCCGGAATCGGGATGTCCGGCAGTTCCTTGTTGGTCGTCGCCAACTCACTGCGCCTGCAGAAACTTTCCTGATCTTATCTTCCGGTCATTCTGCGCGATGGAAACCCTGTATCTGTTGATTCCACTGTCGGTGGTTCTGGTTTTTCTGATCGGCATTGCTTTCTGGTGGTCGCTGCGCAATGGGCAGTTCGATGATCTGGAGGGGCCGGGGTATCGCCTGCTGATGGACGATGACCGGATTCGCCCACCTACCGCCGACGAGAGTGCAGACGCAGGGGTGGGTTCGACCGTCGACGACCTGCAGGTCGATTCGGCAGAACCGACGCCAAGGGCAACAAAACCACTCGACACTTGACGCAAATCAAGAAATTTGCCCAATGGGCTGAGATAATCGCTTCCGGATCGTGTGCGAAGGCAGGATCGGTGTTCGCAGTCTGCGCAATCAGGGAGTTTCTCTGTTGGGGTTTGGGTGCGTTTCTCAACGCACCCTTTTTTTGTGGTGGAGGTAGAGTCCCATGGCGGCAGTGAGGATTGATCTATGTCAAACATTTTCCTGAAGGTTAAAATAGCATCCGCAATATCATTGCCTTAAATAAGGGCATTTGGGCGGTGAAAACCGGTTTTAGTCAAGAGTGAGGTGAGTCCATGTTGGAAACTCAATCAACATACAACTACAAGGTGGTGCGGCAGTTCGCTGTAATGACTGTCGTCTGGGGGATTGTCGGGATGTTGGTCGGCGTGATCATCGCTGCTCAACTGGTCTGGCCGGAGCTGAATCTGGGCTGGCTTCATTTCGGTCGTCTGCGGCCATTGCATACCAACGCGGTCATCTTTGCCTTTGGCGGTTGTGCCTTGTTTGCCACGTCCTACTACGTCGTGCAGCGTACCTGCCATACGCGCATCTTCTCCGATGCCTTGGCCGCCTTCACCTTCTGGGGGTGGCAGTTGATCATCGTCTTGGCTGCCCTCACTCTGCCGCTGGGAATCACCTCGGGCAAGGAATACGCTGAACTCGAGTGGCCGATCGACATCCTGATCACCTTGGTTTGGGTGGCTTATGCGATTGTCTTCTTCGGTACCATCGCCAAGCGCAAGGTCACCCATATCTATGTCGCCAACTGGTTTTATGGCGGCTTCATTTTGGCGGTAGCTTTGTTGCATGTGGTCAATAGCGCGGCGATCCCGGTTACGCTGACCAAATCGTACTCGGCGTACGCCGGGGTACAGGATGCGATGGTCCAGTGGTGGTATGGACACAATGCCGTCGGCTTTTTCCTCACCGCTGGTTTCCTGGGCATGATGTACTACTTCGTTCCCAAGCAGGCGGAGCGTCCGGTCTATTCATACCGCTTATCGGTGGTCCACTTCTGGGCCTTGATCTTTACCTACATGTGGGCCGGGCCGCACCACTTGCACTACACCGCTTTGCCTGACTGGACGCAATCGGTCGGCATGCTTTTCTCGCTGATTCTGCTCGCACCCTCCTGGGGAGGGATGATCAACGGCGTGATGACGCTATCCGGTGCCTGGCACAAATTACGTGACGATCCGATCCTCAAATTCCTGATTACCTCGTTGTCCTTCTATGGCATGTCGACTTTCGAAGGTCCGATGATGGCCATCAAGACGGTCAACGCGTTGTCGCACTACACCGACTGGACAGTCGGCCATGTGCACTCTGGCGCACTGGGTTGGGTGGCAATGGTTTCGATCGGTTCGATCTATTACCTGTTGCCGCGCCTGTTCGGCAAGTCGGAAATGTTCAGTGTCCGGCTGATTACGGTGCATTTCTGGGTGGCGACAGTCGGAGTTGTGCTGTACATCGCTTCGATGTGGATTTCTGGGGTGATGCAGGGGCTGATGTGGCGGGCGGTGAATGCCGACGGAACGCTGACCTACAGCTTCGTCGAATCGGTCAAGGCGTCGTACCCGTTCTGGGGGATTCGTTTCCTTGGTGGTTTGCTGTTCCTGGTCGGCATGTTGATCATGGCCTACAACATGGTCAAGACGATTGCCGGTGGCCGCGCAGTCAATGACGCCCGCGTTCTGTTGCCGGCTGCTCATCACGCTTGAGAGGGAACGAAATGAAACTGAGTCAAGATGCAGTCGAACGTAATGTCGGCCTGATGGTTCTGCTGACCTTGCTGGTGGTCAGTGTGGGAGGATTGGTCGAAATCGTGCCTTTGTTTTTCCAGAAGTATGCGACCGAGCCCGTGACTGGCCTCAAGCCTTATGATCCGCTTCGGTTGACCGGGCGCGATGTTTACATCCGTGAGGGATGTTTCCTTTGCCATTCGCAGATGATTCGTCCATTCCGGGCGGAAACCGAGCGTTACGGTCATTATTCGGTTGGTGGTGAATTCGTCTATGACCATCCGTTCCAATGGGGTTCGAAACGTACTGGTCCCGATTTGCATCGGGTAGGCGGTCGTTACTCCGACGAATGGCATCGTGCCCACTTGATCAATCCCCGCGATGTGGTTCCCGACTCCAACATGCCGGCATTCGGCTTCCTTGAAAAAGCTCCGGCGGATGCCAGCACCATCGAAGCTAAGATGCGGGCTTTGCGTACCGTTGGAGTGCCTTATACCGACGAAGAGATCGCTGGTGCCAAGAAGCAGCTCGAAAACAAGAGCGAGCTCGATGCGCTGATTGCCTATCTGCAAGGCATGGGCCTTGAAATGAAGAACGCCAGGTAGGCCATGGACATCAACGACCTCCGTTCCCTCATTACCGTTCTTTCATTTCTTGCCTTTCTTGGCATTGTCTGGTGGGCTTATGGAATGAAAAGTAACCAGAAACGCTTCGAAGAAGCGTCGATGTTGCCCTTTTTGGATGAGGAAACGGACTTGGTCGAACAGGGGTTGGATCGCAAAGGACAAAGGAAAGCGTCATGAACGAGTTTGTAAATCAGTTTTGGAACTGGTACGTCATTCTGCTGGTGCTATTTAGCATCATCGCCTGCGGAATTCTTCTCTGGACTCAAAGCACACCTCCGCCGGTGGGACAGATAGATACCACGGGTCATGTCTGGGATGAAACGCTAGAAGAGTTCAACAACCCGCTGCCCAAGTGGTGGATGTGGTTGTTCTATATTACAGTGGTTTTTTCGCTGGTATACGCGGCGCTTTACCCGACG
>JAEUOJ010000036.1 GCA_016789495.1 Accumulibacter sp. | reverse complement strand
CTGGGTTTGAGGTTGACTCCAATAAAGTGGGCATTTTTGGCGCGGGAGGGGTGCTTTCAGGGCGAGGTCTCCTTCTCAATACGCCACTTTCCCGTCAACCACCAATAGCCATCGACGAGCGAGCAGCAGATTGGCCAGGCCCTGGTAGCGAGTCTAGTTGTGCTTGAAGAAGCTCTTCAGCACATGGAAGGGATGTTCAATCTGGGCGGGAATGCCGGCTTTGCTTTGTTCCATCAAGGCAAGCCTCTTCCCCAGGGCTGTTCCAGCCAGGGCCTTGACCTTGCACCGACTTTCCGCAAGCGGCCGTCCACCGTGGCTCCCGCACTTTCGGGGCGCTTCTCAACGCCTTGATAGCCGGCATCGCCAATAGCCACCGGCTCGTCGCCATGCCGCAGGGCTTGCGCTTGCGATATATCGCGCACGTTGCCCGCCGTGCCCTCGATTCGGTCAGCTGATGCACTTCCAGCTCGCGGCGAAACTTGAGTCAGGTCGTCGCGTCAGGCGCCGACTCACTCCGAGAGTCCAAAACATTGCTGGGCAACGTACATCCTCAACATCCGCCCTAATCCAATCGGCGGTCGCCCACGACCACCGAGGCTGGGAACCGCGCGCTCCAGTTCGCCCCACGGGGTGATCGCCTCAATTTCCGCCAGAAATCGATCCCGTCGCGTTTGCTTCTTCTTCGCCGCGTATTCCTGTTCGGAAAAACTCGCTTGCATCCGCTTTCCCCCACACTCGGCACCAAGACGGTTGCATACCAAAAGCATATTCGGGCAGGCGGGAATAAATCAGTGTTTCCCTGGAGGGTGCCTGCGGCCACCCTGTCCCGTTCGGCCTGCGGCGGGTCAATTCTCCGGCCCGTTGCGAAGCTACTTTCTGCGCAAACGGATCAAGCGAAACCAGCCACCCGCCAGCGCCGGGTGATCGCTTTCCAACCCCAGTGACGGTGTCTGTCGCAGCAGTTCCTCGAAAACCACGTCGAAACGCGTCGCGACACGACGGACCAGCGGATTGAGCAGGCGGCGCAAGGGAGCTCGTTGGCCGGGAACGAGGAATTTATCGAAGATCAACACTTGACCGCCGCTGGCCAGGACTCGCGACGCTTCCTGCAAACAGGCCAATGGATCGGGTACGACGGCGAGAATCAGGTGCAGGATAACCTGATCGAAGCAACGGTCGGCAAACGGCAAACGTTGTGCGTCTCCCTGCACAGGACGGAAGTCGGGCGGTCGCTGCTGCGTGGCGGTACGCCTCAGCATCGCCGAGGTCAGATCCAGGCCGATATACGCGTGCTGGGAAGGCAACAACGGCAGGTCCAAACCGGTACCGACCCCAGCCAGCAGCACCCGTGCCGGCTCGACAGGCAACTGTGCCAGACTGCGCTGACGGGCGGCGCGTGTCGCCGAGGCCAGGAAGGCGTCGTATACCGGCGCGATCAGCGTATAGCTGTGCCGCAGGTCCAAATGTTCACCAATTCAATGCAAGACGTGTGGTACGGCGAGAGTGAACTCGGGAATCTCGGCTTCGAACTGCATGCCGTCGATCCCAGTCAATTGATAACTGCCGCGCATGGTTCCCACTGGTGTTTCAAGTTGACAGCCGCTGGTGTATACGAATTTCTCGCCCGGTTGCAGCAACGGTTGGTGTCCGACGACGCCCAGGCCGCGCACTTCCTGTACTTCACCACTGGCATCGGTGATGATCCAGTGGCGTGAAATCAGTTGCGCGGGAACCGTCCCGACATTCTGGATGGTGATGGTGTAGGCGAATACATAACTGCCGTTAGCGGGTTCCGACTGTTCGGCGATATATTGCGGTACCGCACTGACGGCGATCTGATATCGCTTGTCTTCGGTCATGGTCAAATCCCTTGGGCGCTAGTGAAGGAAAAAGCATTGCACACCAAAGCCGACGCTGACAAGACCGACGCGCCCAGCGTCAGAATCGAAGCCGAATATGCGAGCAATTGCTCATCGGTTTAGATCGTGGTGTGTGGACTCACCCATTGGCTAATATTTCTGTCCATTCGGCGTCGATTCCCGTGGCGAAAGTATTCAAATCGGGAGGCGGCGCCCCCGGAGCAGAAACCGCGACGAAACCCGTTTGGGCTAATAATCCGCCCACTTGGCGAGACACGCCTTCCGGTCGCTGCTAAAGGCATTACCGGTCGGAGCTATCGGTATTCGAGCGCACCGTCCCTCTCGAGGAGGTGAATCCGCTGTCCTCCAGACCGTACAAGTTGGGCATCCGACAATTCTCAACAACAGATTGAATGCGGTTGAACTGGCACGCGCTGAACGCTTCACATCAGTGAGCGGCTACATCGATGGACCTCGGTGATTCGAGCAATCATTCATTCGACAACCGATTGATTGACCTGGTTCCTTTCGGCGATCGGAACCAGCCGTTAAACCGTCTGACTCGGACTTCCTCGTCTCATGGACTACGCCAACGGCGTGTAGCCGCGAGACCGATCCGGCGTAAAAATGGTGCAAGAAGACCTGCCTTGAGTTTTTATTAATTATTTGTAATCCGTGAGTTACGCATTGAAAATTGCACACAGACCGAATAAGTACGCCTGTCTGACGAATACCCAGGAACTGGCGTAACGTTTCTACCGCCAACTCCGTCATTTAAGACGAAACGGCAAGGTGTGCTTGATGAAGTGGTCAGTCTGTGCCACATTGCGGCGCTGGGCGGAATGCGGCGAATCGTCACAATCGTGCAAGCTGTATTCAGCCACCTTCGAGATTGAAAATCGCCCATGCCGGTCTGGAGACCGCCGTTCGACAGACGGCCAACGAGGGAGACACATGCGACACATCATCTGGATATTCTGGCCGGCGTTCATTGCCGCTGGCATCGCGGAGACGATCTTCTTTACGCTGATCGATCCGCGTCAGTTGTATCTATTGGGCAAGCAGGTCGAATGGCCGCCGATAGCGACCTATTCAACCGGCTTTCTCTTGTTCTGGCTGGTGTGCATCGGTTCCAGCCTGATGACCTATTTCATGATGCCGCAAGGTGTCAAGGAGGCGCTGATCACTGCCGCCGGCGCCCGCGAAGACCTGTCGCGGCCGGTCCGGCGGCGGGAACCGTCTTGATTGGTTGGTCGTCAAATCTTCGACAGACCGCGGGAGAGATCGGCCTGCAAGTCGGAGACCGCTTCCAAGCCGACCGCGATACGCAATAATCCCTCGGTGATTCCAGCGGCCTGCCGCTGTTCGGCGGTGATCCGTCCATGGGTGGTCGTTGCCGGATGGGTCAAGGTGGTTTTGGTATCGCCGAGGTTGGCGGTGATCGATAGCAACCGACAGTGATCGACGACCCGCCATGCTTCCTCACGGGCGCCGGCGACGGTGAAAGAGACGATCGCGCCACCGCTTTTCTGCTGGCGACAGGCCAGATCGTACTGCGGATGCGAGGTCAGGCCCGGATAGTGGACGCGAGTCACTTGCGGCTGCCGCTCCAGCCATTGGGCCAGTTGCAAAGCGTTCGCCGATTGGGCCGCTAGGCGAATCTGCAGCGTTTCCATGCCCTTGAGCAGTACCCAGGCGTTGAACGCCGACAAAGTCGGCCCGGCGGTGCGCAGAAACTTGAATACTTCGTCGGTATATTGTTTCGCTCCGGCGACCGCGCCGCCCATCACCCGGCCCTGGCCGTCGAGATATTTGGTCGCCGAGTGCACCACCAGGTCTACGCCCAGATCAAGTGGGCGTTGTAGGATCGGCGTGCAGAAACAATTATCGACCGCCACCAGAATACCGCGGGGACGCGCCAGGGCCACCAGTGCCGGGATGTCGGCGATTTCAGTGAGTGGATTGGACGGCGTTTCGAGGAAAAACAGTTTGGTTTCCGGCCTGATCGCCGATTGCCAGGCGTCGCAGTTGGTCTGGGCGACGAAAGTGGTTTGGATGCCGAAGCGCGGCAGGATATTGCCAAACAGTTGTTGCGTGGCGCCGAACAGTCCCGTCGAGGCGACGATGTGATCGCCGCTGCTGCATAGCGCCATCACCATCGCCAGAATCGCCGACATGCCGGAGGCGGTGGCGATACACGCCTCGGCGCCTTCCAGCGCCGCCAGCCGTTCCTGGAAAGCGGTGACCGTCGGGTTGGTGAACCGTGAGTAAACGTTCCCTTCCTCCGCGCCCGAAAAGCGGGCGGCGGCCTGCGCGGCGCTGTCGAAAATGAAACTCGAGGTGAGATAGAGCGCTTCGCTGTGCTCGTTGAACTGACTGCGAACCTGGCCGGCGCGAACCGCCAGAGTCTCAAGCTCGTACTGGGGGAAATCGTCCTGCATGGCCATCAGCCGGTCGAAATCAGGTTGAGCTGCAACTGTCGCGATGCGCGGCGTTCGTCCTTGGCGTGGCTGTGCCGATCCGCGCGAGTCGCCTCGATGGCTTCGAGATAGTCCGGCGTGATATCGCCGGTGACGTAGCAGCCATTGAAGCACGACGTATCGAAGTGGTTCAATGACGGTCTGAGATCGCGAATCGATGCTTCCAGTGCCGCCAAGTCCTGATAGACCAGGGCATCGGCACCGATTTCCCGGGCGATTTCTTCGCCGCTACGCCCGGTGGCGATCAACTCGCGGCTGGTCGGCATGTCGATCCCATAGACATTGGGAAAACGCACGGGTGGCGAAGCTGAAGCGAAATACACCTTCAGCGCTCCCGCGGCCCGGGCCATCTCGACGATTTCGCGGCTGGTGGTGCCACGAACGATCGAATCATCAACCAGCAACACCCGTTTACCCTTGAATTCCTGGGCGACGGTATTTAATTTTTGCCGGACCGAGCGCTTGCGGGTGGCCTGCCCCGGCATGATGAAGGTTCGCCCGATATAACGATTCTTGACGAAACCCTCGCGGTAAGGAACACCGATGCGCTCGGCCAATTGCATCGCCGACGGGCGGCTCGAATCGGGGATCGGGATGACCACGTCGATCTGGTCGACCGGAATATGCTTGAGCAGTTTATCGGCCAGGTGCTCGCCCATGCGCAGCCGGGCTTCGTAAACCGAGACGCCATCGATCACCGAGTCCGGGCGTGCCAGATAGACATATTCGAAAATGCACGGCGACAGCATGGCATGTGGCGCGCATTGTCGCTGGTGCAGGCGACGCGCCATATCGACGAAAATCGCTTCGCCAGGGGCAACGTCGCGCAGAACCTGGAAGCCGAGCGTGTCCAGCGCCACCGATTCCGATGCGAACAGATATTCGATCCCCTCGTCGGTTTCGTTACTGCCGAACACCAGCGGCCGGATGCCGTATGGATCACGAAACGCGAGCATGCCGTAGCCGGCGATCATGGCCACCACCGCGTAAGCGCCGCGGCAACGTCGATGCACCGCCGCCACGGCGTCGAAGATGGTTTCCAGGTCGAGACGGCACCCTTGGGCGGTCGCCCGCAATTCATGCGCCAAGGCGTTGAGCAGCACCTCGGAATCGGAATTGGTGTTGATGTGCCGCAGATCCTGCCGGAACATCTCTTCCTTGAGTTGTTCAGTGTTGGTCAGATTGCCGTTGTGGCCAAGAACGATACCGAACGGTGAGTTGACGTAGAACGGTTGCGAAAGCGCCGAATCGAACGCCGAGCCGGCGGTCGGATAACGACAATGGGCGATGCCCATGTTACCGGGCAAGGAGCGCATGTTGCGGGTACGAAAAACATCGCGGACCAGCCCGGAACCCTTATGCATATGAAAAGCGTCATCCTCGACGGTGACGATTCCCGCCGCGTCCTGGCCGCGATGCTGAAGAACCATCAGGCCGTCGTAGAGCAACTGGTTAACCGGCGAGGTGGCGACTACGCCAAGGATTCCGCACATAGTTTTGTCCCTACCCGAAGCTGATTCGTTTGGCCACGTCGGACGGTAACCAGACTTTACCGACCAACACGGCGGTTTCCAGCGCCGGAGCGAAGTAAGCCTCGCTCCACCACTTTTCTTTTGGTAACGAGGTCATCCCACCCACCGCGACCAGAACGAACACGATCAGCGCCCCGCGCGCCGCGCCAAAAAACACCCCGAAAAGGCGATCTACCGACCTCATTTCCAATGCTTTGATCAGCCCGCGGGCTGCCAGTCGCAGCAGCGCCATCGCTATCAGCACGGCCACGAACACCAACGCCCAGGTGGCGATCAGGCGAACGACCGGCTCGGTGGAAAAGGTCAACCAAGAAGCGACTGGTTCTCCCCAGGCCCTGGCGGCCAAAAAAGCCGCTACCCACGCCAGGAGGGCGATGATTTCGCCGATGATCCCGCGCCACAATCCCAGCAGAGCCGAGAAGGCCATCACCACCAGCACCCCATAATCGAATGCGGTCATTCTCGACTGGTAACCACTCCGCTCACGCCCATCCGCTTCATTTTATCGAGCGCTTTCTCGGCAGCCTCACGACTGGGGAAAGGACCAGCGCGCACACGGGTTTTCTTGCTGCCGTCGGGGGAGTTGAGCACTTCGGTATAGGCACGGACCCCGGCGGCGCCGAGCCGCGCCTGCAATTGCTTGGCATTTTCGGCATTGGCGAAAGCACCGGCCATGATCAGATGCCGGCCTCCGCCGCTTTTCGTTGGCGCTGTCTCCGGCGTCTTGCCGGAGAGCAGGGCATTGGCGCGTTGCGCCTCGTCACCCGCTCGGCCTGTCTCGTCGGCCGGTGCCGTTTCAGCGGGCTTGTCGGCTTTCTTCGGCGCCGGCTTCTCGGCGGGCTTGCCGGTGGCCTTGTCGCGCGGCTTGCTCGCTGCGGGAGTCTGCGCCTTGTCAGCGGGTTTTGCCGGTTTCGTTTCGGCGGATTTACGGCCATTGGTTTTGGCCGGTGGGGTGGCGGCCTTCTTTTCAGCAAGTTTATCGGCAACGGCCTTGCCGGCGATCGCCGTTCCGGCCACCGCCGCGGGTGTCGCGGCGGCCGCCGGCACTTTGCTGGCAGTGGCTTGCGGTTCGTCGGTAGCCGGTTTGTCAACGGCGGGCGATGGGTCGCCGACTTGGGCGGTGGGCGCGCCAGCCGACCGCGCCGGTGGTTCGGCCGGCTTGAACGGCGGCACCTGATCCTGACCGGGAATCTTGATCTGGACATCCGGAACCTGTTGCTTGGGCTCTTCGTCCATGACCATCGGCAAGATCACCGCCGCCAGCCCTGCGAAGGCCACCGCGCCAACGAGGCGGCGGCGGGCGCGCTTTTTCAACTGCAATTGTGGGTCGGGCGTTTCGGTCATCGGTTTCGTCGAAGCCACTGGCATCGTCACGGTCAAGGCATTTTCTTCATGCTGCGCATGACGGCCGCGACGGTATGGAACGATCCAAAGACGACGATTCTATCATTTTCGCCAGCCAGCTTGACAGCACGCGCGAAGGCTGACTCAGGACTGGCAAAGCTATCGACCGTGCCACCTAGTCGTTGCTCCTCGATCACTTTGGCAAGAGTGACCGCGGCAGCGCCACGCGGTACGGTAAGGTCGGCCAGCAGCCAGGTGTCGATCCGACCGGACAGCGCGGTCAGCGAGCCGGCGATGTCCTTATCGACCAACATGCCAACGACGGCGAAGGTCCGCGGGAAAAAAGGCATGCCGGCCAGGCTGTCGGCCAGACCAGCAACGGCTTCCGGGTTGTGCGCGACGTCGAGAACCACCGTCGGCCGTCCCGGTAAGACTTGAAAACGACCCGGCAGGTCGATTTCGAGAAGCCCCCTGCGCACCGCCTGCATCGACACCGGCAGCCGCTGGCGCAACAATTCGACTGCGGTCAGCGCGGCCGAGGCGTTGCGCAATTGATACGCGCCGCGCAGGCCCGGCTTGGCCAGTCCGGCCCGACGAAGCCCGCCGCGAGTCCAGAAAGTCCATTGCGTCTCGTCGGACTGGTAGCCGAAATCGCGCCCGAGCAGATGCAGATCGGCGCCGATGGCTTGCGCTCGAGTGATCAAAGCTTGCGGCGGCGACGGGTCGGCGCAGACCGCCGGCTTACCGGAACGGAAAATGCCGGCCTTTTCACTTGCAATCTCGTCGCGGGTCACTCCAAGCCAATCGGTATGGTCGAGAGCGATGCCGGTGACGATCGCGCAATCCGGATCGTAAACATTGACCGCGTCAAGCCGCCCGCCCAGGCCCACTTCGAGGATCAGCACGTCGACCTGCGCCGTGAGAAAGACCTCCAGCGCGGCCAGCGTGCCGAATTCAAAATAGGTGAGCGCCACACCACCGCTGGCGATTCGCGCCGCCTCGACACGAGCGAAAGCGGCACACAGTGTCGCGTCGTCGACCGGCCGTCGGTCAAGTCGAATGCGTTCGTTATAAGCGAGCAAATGCGGCGAAGCGTAGCAGCCGACACGAAAACCGGCGAAGGTATAGATCGCCTCGAGATAGGCGCAGGTCGATCCTTTGCCATTGGTGCCGCCGACGGTGATCAGCGGACAATCGAAAGGCTGGCGCAGCACCGTCTTCACCCGCTGCACGCGTTCGAGCCCCAACTCGATTCCCGCCTGGCCGCGCGGATGGAGACTTTCGAGATGCGCCAACCACTCTGGCAGAGTCCGTTCGCTGGCGATCATCGGTCGAAGGTCCGGGGACGATTGCCGACAGGCACCTAGCCCGCGGGCCGCGGGTAGAGGAAACGCAGCAATTCGACCAGACGGTCTTTCATTTCCCGTCGATCGACGATCAGGTCGATGGCACCCTTGTCGAGCAGGAATTCGGAACGCTGGAAACCTTCGGGCAGCGTTTCGCGTACGGTCTGCTCGATGACCCGCGGACCGGCAAAACCGATCAGCGCCCCGGGTTCGGCGATGACGATGTCGCCGAGGAATGCAAACGACGCCGACACCCCACCCATCGTCGGATCGGTGAGAATCGAAATGAACGGCAACCCGGCATCGGCGAGCAGGGTCAGCACGGCGGTCGTCTTGGCCATCTGCATCAGCGAGAACAATCCTTCCTGCATTCGCGCGCCTCCGGAAGCGGTGACGCAGACAAAAGGCACGTTGGCGGCGATCGCCGCCTTGACGCCACGCACGAAGCGCTCGCCGAGCACCGCACCCATCGATCCGCCCATGAACTCGAATTCGAATACCGCCAAGACCACCGGCACGGTTTTGATCGTGCCGCGTACGACAACCAGGGCATCGGTTTCACCGGTACCCTCGCAGGCTTCCTGCAAACGTTGCGGATAAGGGCGGCTGTCATGAAACGCCAGCGAATCGACCGGCACCACCTCGGCGCCGATCTCCGACCGCCCTTCGGCATCGAGCAACAAGTCGATTCGCGCGCGCGCGTCCAAGCGATGATGATGACCGCACTTGGGACAAACATGGCTGGTTTTCGCCAGATCGGTGGCGTAAAGCACCGTTTCGCAAGCGACGCACTTGCTCCACAGACCTTCGGGTAACGACGTACGCCGTACGCCATCACTGCGCTTGATTTTTGGGGGTAAGGATTTGTTCAACCAGCTCATGGTTTTACTCGGGCAGGGTGGTTACGGTATCCAGGCCACGACGGATGTCGGCCAGCACAGCGCCGACATGCCGACAGGCGTTCTCGGGCGGCGAGTTTTCAAGTTCTTCGATCAGACGGCTGCCGACGATCACTGCGTCGGCAAATTGTCCGATCGCCGCCGCGGTCTGCGCATCGCGAATGCCGAAACCGACGGCTATCGGCACGCCGGTACGCGCCCGGATTTCGGGGAGGCGAGCCGCGACGGCGGCAACGTCAAGAGCAGCGGAGCCGGTGACTCCCTTGAGCGAGACGTAATAGAGGTAACCGCTGCCCAGCTCGCCGACTTGTTTGATCCTTTCCGGGCTGGAGGTCGGTGCCAGCAGGAAAATCGGCTCCAGGTCATGTCGGCGCATCGCCCGGGAAAATTCATCGCTTTCCTCGAGAGGATAATCGACGACCAGTACGCCATCGACCCCGGCAGCGAAGGCGGCCGCGGCGAATGCGTTGACGCCGATCGTTTCGATCGGATTGGCATAGCCCATCAGCACAACCGGCGTCCGCTTATCCTCGACACGGAAATCGGCGACCATGCCGAGCACCTGGCGCAGGTTCACCCCCTTGGCCAGCGCGCGTTCGGAAGCGCGCTGAATCGTCGGTCCGTCGGCCATCGGGTCCGAAAACGGGATCCCCAGTTCGATGATGTCGGCACCGGAGTCGACCAATGCATGCAATAAAGGCACCGTCAGCGCGGGATCGGGGTCGCCGGCGGTGATGAATGGAATCAGGGCGCGTCGCCCTTGTGCCCGCAGGCGCTCAAATGTGGCCGTGATTTTCGACATGGTCAGAAGGTGATTCCCGATTTATCGGCAACGGTATGCATATCCTTGTCGCCCCGGCCGGAAAGATTGACCAACAGGATCCGGTCATTGGGCAAGGTTGGTGCCAACTTGCTGGCGTACGCCAGCGCATGACTCGACTCGAGCGCCGGAATGATTCCTTCCAGGCGGCACAGATCGTGGAACGCCTGCAGCGCTTCGGCATCGTCGATGCTGACATATTCGGCGCGCCCGGTGTCCTTGAGCCAGGCATGCTCCGGACCGACGCCAGGGTAATCGAGTCCGGCAGAGATGGAGTGGGTCTCGATGATCTGACCGTTGTCATCCTGAAGCAAATAGGTGCGGTTGCCGTGCAACACCCCGGGCCGTCCGGCGGTGAGTGAGGCCGCATGACGACCGCTGGCGATGCCGTCGCCGGCCGCTTCGACGCCAATCAGGCGGACCTCGGCGTACGGGATGTACGGATAAAAAATGCCCATCGCGTTCGAACCGCCACCGACGCAGGCAATCACCGCATCGGGTTGCCGTCCACACTGCGCTTCCATTTGCGTGAGGCACTCGCGACCGATGATCGATTGAAAATCACGGACCATCATCGGATAGGGATGCGGGCCGGCGACCGTCCCGATGATGTAAAAGGTGTCCGAAACATGGGTCACCCAGTCGCGCATCGCTTCGTTCAGGGCATCCTTGAGCGTCCTGGAACCGCTCTCCACCGGCACGACCGTGGCGCCAAGCAGCTTCATCCGATAGACGTTGGCCGCTTGACGACGGATGTCTTCGGAACCCATGTAAACGACGCAGCGCATACCGTAGCGCGCGGCGACGGTGGCTGTCGCCACGCCGTGCTGGCCGGCACCGGTTTCGGCGATCACCCGCGGCTTGCCCATGCGCCGGGCCAGCAACGCTTGTCCGATGCAGTTATTGATCTTATGGGCGCCGGTGTGATTGAGATCTTCGCGCTTGAGGTAAATCTGTGCGCCGCCGAGATGGTCGGACCAGCGACGCGCGTGATAAACCGGACTGGGTCGGCCGACGTAATGTTCCAGTTCGTCGTCGAACTCGGCAAGGAATTGTCGATCGTGTTGCGCCGAAGCGTACGCCTCCCGGAGTTCAGCCAGCGGGGCGATCAGCGTTTCAGCGACGAAGATGCCGCCATATCGGCCGAAATGGCCACGGGCATCGGGTTGATTGTAGGCAGGAAGGGTCATCAGTCTGGTCCTAATGCAACAAATGATTGGCGATCGGCATTAAGCCGACCGTCCACAGAGCAGCAGTCTCGCGCTCCGTTGCTTCAGGTATGCTTGCCGGCATGCCGCCGCCAGCAGTTGCGCGTCCGACCCCCGGATGTTCTACCCATGATCAGCCGTTCGGACCATCCCGCTCCGTCCCCGATTTCGCCACGCCCGCGGCACGTACCGCGGCGACAAAAGCGGCCATCTTCGCCGCATCCTTGATCCCTTTGCCGACTTCCACACCCGATGACACATCGACCGCCGACGGCTGTAGCCGAGCGAGGGCGCTGGCGACATTGCCGGCGTCGAGCCCGCCGGAAAGAATCAGCGGTTTGCCCAGCGCTGACGGGACCAGAGACCAGTCGAAAGTCTGACCCGCCCCGCCGTAGCCTTCAACGAAGGCGTCAAGCAGAAGTGCTTGGGCCGACGGGAAAGCAAGGGCGAATTGTACCAAATCCACTCCCGGCCTGACGCGCGCCGCCTTGAGGTAGGGGCGGTGGAATTGCCGACAGTACGCCTCGTCCTCATCGCCATGGAACTGCAACACGTGAATCGGCACGGCAGCCAGCGTTTCCCGAACCATTGCCGGCTCGGCGTTGACGAACAGACCGACGATGGAGACGAAAGGCGGAACGGCCTCCGCCAAATACGCGGCAGTGGTCAAATCGACAAATCGTGGACTCGGCGGATAGAACACCAGACCGATGGCGTCGGCGCCAGCCGTCACCGCGTCCTCGACGTCCTGGCGACGGGTAAGGCCACAGATTTTGATCCGGGGCATCATTGTTCCGGAAAGCCCAGCGCGGTTAGTGCCGGGAGGAAGTCGATCTCGTCGGCGCTCGGAAAGTCCCAATCCGCATATTTTACTTCCATCAGATAGAGTCCGTCGGGAGGAAAGGTCGCCGCCGCCTGTCGACGGTCGCCGTGCAGCAATACCTCGGTCAGCCAATCGGGCGATTTCTTTCCCTGCCCGATACAAACGAGACTACCGACCAGATTACGGACCATGTGGTGCAGAAAAGCCGACGCTTCGAAATCGAAAACGATCAATTCACCCAGACGGCGGATGTCCACCCGATGCATGGTTTTCACTGGCGAAACAGCCTGGCACTCGGCGGCACGAAACGCCGAGAAATCGTGCTCGCCGAGTAGACACGCCGCCGCGGTCCGCATCGCCGCGACGTCGAGTCGATGATGGTACCACCCGATTCGCCGGTGCCAGACCCCGGGACGATAGGCCCGGTTGATCAGCACATAACGGTAATGGCGTGCGCAAGCCGAAGCACGAGCGTGAAAATTGTCGCTGACCGCCTGCACCCAGCGCACCGCTACCGCCGGCGGCAGAAAGGTATTCGCTCCGCGGATCCAGGCATGTGGCAAACGCTGGAGGTCGGTATCAAAGTGGACGATCTGGCCTAGCGCATGAACACCCGCGTCGGTACGTCCGGCACAGATCACCTTGATCGGTGCGACGGCGAATTGGCTCAGCGCCTCCTGCAAGGCATCCTGGACCGTTCCACCACCCGGTTGTTGTTGCCAGCCACGAAAGCAACTGCCGTCGTACTCCAGTCCTAGGGCCAGTCGCATCGCTCAAATGAAATAGCAAAAGGCCATCAGGCCGGCAACAGCCATAACGATTACCAGATAGTCAGTCCGAGTTAGATGGATGTCACTCAGTTCGAAATCCGTTGTCGCCGTACCCGACGAGGGTTCGCTGACCAGTCGTCGCCAGTCCCGTGGCTGTGGCGAGGCTGCCAGATAGTGCAGCACAAGCCATAAACGGATTGGGCCCCGCTCGGGATCGATGCCCAGGTAGCGCAATGGTTTGGACAGTTGGTAAACCGCGGTCATCATTTCGCCTAAGGTGGTGGTGGCACGCATGATGGCCACGCCACCAAAAGCCAGCAATAAATGGCCAAGATGCGTCAGCGCGTCATCAACGCCCTGGCGGGTCGGCGCAAACGGCCCCGACCACAGCGGTTCACCCACGCCCCCCCAGGCGAAGATCAGCATCAGCGAAAGTAACAGCCAGCGTGTGCGGCCGATAAGTCGCCAACAATGCGTCAACACTTGACGACCAAACAACGGGATGGTGAATAAAGCTGCCAGCAATGCACCTCCCGTCAAGCTCTGGCTAACAAGCAAAACCAACAAGAAAATCAGTAGTCGCGTAGCCGGGTGCACAGGATGAGCGATTATTGTCGGGCAAGGGGCAAGAGGTCGTAGACTCTCGACGGCTCTACGACCTGGATCACAATGGATCGGCGAAGCTCTTCCCGCGTCCTACTCTCGCAGACTGGCTAGAAGAACGCTGGCCGCATCGCGCTGCGTGGCATCGCCATCCTTGAGTACCTCGAGCAGCAGTTCGCGAGCGCCTTCGTGGTCGCCCATTTCGTGGTAAGCCTTGGCCAAGTCGAGTTTGGTCGCCACTTCTTCGCTAGCGCTGATGTCGTTGTCACCCGGCAACACCACACTGCTGTCGAAATGTTGATCAGCCAGCGTTTCGAGATGTCCGATTCCCGCGGCTGGATTGACCAGAGTGTCTTCTTGCTCGTTCTCGAACGAAGACTGGAAATCTGTTTCGCCAGCAAATTCGGTAACGCTGCTCGGGCTTTGGGTATCCATCTCGTCGAGATCGAGACTGATCGATGACATGTCGAACGACGATTGCTGCAATGCTTGACCGAGGACCGTCGATTCGGTCAGTTTGACGTCGAACTCCAAATCCTGCTGCGTCTCGGGCGCACCAATGTCCAGCATCTCATCGGCCGGTGGCGATGACTCGATTTGTGTTGGTTCGGCGGCGTGACGATGATCGGCAAATTCGGTTGTCAGGTCGAATTCGAAATCGAGACCGTTGTCGACGGCCGGAGTATCCGGAACGGATCCTGGCGCCACCAACATCGTGACTTCCGGAACCTCGTGGTCCTCCACCAGCAGCGGCGGTTCACCAAAGTCGATATTGGGCACCCGCTGTGCCGAGGAAATGGAGGTCGCCAAGTCGAAATCGATCGGGCCAACGGTCGCCGAACGGGAAAATACGGTCGTCGATTGCGGATTTTGCACGCCGGTGACAGCAACCGTTGCTTCGCCCAGATCGAATGTCGAATCATCGAAGTCGTCTGCCGGCGACAACTTCGATTGCAAATTGGTATTGGCCTGGGTCGCCGCTGCCGCAAAACCCGACAGGGCCACCGCGGACGTCGCCGCCTCGGCGATGCGCGACAGTTCGCCGGGACGAGTGACCGTATCTCCCATTCTGCCCGGAGGGAGCGACGGCTTCGCTACCGGTACGACCGGCTCTTCGGCGGGTTTATTTTCGGATTCGACGGCAGCGGCTGCATACAGCGGATTGTTCGGCTCCATTTGCCGTCCGAGTGCCGCCGCTTTTTCCCAATCCGGCCCGGAGCCAGCGGTAGCATTGAACAGCTCGTTAATCGTCGTGTTGAAGGGTTTGTCGTGCTTCCGGGCCAAATAAATCTCGAGCAATTTTAGATGGATGGCATGCCGGGTGGGATCCTTTTGCTTGGCTTCGAGCAGGATTTCCTCGGCTTGGGCATCACGTCCGTAGGCCATATAGACGTCGGCTTCGGCGACAGGATCGACTTCATCGGTGTCTATGCTTCCTGGACCGGCCTGACTGAAATCGGCCTGCGACATCATCGAGTGCGAAGTGTCTACACTTTGTCCGCCGGCGCTTCTGACGGCGGAACTGGCGGCCAAACTGTCGGGGGAAGCAGGACTCAAAGTGCTGGTGGGATCCAGCAGGCTGTCGCCCCGGTTGGGGCGGCGACGTTTGGCGAACCAGTAAGCGGCGGCCAAGGCAGCGATCAGGCCTCCGCCAGCGATCAAAGGCGTGCCCGACAGCAGTTCATCGAATACGCCGGGTTCTTCCGGTGGCACGGTGACAACCTTGGGCTTGGGTTTTGCGACCGGTTGTGCAACCTCGGCGGCAGGGGGAGCTTCGGCCGGTTTGACCGCTTCGACCGGTTTTACTTCGTCGGTCTTGCCGGCGGCCAGCTTGTCGTCGGGTTTTGCGGGAATTTCGGTGGGTTTGCTTTCC
>JAEUOJ010000191.1 GCA_016789495.1 Accumulibacter sp. | reverse complement strand
CTAGAAAGGCGTACGGACAACTCCTTTCACGGGACTTTAACCCGATGGATATACCGCCGATCACGGCGAACGGTCTGGCCCCAATGGCAGAAAGGAAACGGGGTCTGACCCAATGGCGCGCTCGGGTGGTCCATTGCGCGGACTGTTTTGGAAAGAAAAACGTGGTCTGTCCCCGATTATTCCGATTATTTTGCAGTTCCCGCCAAAACTGGCGCCTGATCACCTTCCGCAGCCGGCGTGGGCATCTCGTGGAATTTCTGACCAACGAGTTCAAGCTCGAACCCGGCATCATCGCCTTCCTCTACTCGCGCCGCTGGGAGGAGGAGAAGTGTTTTGACACCTGGAAGAACGACTTCAGCCTGGCCAAGGCCTGGGGTGCCAGCCTGGCGGCCATCGAGAATCAGGTCCGCCTGGCCATTGTCACCAGCCTCTTGGTGGCCCTGCTGTTGCACCGCAAAATGGGTCAGAAGCAGGACCGGACCTCCGCGACCGACGGGACCGATCGCCCCGACTGGAGCACCCCGATATTCCGCTACACCTCCAAGGTGAGCCGCCAAGTCCTGCGGTTCTTCAAGCATTGTTTTCACAAACCGGCCGCGCAGGCGCTCTATGAGGCCCAGCTACGGCCATTGTTTTTGGCATACCTATGAGGCAACCGGACACCGTTGCAAATAGAATTAAACGTCGTTCGTCTTACGAAGGACGACGTGCAGCCAATTTCCCCTTGCTTCTGCAAAGAATTCAGTAGCCTTGCGCGACCAGAACGCCAGCTTTGTCGCAACCAGCTGAGCGGTATTCCGCTTCGGTGGCGTGAGTAAGCGTTGTCCACAATGGACGCATGGCTCCTCTTGTTCATACGTTCCATAGGGATTCCCCGAAAAGTCCATCAGGGCAGCCGAGAGTGAATTTGTCCGTGAAGTGCTTTGACCAACAAATGAGACGGCGTCAACCTTGCAAGATCGAAACAACGTCGAAATGCGCTGCTCATCAAACGAGTTCACATGGCCCCAAGGAGGATTGAATTTTCCGCAAGAGTAGCAGGTCGTTCGTCCTACCCTGATGTCTTGCTTGTAGGGGACGCCAATCAAGATTAATTGACTGGCAACCCTTTCAATTTCTTGGCAAACTTTGGGTAGAACCGAAGTAGGCACGTGTTCGAGGACCTCGGCGCAAAATACAAAATCGAATGATCTATCCGAGAACTGCATCTCGGCTGCGTTGCCTTTTACGCATCGAATTCTTGGGTGTGGAATGTTCGGTTGAGTCAGATCTAATGCAGTAACCTCTTCGTAACGATCAGCCATCAATAGCGAAAAGTACCCGTCTCTCGCACCTATATCTAATGCCTGCTGGCCTTTTTAAGGCATTAGACGGAGTAGGTCGGCGGTCCTCTGCTGCTCTAAATGAGAAGCACGGTATTCAGTCAAGTCCATCAGTTACCTCAATTCGATGCGAAGAATAATCAAAAGAGGGACTAAAAGGTTACAGACGACTAAAAGGGGGCAGCCCACGTTTTCCCCTCCACCAGCGTCCATGCCGTCCCTGGCAACAACGCCGGCCTGACGCACTCGCCTGCCTGCGGGACTGCGATCGATCGATACCTCCCCCCGCGGAACCCGGCAAACCAACAACTCGTTGCCCGTCAGGTCAAGCCGCCAGACTTCCGGGATGCCTTGACGCGCGTACAGATTGAGCTTCACGCCGCGATCATAGTCGATCGACGAACTGGCGACCTCGACGATCAACAGAATATCCCCTGGGTCAGGGAGGCGCGTCATGTAGTCTCCGGGTTTGAGGAGAGCAAGGTCGGGCTGCGGTTCGGAGTGGTCGTCCAGGCGGACGGGGTTTTGCGTGCTGACCAGATAGTTCTCGCCGGCAGCGAGCGTGAACAGGCGCGCCAATTGGCTGACGACGTAGGCGTGTTGGCTATCGATGGAGGCCCTGTCGACGATCACTCCCTCGATGAGTTCGACCCGATCTTCGTGGCTGAGCCCGCCCGCCTCGGCCATCCTGTGATACTCGTCGACGCTGGTCCGGTGTCGTGCCCGGTCCATCAGTTCGCTCATTGAGCCCATGCTTGGTCTCTCCTGCGAAGTAGTTTGCGCCCGCTGGGCGACTCGGGATAGGAAATCCAGCGACCACGCAAGGAGTGTAGAGCGTTCGCCCAGTAGGGTCAATCTGGCGGGCAGACCGGGCCGAGCATTCTCGGAGTGGTGGGTTGAGAGACGTTCCGAGCGGCCCCATCGTCGCCATCGGCCATCGGCATTGCGAATGGACGGGCGAAGCGGGCGCCTGCTTGACTGTATGGAGAAGCTGCTTCTGACCCGCCGCGCACGGACCTTCCGGTGTTCGGCTGGCGTGCTATCAGCCGCGCCATGGATCTCGCCTTCGCCTGACTCGACGGGCCGGCCGCTTCCTGAACGGCTAACGAAAAAGGAATCGAACATGAAAGGGAAATACAACCTGGCAAATCATCGTGACAGTTGGGTTGATTATCCTGCCGCACGGTTACTTTACTGCCGATCTTTCCACTCGAGAATGGGCGAAATATCTCCCGATCAATAACCGCCGCAGCCCCTTACGTGGATCGCCAGTCGCTCGCAGACTTGGCGCCGCGGTTCTCAAGATCAACGCAACTCGTTTGCCGGGCAGGGGCCGATCCGGTTCAGGAAATTGACGGAAGTGTCCCTAGGCCACACTACAATCGAAATATTGGAACACGATGGAGGTGTGGACATGGCGAATTGGGCGTTTACTTTGCGCGGCAAACTGGCGGCGATGAGCATGGTGACGATGCTGGCGTTGCTGGCGCTGTGCCTGGTCTTCCTCCACAGCAACAAAAGCCAGATGCGCGAAGACCGCGAAGCGAAGATTCGCAACCTGGTTGAGGCGGCCCACAGCGTCGCCGCGCAATACCACGCCGAAAGTCAGGCCGGACGTCTGTCTGACGAAGAGGCGCAAAAAGCCGCCAGCAACGTCATCGGCAACCTGCGCTACGACGCCGTCGAGTACTTCTTCATCCAGGGCAGCCGCAGCGGCAAGCTGATCCTGCATCCGCTCAAGCCGGCGCTACAGGGCAAAAGCCTCGACGAGATCAAGGACAAGAACGGCTATCCTTTCGCGAGCGAGATGAATCGCCTGGCGATAGCCAACGGCTCGGGACTGGTCGATTATGTGTGGTCGCGTCCCGGAAGTGAAGATCTGGTACACAAGCTGGCCTTCGTCAAGCACTTCGCGCCCTGGGGCTGGGTGATCGGCACCGGCATCTATATCGACGACATCGATGCGCACTTCCGCGCCGACGCCTTCAAGCTGCTGCTCTGGGGACTGGCGATCGGCACTTTCATCGCCGGTTCGCTGCTCCTGCTCTCGCGTCACATCCTGCGCACCTTGGGCGGCGAGCCGCTGGCCGCTTCGGCGGTGGTGCGACGCATTGCCGAAGGCGATCTGACGACGCCGGTCGTTTGCCGTGCCGGCGACAGCGACAGCCTGCTGGCGAGCATCCAAGGCATGCAGGATACACTGCGGCGAATGATCGCCACGATCAGCGGCAACGCCGAACAGGTTGCCGGCGCCGCCGATCGTCTGCTGAGCGCCTCGGAGGCGGTCAGCACCCGGGCCCACCAGCAAAGCGACGCGGCGGCGACGATGTCCGGCGTAGTCCAGGAGATGGCCGTCAGCATCAGCCGGGTCGAGGAAAATGCAAAAGAGGCGCACGGCATCTCGCTGCAGGCGAGTACGTTGTCGCGGGAAGGCGCCGAAGTGGTGCACCGGGCGGCCGACGAAATGCGCAAGATTTCCGACGCCGTGCAGGCGTCTTCGGGAGCGGTCGCCGATCTCGGCAAACGCTCCGAGCAGATCACTTCGATCGTGCGCACGATCAAGGAGATCGCCGACCAGACCAATCTGCTGGCGCTCAATGCGGCCATCGAAGCGGCGCGCGCCGGCGAACAGGGGCGCGGCTTCGCCGTCGTCGCCGACGAAGTGCGCAAACTCGCCGAGCGGACCGGTTTGTCGACCAGCGAAATCGGTGGCATGGTCGAGCAAATCCAGAATGGCACGCGCAGCGCGGTGGACAGCATGGAAACAGGCGTGCGGCAAGTCGGCAGCGGTGTCGATCTGGCCGACCAGGCCGGCGATTCGATCAATCGCATTCGCGACGGCGCCGAACGGGTGCGGCAGGCGGTCGACCACATCCTGGCCGCGATCCAGCAGCAGAGTCAGGCCGGCAACGAGATCGCCGGGCAGATCGACGGCATCGCGCGGATGTCGGAAGAAAGCGCGGCGGCCGTGGAAAAAACCGCCGCCGCGGCACGCCAGTTGCAGGAACTGTCGCGTTCCCTGCACAGGGCCGTGGCGGAATTCCGCGTTTGATCGGCCCGACCGTGGCCAGCGGCGGAAGCGAGGAGCGTTTGTCGAGCGCGCTGGCCCTGCGCACGACGACTTCGGCCGCGTCGATCGCCGACGAGGCCTGGGCGCGTCTCTGCCCGGCCGGCGATCCTTTTCTCAACGCCACATTCCTGACCCTGCTCGAGGCGCATGGCGCGGCGGATGCCACCTCGGGCTGGGCGCCCTGCCATCTGCTGGCCAGTACCGCCGACGGGACGCCGCAGGGACTGCTCCCCTTGTATTGCAAGAGCCATTCGCACGGCGACTTCCTTTACGACTGGTCCTGGGCGGCCGCTTTTCGCCAGCTCGGCCGCAACTATTATCCGAAACTGTTCAGCGGCTTGCCGCATACGCCAGTTACCGGGCCACGCCTGCTGGTGGCCGATGGACTGGCGGCGGCGAACATCCGGCAAGCGCTGATCATCGGCGCGAAGGCGCTGACCGAGCGCTTTGCAGCGTCGTCGTGGCATGTGGCCCTGGTCGGCGACGACGACGCACAACAGCTGCACGACCAAGGTCTGCTGCTCAGCCATGATCTGCAGTTCCATTGGCAGGATGCCGCTTACGGCGATTTCGACGGTTACCTGGCGACCTTCAGCGCCGCCAGGCGGCGCAAGGTACGCGCCGAACGGCGGCGAGTGCTCGACAGCGGCCTCCGCCTGGAAACACGGCACGGCGACGCCATCGACCCGGCCGAATGGCCGGCGCTGCATGCGCTGTACGCCGGCACTTTCGCCAGATTCAACAATCACGCCGCCCTCTCCAGCGCCTGTCTGGCGGCTCTGGCGTCGGCACTGGGTCGGCGAATGGTGGTCTTCATCGCTCGCGAGCATGGCCTGCCCGTAGCGGCGGCGATCTGCTTTCGCAGCGACGAGGCTCTTTATGGGCGTTACTGGGGCTGTGCCGGCCATTACCACAGTCTGCACTTCGAGCTTTGTTTCTACCAGGGCATCGCCTATTGCCTGCGCGAAGGGCTGCGACGTTTCGAACCGGGTGCCGGCGGCGAGCACAAACTGGCGCGAGGCTTCGTGCCGACGGTGGTGCGCTCGGCGCACTGGATCGCCGACCCGCAAATGCGCGGCATCCTCGCTGCGCATCTCGAGCGTCAACGCGTGGCGGTGGCGGCCTACCGCGACGAAGCCGACGCGCATCTGCCGTTCAGGAAAGGCGGTTTACAGGATCCGGCGTCCTGAGCATCGTTTGCCGGATGCACCGTCGATCGCCATGCCCTCGCCGTCCAAGTGACATCGGCGCAGGATGCAAAAAATTCAACTCCGTAAAATTTTGGCCTACCGCATCCTGTGCTGATCGTGTTCGGGGTGGTCAGGGACTGGGCAATCGATCCGCCGCGCTTTGCTTGCGTGAAAATTCAGGGCCCCTTCCCTCTCGAAGGCCGTCCCGTGAAATCAGGCGGCGTCGGGTTGGAGGAGGCGCGCTGTCGTGCTGGCCTCCATCCGCCGCTCCAACCGCAAGTGCGAATTTCCCGTTGCAGCCGAGCGATTTCCTTAAGCCAGAGTGCCGGAGTCACCCATTCATCCGCCCTGGTCAGCGATGCAGAATGAGGCCGAATCCTGTAAGCTTCTGAATAAATATTCAAATTTTGATGTTGAGTTGGCTGGTTCCATGCCAGCCAGCTCGCGGCGGTCACTGCCCGGCTTCAATCCGCAACGTTCGTCGCTGCTCATCGGCTTCGCCCGTCAGACTTTACCCGCCGACGTCTCCTGATCTTCCCCATCTTGGTCGCCTGGCTCGCAGCCTAGTTACAGATCGAAGCGGACGACTTCTTCCGCCGCTTGGCTGCAAGGCCAGCGCACACCTGCCCAGCAAAATCGCACCGACCGTCGCATCCATTCTTTCCGGCCCACCACCGCCCGTTGCTTCAGCGGGCAGATCAATCATGGCCAGCAGGCGATCGTTCCGCGTTGCCGAGACGTTGATGATTGCCAGCGGACCAAGGGATAACCTCGGTAGAATGATCGGTTTTCCCGTTTCAGGATTTTTCGCAATGTCGCCTAGTGTTCTGAGTGAATTGACAGCTCTTTCGCCCTTGGACGGGCGTTATGCCGGCAAATTGACCGCCCTGCGGGCGCAGTTTTCCGAATATGGCTTGATCCGTCGGCGCCTGCAGGTAGAAATCGCGTGGCTGAAGGCGCTGGCGGCGGAGGGCCATTTTTCGGAGATTCCCGCTTTTTCCGCACCGACCATCGACGCCGTCGATGCCGTGGTCAGCGACTTCGGTCCGGAGGATGCGGCCGAAGTGAAGGCGATTGAAGCGGTCACCAATCATGATGTCAAAGCACTGGAGTATTGGCTCAAGAAACGAATGGCAGACAACGAGGAAGTGATGCGCGTTGCCGAATTCATTCATTTCGCTTGCACGTCCGAGGACATCAATAATTTGGCTCATGGCTTGATGGTGCAATCCGCCTGTCAGGAAACGATGCTGCCGACTCTCGACCGGGTGATCGACCGCTTGCGTCAGCTGGCTTGCCAGTTCGCCGAATTGCCGATGATGTCGCGAACGCATGGTCAGCCCGCGACCCCGACGACGCTAGGAAAGGAATTGGCCAATGCAGTCGCCCGTCTGAGGCGTGCCCGGGAGAAGATCGCCGCCGTCAAACTGCTTGGCAAGATCAATGGCGCCGTCGGCAATTACAACGCACATCTGGCCGCTTATCCGGATTTTGCCTGGGAGACCTTCGCCAGGCGCTTCGTCGAGGCGTTGGGCCTGGAGTTCAATCCGTACACCATCCAGATCGAGCCGCACGATAGTTTGGCGGAGCTGTTCGATGCCTTCACCCGCGGCAATCTGATTCTGCTCGATCTATGCCGCGACATCTGGGGATATGTCTCCCTGGGCTATTTCCGGCAAAAACTCAAGGCCGGCGAGGTGGGTTCTTCGACCATGCCGCATAAGGTCAATCCGATCGACTTCGAAAATGCGGAGGGGAATCTGGGCCTGGCCAACGCCGTGTTACGGCATCTGGCCGACAAATTGCCGATCTCGCGCTGGCAACGCGATTTGACCGACTCGACCGTGCTGCGCAACATGGGCGTGGGACTGGGACATACCCTGCTCGCTTACGATTCCTTGCTGCGCGGACTGGACAAACTGGAAGCCGAACCGGAGTGTTTACTACAGGATCTGGAGGCCAACTGGGAATTGCTGGCCGAACCGATCCAGACGGTGATGCGGCGCTACGCGGTGGCCAATCCATACGAAAAACTCAAGGAACTGACGCGCGGCAAGCGGATCTCCCGGCAGGACCTGCACGCTTTCATCAATTCGCTGGCTATTCCAGCAGAAGCCAGACAGCAGTTGCTGGCTTTGACTCCCTCGACCTATACCGGTCTGGCTGTCGATCTGGCGCGGAGAGTCTGATGAATCCCGCCAACCCGCAAAACCGGCCTGCCAATTCGCCTGCAGATGGCTCCACCCCCATCGTCTGCCCGAGTTGTGAGCGGGACGTGCCAGGCACGGCGTTGTACTGTCCATATT
>JAEUOJ010000186.1 GCA_016789495.1 Accumulibacter sp. | reverse complement strand
GCGGAAACTGGTGGTGCCGGTGAAGCCGGCGCGTGGGGTGAAATTGAAGTGCCCGTCGGTGAAGGCGCTGATCGTCCCCTGCAGGCCGGTGATGTCGATCGAAGTGACCGACAGCGGATCACCGTCCGGATCGCTGTCGTTAGCCAGCAGGCCGGGAGCGGCGATGGCCAGCAACTGGCCGGGGCGGGTGGTGTAGCTGTCCTCTTGCGCAACAGGATTGTTGTTGATCGGGGCAAACAGCGGTTGCCAGATCGGATCAGTAAACGCCAGTAAGGTGATCATGCGATTCGATTCGATCGAATCCAAAATGTCGCTGGCAACAGCTGGAACAATGGTTGAATCATTGTTGCGGACGGTTTTCATGCATTTCTCCGGTGGGAATGATCCTGCACCCATCAGCCAGACAGGCGTTTGCTTTTCAAAGCAAGAATCATGCCGCATATTTAATCGGCTGATATTAATGTCTTGTGTCTTGCTAATGAAATGCGTTGTAAAGTTTTTCGACACCCTCAGGTCTGGCCGTACAAAACGGTCGTCGTTGTCCATTGAGTTCAGCTGGGCATATAGGTGAACGGTGACTGCAACGTTCTCGATTGCCGCGCTTGCGGTCATGGATGGCGTAATGCCGATGAGCGTGAGTGACCGGCGGCGGTCTGGCCGTTTGGATCGCGGGGTCGAGGAAATATACAGCTGACCATGGATCGGGTGCCGACAGTCGCTTATCTGTTGGCGTAAAGTGGGCGCTTATTTTGATCGCCTGGCAGGAGGTGAGCCATGAACCCAATGCGTATTGCAGTCATCCCCGGCGACGGGATCGGTAAGGAAGTCGTTCCAGAGGGTTTGCGCGTGCTACAGGCCGTGGCGACGCGTTTTGACCTGGCTTTTCAATGGGACGAATTCGACTGGAGTTGCGACTACTTCCTCGCGCATGGCCGGATGATGCCGGAAGAGTGGCAGGCGATGATTGGTCGGCACGACGCGATTTTCTTCGGTGCCGTCGGTTGGCCCGAGAAAGTACCGGATCATCTGTCGCTATGGGGTTTGCTGCTCAAATTTCGCCGCGATTTCGACCAATACGTCAATCTGCGGCCGGTGAGGCTGATGCCGGGCGTGCCGACACCGCTGGTTGGTCGGCAGGTTGGCGACATCGATTTTTACGTCGTCCGCGAAAACACCGAAGGCGAGTATTCGAACGTCGGCGGACGGTTATTCGCTGGTAGCGAGCGCGAAATCGTCTGTCAGGAAAGCATCTTTACTCGGCGAGGTGTCGACCGGATCATGAAGTTCGCGTTTGAGCTGGCCCGGCGGCGTCCGAAGAAGCATCTGACCTCGGCGACCAAGTCGAATGGTCTGTCGATATCGATGCCGTATTGGGACGAGCGGTTCACGGCGATGGCGAGTCGGTATCCGGAGGTTCGTGCCGATAAATACCATGTTGACATTCTCGCCGCGCATTTCGTTGCCCATCCGGACTGGTTCGATGTCGTCGTCGCGTCCAATCTGTTCGGGGACATTCTTTCCGATCTCGGTCCCGCCTGCACCGGTACGATCGGTATCGCGCCTTCGGCAAATCTCAATCCGGAACGGGAGTTCCCCTCGTTGTTCGAGCCGGTGCATGGCTCGGCGCCGGACATTTATGGGCGGGGAATCGCCAATCCGGTGGGGCAGATCTGGTGCGCGGCGATGATGCTCGACCATCTCGGTTGCCAGGCCGCGGCGGCGGCGGTGATGCGGGCCATCGAGACGGTGTTGGCCGAAGGGCCGCGGACACCGGATATGGGTGGCAAGGCCACTACCAGCGAAGTCGGACGGGCGATCGCTTCGGTGGTGGAACAGACGACGATTTGACGCTGCCTGGCGATCGATCATGGGTCGCCGGCTTGGCGCAGAGTTATCGCCGTTCCAGCAGGACGCCGCTTTCCAGATGTGGTGTATCGGGAAATTGATCGAACACCGCACAGCGCGTCGGACGGTGCGTATCGGCAAGTTGCGCCAGGTTGGCAGCCAGGCTCGCGGGTTGGCAGGAGATGTACACGATCCGTGGATAGCGACGAAGCAGCTCGCAGGTTGCCGTATCGAGTCCAGCGCGCGGCGGATCGACCAACACCGTCGCAAAGCGATAGCCGGACAGATCGACACCCGCCAGGCGGCGGAATGGTCGGACGCCGTTTAGTGCTTGGGTCAATTCTTCCGCCGACAGACGGACCAGGGTGACATTGTCGACGCCGTTGTCGGCCAGATTGGCCAACGCGGCGCGCACCGATGATTTGCCGACTTCGGTGGCCAGCACCCGCCGGACCTTGGCTGCCAGCGGCAGTGTGAAATTGCCGTTGCCGCAATAAAGTTCGAGCAGATCGTCGTCACGCTGGCCGACGGTGGCGCAGGCCCAGGCGAGCATCGCCTGGTTGACCATCCCGTTCGGTTGAGTGAACGCGCCTTCCGGTTGTCGGTACTGGTAACGACGGCCGTCGACGGTCATTTCTTCGAGCACATGATCGCGACCGATGATGACCTTTTGGCCGCGCGACCGTCCAATGACGCTGACCTGCAGCGATTCGGCCAGTGAGCGGGCGACCGACGGCCAGTCTTCATCGAGCCGTCGGTGATAGCACAGGGTGATTAGTGCCTCGCCAGCCAGGGTAGTCAGAAACTCGACCTGAAATAGTCCGGCCGACAACACCGGGCTCGCCTGCCAGGCGTTTTTCAGTTCCGGCATCAAGTCGTTGATCCGCTGGCTGGCGGCGGGAAAATTGTCCAGGAGAATCGGCGAACGTTTGTCGCCAGCGACGAACATCGCGTAATGCCGCTGCTCTCCTTGCCGCCAGAGGCGGAACTCGGCGCGCTGACGGTAGTGTCGGGCAGGAGAAGGATGGATCGACGGCTCGGGGGCGCCGAAAGGCGCCATCAGTTCACGCCAGCGCACCACTTTTTCGGTCAGTTGCGGCGAGAAAGCGGAGGGTCGTTCCGGCGGGACAGGCATCGACGACATCCGGTTTCAGTGGGAAAAGAAGACGAATTTGGCAATAAACACGCCAGCGATGATCACCATCGCCGGTTTGAGCTCGCTGCGGCGTCCAGCGAACAGATGGATGATCACCCAGGCGATGAAGCCGAAGGCAATCCCGTTGGCGATCGAGAAAGTCAGTGGCATGGTCAGCGCGGTGATCGTCACCGGCGCGGCAACGGTGATGTCGTGCCAATCGATTTCGGCGAGTCCGGATGTCATCAATACCGCGACAAACAGCAATGCCGGCGCGGTGGCGAAGGCAGGAACGAGGGCAGCCAAGGGCGCAAAAAACAGCGCCAGCAGGAACAGCACGGCCACGACGCAGGCCGTCAGACCGGTGCGTCCGCCGGCGGCGACCCCGGCCGCCGATTCGATGTGGCTGGTGGTGGTCGACGTGCCGAGCAATGATCCACCGAGCGCGGCGGTACTGTCGGCAATTAGCGCCCGGCCCATTTTCGGCAGATGGCCATCGCCGCGCATCAGTCCGGCGCGTTTGGCGACGGCGATCAAGGTGCCGGTATTGTCGAACAGATCGACGAACAGAAAGGCGAAGACGACGCTGAGCATGCCGAGGTCGAGCGCGCCGCGAATATCCAGTTGCAGCCAGGTCGGCGCCAGCGACGGCGGCAGCGAAACCAGACCATTGAACGGAACGATGCCGAGACCGACCGCCAGAACGGTGATCGTCAGGATGCCGATCATCACCGCGCCGGTGACCCGCCGTGCTTCGAGGACGACGATCAGCACGAAACCGAAGATCGCCAGCAATGCTTGCGGTGAATTCAGCTCGCCGAGGCCGACCAGGGTGGCTGGATTGGCGACCACCAGTCCGGCCGATTTGAGCGCGATCAAGGCCAGAAACAGGCCGATGCCGGCGGTGATCGCCGAACGCAAGGGCAGCGGAATGCTGCCGATGATCGATTCGCGGATCCGGAAGAGCGACAGCAGAAAAAACAGCGTCGCCGAAACGAAGACCGCGCCCAACGCCACCGGCCAGCGATAGCCCATCTGCAGGACGACCGTGAACGTGAAAAAGGCGTTGAGACCCATGCCGGGGGCCAGCGCGATCGGGTAATTGGCAATTAATCCCATGCATGCCGAGCCGAACGCCGCCGCCAGGCAGGTGGCGACGAACACCGCGCCCTTGTCCATCCCCGTTTGTCCGAGAATCGCCGGGTTGACGAACAGGATGTAAGCCATGGTCATGAAAGTGGTCAGGCCGGCGAGGATTTCGGTTGGCACGTCGCTGCCGTGCATTCGCAATTGGAATAGCTTCTCCAGCATCGTGGCGCTCCTTGGCGCGATCAGTGCGACCCGACTCGACCGGCGAGCCTGGTTGGGGCAATTCGCCTGTGCTGCCTCTTCCTGTTGGTCCGACGCCCGCAAGGGCGGCACATGATAACAGTTTGCACGCACCCGACGTGATCCGGGCAAACGCTGGGGTTGGCAAACAATGCGGCGATTTCTGGATAGTGGCTTCGTCGTGCCATTTTCAAAATCAATGATGGCGTGAAGGTAAGCCGTAGACCTTACGGTATGCACGGGCCGTCGGCCTGGTATCGGTGATTTGGCTATCGAATGGATGGCTGTCGGCTGGTGTCGTCAATTCCGCAGCGCGGAACATCGGGTGGCAGAGTCGCCGGCGGTCGATCGATTACTCGCCGCGCCTTCTGGTGCTGATCAATTTCTTTAATTCAGTCGATTGCGCGGGCGATTCCGGTTGTCTATGCTCAATCCAGATCGAAATCCGACTGCTGGTGGATTGATTCTGATGGCTGGGGGTGAAGACTTTCCATCATGAAAATTTGATTAATTAAGTCAATTATTTTGTGATTTAATGAGTCTACGGAAACTGCGGTAATTCATTACCAA
>JAEUOJ010000087.1 GCA_016789495.1 Accumulibacter sp. | reverse complement strand
TACGCCTTCGCAATCCCGCCGTATTTCTTCGCCAGAATCGTCGTGATCGCCGCCGTCAACGTCGTCTTCCCATGATCAACGTGACCAATCGTCCCCACGTTAACGTGCGGCTTGTTCCTCTCAAATTTTCCCTTGGCCATTTGTAGTACCTCAAGACATTAGAAAATTAATCAACTTACGGCACCAAACGCTGGTGCCCATGGACAGAATTGAACTGTCGACCTCTCCCTTACCAAGGGAGTGCTCTACCGCTGAGCTACATGGGCGTCTTGTGTCGCCTGAAGCAATTCCATGGCCGCAGCGTGGAGCGGGTGAAGGGAATCGAACCCTCGTCATAAGCTTGGAAGGCTTCAGCTCTACCATTGAGCTACACCCGCAAAACCCTAACCCGAAGCGCTAGACCCGCATCATCGATAGCGGCATTTTTTGGTGGAGGGAGAAGGATTCGAACCTTCGAAGGCGGAGCCGTCAGATTTACAGTCTGATCCCGTTGGCCACTTGGGTATCCCTCCAGCTAAGAACCGGGGATTTTGACGTTCAATACTTGAACTGTCAAACATTTTTTTCGGACAAAGGCAAATCGACGGCCGAAAAGCCGATCAAATCGAAAGGCTTCAACGCGTTTCGTCGGACAAGCCAAGCAATATCGATACCAGTCCGGCAAAGCCGATTCGCGGACATGGCCCAGGACACGAGAGTCATCTCTCATCGAGGGAAACGCTCATCGGACCGCGGTCGACGACACACACCCGCCGCGCAACGCCTTTCTCTTTCGTTTCTTCAGAACTTGTCGGTCAAACCGTCGCCGAACACCCTACAATCCGCTTATCACCGTGCAGAAAGGCCATGCAGGGCGTGACCCCGATCAAGCCATCCGAATCCTCAGCCAGCCCATCCGCCAATGGGCAACAAATCCGGCAGCTTTATCTGCAACTCACCGCGGCTTTCTCGGTTGCCGTGTTGGCTTGGCCATACTATGCCCTGCGCAACGAGGAATTGCCCTGGCCACACACGGCTTTCGCCATTGCCGGGACGGCCTTGCTCTTGGCCAGCCTGACTAGACAACCCTGGTGGTGGCGGCTGATTCACGCCGCCTTTGCGCCACTCGCCTGGGGTGTCAGCCAACTGGCGATCCCCCCCGGATGGTACCTACTGGCTTTTCTGCTGCTGATGCTGATCTTTCGCGGCGCGCCTGGCGGACAGGTGCCGCTCTATCTGTCGAACGCCGATACAGCGGCGGCCATCGCTCGCCACATCGCCAAACGGCCAGCGGTGCGTTTTGTCGACCTCGGCGCTGGCGTCGGCAGCCTCCTCGTGCCGCTAGCCAGGGAACGACCCGACAGTCATTTTACCGGCATCGAAAACGCACCGCTCACCTGGCTGATCGGTCGCTTGCGCAGCGCGCGCCTGAGCAACTGCACCTGGCGCTGGGGCGATCTTTGGCAGATCGATCTTTCCGACTTCGACATGGTTCATGCCTTTCTGTCGCCGACACCGATGGCCGCCCTGTGGCAAAAGGCCCGGCAGCAGATGCCTCCCGGCAGTGTGTTCATCAGTAACAGTTTTCCGGTTCCCGACGTTGAACCGCAGCAGGTAATCGAGGTCAACGATAGCAGGAGAACGCGGCTGTACTGCTATAGAGTTTGAGTCGTTCCCCGGTTGAAGGTCGATTGACACGCCAAAGTAATTCAGAAGAAATCTTTGCTACTATCTGCCGCATCAACTACACGTGGAGAAGAAGACAAAATGACCAATTTCGATTCAATGAACGATCCCTTCGCGCTGGTTCGTAAGATGTGGGGAGGTTTGGGCTTTAACCTGCCGAATTTGCCGAACCTGGTCACCCCAACCCTGGACGTTGAAGAAATCGATAAAAAGATCAAAGATCTCAAAGCGGTCGAAAGTTGGCTGAAGATGAATTTGTCAATGTTGCAGATCACCATTCAGGGCCTGGAAATGCAATCGGTGACGCTCAACGCGGTGCGTGCGATGGGTCAAATGGCGACCAGCTACGGCGCGGGTACGGACGGTCATTCGTCAGGCACCCAAGTGACCACCAATAGCGGCGACGCGCTCAAACAAGCGGCAATGTGGCCCTTGACCTTGATGCAGCAAATGCAAGAACAGCTCCAGAAGGCGGCCAGCACGGCCGCCGCGGTGGTCACGCCGCCACCGGGCGGCGAGGAGACGCCGAACAAACCGACGAAAGCGAACTGAACTGTCAGCCGCCGGTTTTGCTGATTTTCGCTCAACGAGCCCAGGCCGGCACTTGGCCGTCTTCGGTTCATTGTCCGCCACGTCTCTCAAATCACCGCCACCGCCCTGAAAGCCGCGATTTCGGCTGTCGAATAGCCCGCTTGACGTAGGATTTCCTCACTGTCTTCGCCAGGCGTCGGCGCGCTGTGTTCGACGGCGAAATTCCAGCCGGAGAGTTTCAGCGGCGGCGCATATTGGGTCACCCCATCCGCTTCGACACTCATGCCGCGAGCGATGAACTGCGGATGGGCCAGGGCTTCGCCGACATCGAGCACCGGAGTGACACAGCAATCGATCGTGGCGAAAAATTCGCTCCATTCGCGTCGGTCCCGGCTGGCGAACAAGCTCGCCAGTTCGTCACGCAAGGCTTTGGCGGATGCGCCACGCGCGTCATGCAGAACTTTCCAGTCCGGTCGATCCAGCGCATCGCAGAAGATATCCCAGAATTTCTTCTCCAGTGGCGCCACTGCCATATAGCGGCCATCGGCGGTCCGATAAACCCCATAGCCGGCATTGCCGCCGCTGAGCAAGTCCCCGCCCCGTTCCGGCACCTCGCCGTTGCTCTGCAAGGCAAACAGGGGAAACAGATTGTGCGCCATCACCGCTTCGCTCATCGCCACGTCGACCAGTCGTCCCTGGCCGCTGCGCCGTGCGTCGAACAAGGCGGCCAGGATGCCCATCGTCGCCGTCAGCGCGCCACCGAGCAGATCACCGATTTGAAGATTGGGAATCGCCGGCTGCCCGCCATCAACGCCAATCTGCTCGAGAACGCCGGAAAAACCGATGTAATTCAGGTCATGACCGGCGGTCCGCGCCAACGGCCCGGTTTGACCGTAGCCGGTGATCGCGCAATAAACGATCGCCGGTTTGACCGTGCGCAAGGCGGCGTAACCAATCCCCAGCTTGTCGGCGACTCCCGGACGAAAACTTTCGACGACGATGTCGGCGGTGGACAGCAGACGCATGAAGACCGCCCGCCCCGCCGCCTGCTTGAGATCGAGGCGCAAACCGCGCTTGTTGCGATTGACGCAACGATAGAAAACACTGACTCCGTCCGGTCCGTCGCCCAGGGTGCGCGCATAATCGCCAACCTCGCGATCTTCAATCTTGATCACGTCGGCGCCGAGGTCGGCCAGATGCAGCGTCGCCACCGGTCCAGGCAGCAAGCGCGTCAGATCGAGCACGCGCACGCCGACCAGCGGTCCCCCGCTCATCGAGGCCGCTCGCAACGTTGCA
>JAEUOJ010000154.1 GCA_016789495.1 Accumulibacter sp. | reverse complement strand
CATTACTGATGGGTGTGCTTTGTATCGTCATCGGTTGGCTGGAACCTGCCGCGCTCGGTCTTGCAGCGGAAACGACTCCATCCGCTGCTTGGCATCTTGGACGATGGATTTACTGGCCAGCGGCGGTTTTCTGGGGCGTCTTCGTGCCGTTGTGGTTGTGGCGGCGCTGGCCGCTGCCTGGACCGTCAATCGGAGTGATCATTGGTTTGATCCTGTTGCTGCCGGCCTGGCTGGCTTTGATTCAGATACGGCAGGCCGGACCTTACGTGCTGTTGGCGGTCATGATGATCGCTTGGTTGGCGGACACAGGCGCCTATTTCGCCGGCAGGCGTTGGGGACGGCACAAGCTGGCACCGAACATCAGTCCGGGTAAAACCTGGGAAGGAGCGATTGGCGGAGCCGTGGCGGTGGTCGTTTACGGTCTGTTGTTGTCATTTCGCTTTCCCGAATTGCTCAGCGCATCGACGTGGCGGCTGCTCATTGCCTTGCTGGCACTCACTGGGGTCAGTGTCATGGGCGATCTTCTCGAATCCTTGCTCAAACGCCAGGCGGGTCTCAAGGATAGCAGCAACATTCTGCCGGGCCATGGCGGGTTGCTTGACCGGATCGACAGCCTGACCTCCACCTTACCGATCGTTGCCTTGCTTTGGTTGCTGGCGGTCGATTGATGTTCCCTCAGCCACCGGTGCAGACGCTGACCATTCTCGGGTCTACCGGCTCGATCGGGGTAAATACGCTGGATGTTATCCGCAGACATCGTCACCGCTATCGCGTGTTAGCGCTGTGTGCTCATCGGCAAATCGCTAAACTGTTTGAACAATGTCTGGAGTTTCAGCCGCGATATGCCGTGGTCGCCGACGCCGAGCACGCTGCGGTATTGTCCGGTCGCTTGATGGAGGTCGGCAGTCCGACCAAGGTGGTTTCCGGGCCACAAGCTTTGATTGAAATGGCCTCGCTTGCCGAGGTCGACATGGTGATGGCCGCCATAGTTGGCGCCGCCGGTCTACCGCCTACTTTGGCGGCCGCCGCGGCCGGGAAAAAAATATTGTTGGCCAACAAGGAAGCCTTGGTGATGGCTGGCGCGGTATTCATGCGCACTGTCCGTGAGAATCGCGCGACGTTGTTGCCGATCGATAGCGAACATAACGCCATTTTCCAATCGCTTCCGATCGACTATGCGGCGGATCCGCTGGCCAGTGGCATTCTCGGCTTGTCATTGACCGCCTCGGGTGGGCCGTTTCGTACGTGGACCGCCGCCGATCTGGAGAAGGTTACCCCCGAACAAGCGTGCGCCCACCCAAATTGGGTGATGGGCCGAAAAATCTCGGTCGATTCGGCGACGTTGATGAACAAAGGCTTGGAATTGATCGAAGCGCATTGGCTATTCAATGTTCCTGCCAACAAGATTGAGGTCGTGCTGCACCCGCAAAGCATCATTCATTCGCTGGTCCATTACGTTGATGGCTCGGTGATTGCCGAACTGGGTAATCCAGACATGCGCACGCCGATCGCCCATGCGCTGGCATACCCGCAACGGATCACTGCCGGTGTTGCGCCGCTTGATCTGTTCAAGGTTGGTTCATTGACTTTCGAGCGGCCGGACGACCGCCGCTTCCCCTGTCTTGGTCTGGCCTACCAGGCACTGGAGCAAGGCGGCCGATCTGCCGCCATTCTCAATGCCGTCAACGAGGTGGCCGTGCAGGCATTTCTCGACGGACGGATTCGGTTTCTTTCGATTCCTCGGGTGATTGCCGAAACGCTGAACTGTCTGCCGGCGGGACCTGAACCCGATTCGCTGGCCGAGGTGCTCGACGCCGACCGGCAGGCGCGCGAACTGGCCGACCGCTTCATTGCCCGACGGCTCGAAAAATGAACGGTTTTCTGTACTATCTCTGCGCTTTTGCCCTGGTGCTCGGGGTATTGATCATCTTCCATGAATTCGGCCATTATCTGGTCGCTCGTTGGCTGGGGGTCAAGGTGTTGCGCTTTTCGGTCGGGTTTGGACGACCGATCTGGAGCCGGCGTTGGGGGCGTGATGGCACCGAATGGGCGATCGCCGCTTTTCCGCTCGGTGGCTATGTCAAGATGCTCGACGAACGAGAAGGGAAGGTACCGGCCGGGGAGTTGCATCGTAGTTTCAATAGACAATCGGTCTGGCGACGAATGGCGATAGTGGCCGCTGGACCACTGGCCAATTTGCTGCTTGCGGTGATGGTGTATTGGCTGTTGTTCTGGAACGGAACGCTCGAAGTCAAGCCTGTTCTCGGTTCCCCGGCGGCGGCCAGCGCGGCCGCCGCCGCCGGTATTCAAAACGGTGAACTGGTTCGCAAGATTGGCGACGAATCGATTCAGACCTGGCAGGAAATGCGTTGGTTGATGTTGCGTCGCGCTAGCGATCAGGACGAGATCATCCTTGAATTGATCAATCGGCAAAACGAGATCGCTTGGCGACGGTTGACGGTATCGGCGATTCGTGAGTCCGGTTGGGAAGGCGATCCGCTGGAAAGACTCGGCTTGACGCTTTATCGGCCGAATTTCCCCGCACTAATTGGCACCGTGACACCAAATGGCGCCGCCGATACCGCCGGCATGCTGACCGCGGACAAGGTTCTGGCTATTGACGACACGCCTGTCACTGGCTGGTCCGATGTCGTGCGCACTGTCAGGCGATCACCGGGAAAAATGCTGCGCTTCGATGTGCTGCGGGGTGACCAGCGTTTGACCATTTCGATCACCCCGTCGACGATTGATGAACGGGGCCAAAGTGTGGGTCGAATCGGCGCAGGTGTTCGGGACGACCGGGTGTTGCGTGATGAAATGATGATTCGGGTCAGCTACGACCCACTGACCGCCTTCGGCAAGGGTGTGGTTGAAACCTGGGACAAATCGTGGTTCACCCTGCGGATGATCGGCAAGATGCTGCTTGGCGAAGTGTCGTGGCGAAACATCAGTGGCCCGGTGACGATTGCCGACTATGCGGGTCAATCGGCGAAACTCGGCATCGATTACTATCTGAAATTCCTGGCGCTGGTCAGTATCAGCCTTGGTGTTCTCAATCTGCTGCCCATCCCGATTCTGGATGGCGGGCATTTGTTGTATTATCTGATCGAAATCGTCAAGCGCGCGCCACTTTCCGAGCGAACGATGGAAATTGGCCAGCAGATTGGTTTGGCATTACTGAGCCTGCTGATGGCGTTTGCCTTCTACAACGACCTCAATCGATTGTTTTCCAGCTGAATTGATGAAAAAAACTCTGCTCGCCGGTTTGATGGCGACCCTTTTTGTCGTGAACGCGGCGGCGATCGAACCGTTCACCGTTCAGGATATTCGGCTGGAAGGTATTCAGCGTGTCGAGGCTGGAACGGTGTTCAGTTATTTGCCGATTAAAGTCGGCGAAACGATGACTGACGAAAAAGCCGCCCAAGCGATCAAATCCTTGTTTGCCACCGGATTTTTCAAAGATGTCCGGATCGAAACCGAGGGCAATGTGGTGATTGTCGCTCTTGAAGAGCGGCCAGCGATAGCCCAAATCGATTTTGTCGGTCTCAAGGAATTCGATAAAGATCAGTTGATCAAAGGCCTCAAGGATATCGGCGTTGCCGTTTCGCGGACTTTCGACCGGGCAACCCTCGACAAGGCGGAACAGGAACTGAAGCGGCAATATCTGTCCCGTGGCCGTTATGCGGTGACGATTACCACCACCATCACCCCGCTGGATCGCAACCGGGTGGCGATCAATTTCAAAGTCGACGAGGGCGAGGCAGCAAAAATAAAGCAAATCAATATTGTCGGTGCCAATGCCTTTAAAGAGAAGGAGTTGCTCGGCATCATGGAGCAACGTACATCGTCCTGGAACAGCTGGTACACCAAGCGTGATCAATATTCCAAACAAAAGCTGACTGCCGATCTGGAAACCTTGCGTTCTTATTATCTCGATCGCGGTTATCTCGAATTCAATGTCGAATCGACGCAAGTGTCGATCAGCCCCGACAAAAAGGACATCTACATCACGGTCAATATCAACGAAGGTGAGCGCTATACGGTTTCGTCGGTCAAGTTGACCGGCGATCTGATGCTCTCCGAAGAGGAATTCAAAAAATCGGTCTCCATTCGGGCCGGTGAGATTTTCTCGCGCGAAAAACTCAACGAAAGTACCAAGGCCATCAGCGAAAAGCTCGGTGCGCAAGGCTATGCTTTTGCCAATGTCAATGCCGCACCAGAAATCGACAAGGAAAAGCGGCAGGTGGCGTTTACCATTTTTATCGATCCGGGAAAACGAGTGTATGTCCGGCGTATCAATATCACCGGCAATTCAAAAACGCGTGATGAAGTGATCCGCCAGGAAATGCGACAGATGGAAGGCGCGTGGTACGACGCAGATCGCGTTGCCGCGTCGCGCGAACGTATCGACAAGACCACCTATTTTGCCGAAGTGACCGTTGAAACGCCGCCGGTGCCCGGAACGACCGATCAAGTCGACGTGAACGTTAATGTGGCCGAGAAATCAACTGGCAATATCTCCTTGGGAGCGGGTTATTCCAGCTCTGAAAAATTCATCATTTCCGGCTCGATTTCCCAGGCCAATATCTTTGGTAGCGGCAAGTTTCTGGCATTGCAAATGAACACCGGGAAATTGAATCGGACGATCGGCATCAATTACACCAATCCGTATTTCACGGTCGACGGGATTAGTCAAGGATTTGATCTCTACCATCGTAACGTCAATCCGACAACGCTGGGTTATGCATTCAAATCGCAATCGACGGGTGGCGGGATTCGTTTCGGTTTTCCAATCGGCGAGAAAGAAACGTTGGGCTTCGGTCTGGCGATCGATCAAACAAAAATCGACATCGAACCGGTCACCACCGCCACCCCGGTGCAATATGTCGATTTTCAGAAGGAATTCGGAAGGTCGAATATCACCTTGCCGGCGACGGTTTCCTGGACGAGCGACACCCGAAACAGTGCTATTTATCCAACCACCGGCGGATTACAGCGGGCTGGGTTGGAAGTTGCCTTGCCTGGTTTCGATCTGACATTTTATCGATTGACTTATCAGCACCAACGCTTCTTCTCCTTGACCAAGGACCTGGTTTTGATGCTGAGTACCGATCTGGGATATGCAGCCGGCTTTCATGGGCAAAACCTGCCTTTCTACAAGAACTTTTACGCTGGAGGTATCGGCTCCGTTCGTGGCTATGATACCGCCAGCCTCGGACCGGTCAATCCGGCTTATGCCGACACTCGTTTGGGTGGCACTCGCAAACTGGTTTTCAATGGTGAATTGTTGCTTCCTTTTCCAGGGCTTGATAAATCATTCCGTTTCGGACCGTTCTTCGATGCCGGTAATGTTTATACCGATACGTATACCCTGTCCAAAGAAGGATTGCGGATGTCGTACGGCCTGACGGCGGCATGGCTTTCTCCGCTCGGTCCGTTGAAGTTCAGCCTTGGCCAACCGATAAACCAGAAGAGTAACGACAAATTGCAGAAATTTCAGTTCCAGTTGGGAACGGTTTTTTAACTCAGGAGAGTCAGTTTGAAAAAAACGATTGCCAAGTTGCTGGTTGCAATGATTGCTTCGCTGCCGGTTTCTTACGCGTCGGCAGTGGACCAGCTCAAAGTTGGGTATGTCAATACGCAACGGCTGTTCCGAGACGCACCGGCAGCGGTCAGGGCGGCGAAGAAAATCGAACAGGAATTTTCCAAACGTGACCAGGATTTGCAACGTCTGGCGAAACAGTTGCAAAGTTTGCAAGAAACGCTGGAAAAGAACGCCCTGACGATGTCCGAATCCGACCGCCGGAGCAAGGAAAAGGATCTCGGAGAAATGTCCAGGGATTTTCAGCGCAAGCAGCGTGAATTCCGCGAGGATCTGAACCTGCGGCAGAACGAGGAAAACGCGGCGATCATTGAAAAAGCCAACAAAGCGATTAAACAGCTTGCCGATAGTGAAAAATACGATCTGATTGTCCAGGATGTCGTGTGGGTCAGCCCAAGACTCGACATCACCGACAAAGTGATCAAAGCCTTGTCTGACGCCAAGTAGTTTCTGCTGCGCGAGAAGTGGTCATGTCCGCGAGTTTTCGACTGGATCAGATTGTCGCACGGCTGGGAGGATTGCTCGAGGGCGACGGGTCGGTCGTCGTTTCACAAGTCGGCAGTCTGCAATCGGCCAAACCCGGACAAATCACTTTCCTGGCCCATGCGAAATTTCGCGCCCAGTTGGCCGGGACCGGGGCAAGCGCGGTGATCGTGGCCCCGGCATTCGCCGCTGCGACCGCCTTGCCGCGAATCGTCCATCCGAACCCCTACGCTTATTACGCGCGAGTCACCGCACTGCTCAATCCGCCACCGTCGCCTCGCCTCGGCGTACAAGCTGGCGCGATCGTGCACTCGATCTTGCCGGCATCGGCCAGCGTCGGCGAGAATACGGTCATTGGCCGGCAGGTGACATTCGGCGAAAACGTGACGATTCATGCCGGTTGCGTGATCGGTGACGGCGTGACCATCGGTGATGATTCCTTGCTCTACCCGCGGGTGGTGGTCTATCACGATTGCCTCATCGGTAAGCGGGCGATCATTCATTCGGGGGCGGTGATCGGCGCCGACGGTTTCGGCTTCGCCAAAGATGGCGACCGCTGGCAGAAAATTCCACAAATCGGCCGAGTCGTCATCGGTGACGATGTGGAAATCGGCGCCAATACCACCATCGATCGCGGCGCTCTCGATGACACGGTGATCGGTGACTCGGTGAAGCTCGATAATCAGATTCAGATTGGCCATAACGTGCATCTCGGCGAACAAACCGCGCTGGCTGGTTGTGTCGGCATTGCCGGCAGCACACGTATCGGTCGGCGGTGCACCATCGGCGGAGCCGGAATGATTTCCGGTCATCTGGAACTGGCCGATGACGTGCATATTTCCGCGGGGTCCCTGGTGATGCGCAATTTGCGTCAGCCGGGACAGTACACCAGCATTTTCCCGCTAGAAGCGCATCACGACTGGTTGCATAACGCTGCCCAGATCAAACGACTGGCCCGACTCGCCGAGCGGGTCGCCGAACTGGAGAAAAAACTTCAAATGAAGGGGGAAACGTCTTGAACGACATGGATATTCACGCCATTCTCGAACATTTGCCGCATCGCTATCCATTCTTGCTGGTCGATCGCGTCGTCGAGTTCGAGGCCGGGAAATCCATTCATGCCTACAAGAACGTCAGCATCAACGAGCCCTTCTTCTGCGGGCATTTTCCTTATCATCCGGTGATGCCCGGGGTACTGATCCTCGAGGCCTTGGCACAGGCTGCAGGCATCCTCTCGTTCAAGACCATGGACAGCAAGCCTGACGCCCACTCGGTCTTCTACTTCGTCGGCATTGACAACGCCCGTTTCAAAAAGCCAGTAACCGCCGGTGATCAATTACACTTGCACGTCACCATCCAACGTCAGATCCGCGGCATCTGGAAATTTCAGGCGGTTGCCCGGGTCGATAACGCCATTGTCGCCGAGGCCGAATTGATGTGTGCCAAACGCAATGTGGCCTGAGTGCAGATCGAGAACTCGTCAGCCGGGTCGATCGGTCGAAATGCGAGGTGTCAGCAATATACGACGGGCCGCATGACCTGACCAACAGCCTGACGGTTTTGCGTATGATCCTTTGCGCCACTGGAGACATCGGTCCACTTTTTGTCGATTCTTCGTTGCATAGGCCCTCTAATCGTGAAAAACTGTCCTCGCTTTCCCGACCGGTCGCAACGATTGCTCAAGTCCGACAGGCTCTCAAACGAGGAATCGGCGATTAAGCGAACGTTGTAGCGGATTCTTTCACCCCCAATGAGCAACGACGGCAATCATGATCCATCCCACGGCGATAATTCATCCGGGAGCACGACTCGGGAATCAGGTCTCGGTCGGTCCCTATTCGATCATCGGTGAATTCGTCGACATCGGCGACAACACGGTCATCGGCCCACACGTGGTGATTACCGGACGAACACGCATCGGGCGGGACAACCGCATCTTCCAGTTCTGTTCGCTAGGCGAAGAACCTCAGGATAAAAAATATGCCGGCGAACCGACCGGCCTGGAAATCGGTGACCGCAACACCATCCGCGAATT
>JAEUOJ010000151.1 GCA_016789495.1 Accumulibacter sp. | reverse complement strand
GCCCTGGCTCGACGAGAGGGTGCGAGCCAAACGCCCACAACGCTTGCCGGTCGTCCTCACTCGCGGCGAAGTCCAGCGCGTGCTGGAGCGAATGGATGGGGTCTACGGCCTGCTTGCGCGTCTGCTGTACGGTACCGGAATGCGCTTGATGGAAGTGATTCGCCTGCGGGTGGATGTCGATTTTGCTCAGGGCGAAAGCTCATCCGCGACGGGAGCCAAGGATCGGGTGACGATACTGCCGGAAGGAGTAAGCGTTGGTCCGCGCACTTACGACACCGATTTAAAACTGATACGCCCCCAATGCTGTCGTGCGCTGGCCGTCTTCGTGATGATCTGAACCATGCCGGCTTGCCGCCGATGCTTGAGGCGGTAGCCTTTCCCGGCGATCGGCATGATGTGCGAATGATGCAGGAGGCGGTCCAACAGAGCCGAACTGAAAGCTGCCGACTCAGTCGGTTGCCCGCGGCTCGGAGTCCGCGGGCACCTCCGCCTTGGTTTGCCGCGAGGACGGGGCAGGGAATGCCGACCCCGCTCGTCCGCTGCTCTTAACGCCAGATGTTGTCGATGGGCCTGGCGCCACCGTCGCCGCTACCCAGGGAACACAGGCCGAAATTCTCTTCGATGGTTCGTAGGACATTGTAGTGGTTGTAGTTCCCGGCTATGCCTTTGTCGGCACCGGATTTCTTGACCATGTCGCCGAGGAAGACCGTGTAGATATGGTTCGGGCCGTCGGGCGAGTCATCGGTGTCGGACTCGTCAAAGGTGACGATTGTCAACGTTTCCTGCCAGAACGCCTTGTCTTTCTGCAGTGGGCCAAGAAAGCCCTGCAACCACTTCGCTGCCGTCGGGATATCGGTATCGTGCGCGTCATTGTCCATGTCCGGGGTGAACAGGGCGAACTCCGGCAATGTCCCAGCCAGGCGATCGCGCTCGAACTCCCGCGCATTCACAACGTTCCGGCAGTCGTTTTTCTGCACCGAAGCCAGGCTGAGAAACGGTACGTGCTTGCGAGCATAGTGGTACGCGGTCTTCTGGCCATCAATCTTCTGGTCGTCAACGAAAGCTTCGACGAAGCGGTCTTCGAGGAAACACGTCGTGGTTCCGGGATAGCCTTCGGCGTAGTTCTTCCAGCGCAGATTCGTTTCCTTCGCCGACAGGAGGTCACCGATCGAACAGATGTCATAGGTCTGCTGAACGTCGTGATGACTCTCGACTTCCGTGCCGGCGATCATCGCCATGTAGTTCGAGTACGACGGGTGAACCAAGCCGTGGAAATTCGTGAAATGGGCGCCGCTCTGTGCCAGATCGCGGAAGTACGGGTTCTTGATCACCTCGGCATAGTTCTTGTTCTCCAGCACGACGATGAGAACGCGCTTGAAGCGATTCGTCGACAGGTAGCGCGTCGAGCATTGACACGGCGGCTCAGTCTTCACGCTTGGATAGATGCGAGATTCCGCCGCGGGTGGCGTTGGATAGTAGTCCAATCTTTTTGGCACGCAGCCGACACATAGCATGATGGCCAGGCCAAGCAGCGCGCGACACCAGAAGAAGTCCCACCTGGGCAATGAAGACATGTACATCTTTCTCCCTCCTCTGAAAAACTCGAACGGCAAAGTTGATCCTCTTCTTGCGGAGACCGCCTTGTCATCCGGCGGGCGTGCGCAGGTTCGACAAGCGCCAGCATGTTAGCGGGAGGGACCATTCCGGCGTCAAATCAGTAATATCTATCCCCCCAAGAGGCGGAGGAAGAGCCGGTGTCGGAAGGGATAAGCGGAGTGACCGGCAAGACGCCAGCCGCAGCGCCGCTCTCGGCGTGGCCGTGGAGATTCAGACCACTTTTCTCCTCCCTGGGACTTTCTCTGCGGCCGGCCAGGGTGGATCGCTCTTGGCCAAGGCAAACATCAAGCGCGCCCCGTTCAGCCGATTCGTGGTGTTGTTCTCTCCCCCGTGCTCTTCGACGATCGCCCGACAGATGGTCAAGCCCTAGCCGAAGCCGCGAGCCGCTTCTTCCGGCTGGCCGCGCTCGAATTTTTTGAAATTCGTTTCTTCACTACCTTTCGGCGAGCCGGCGCCGTTGTCGTCAACCCAGACCCCGATGTTTCTTGCCCCGACATGGGCGCCAATCTCAACCGAACGGCCAGACGGTGTGTGAAAGCTGGCGCCTGGCCCGCTTTCGTTGTGCCGAGCTGGCTTCTGCCCAGCCCTTGGCCTGAAATGCACGACACCCATGAATGGAAACAAATGCCTGTTGTGCAAAGCCCCCTTGCGGGGGCCTTGTCATTGCTGCAATGCGTCGATGATTCCTTACATGCGCTCGATCATCGCTTCGCCAAAGGCCGAGCATGACACTTCGGTAGCGCCGTCCATCAGCCGTGCAAAATCGTAGGTGACGATTTTGTCGCCGATGGCCGCTTCCATGGATTTGATGATCAGGTCGGCGGCTTCGACCCAGCCGAGGTGACGGAGCATCATTTCCGCCGAGAGGATCAGCGACCCCGGATTGACTTTGTCCAGGCCCGCGTATTTCGGGGCCGTGCCATGGGTGGCTTCGAAGCAGGCGTATTGATCGGAAATATTGGCGCCAGGGGCGATACCGATCCCGCCGACCTGTGCGGCAAGCGCGTCGGAGATGTAATCGCCGTTGAGATTGGTGGTACAGATCACGTCGTACTCGGCGGGACGCAACAGGATTTGCTGGAGGAAGGCGTCGGCGATCGAATCCTTGATCACGATGCCATTCGGCAATTTCAGCCACGGACCGCCATCAATCGGCTCGCCGCCGAATTCTTGCTTGGCCAGATTGTAAGCCCAGTCACGGAAAGCGCCTTCCGTGAATTTCATGATGTTTCCTTTGTGTACGATGGTCACCGACTTGCGCTTGTTGGCGATCGCGTATTTGATCGCGGCGCGCACCAGACGCTCGGTACCTTCCTTGGAAACCGGCTTGATGCCGATCCCGGAACTATCCGGGAAACGGATTTTTTTGACGCCCATTTCCTCACGCAGGAAGTTGATGACCTTGTTGCAGCCTTCCGAACCCGCTTCCCATTCGATGCCGGCGTAGATGTCTTCGGTGTTTTCGCGGAAGATGACCATGTTGGTCTTCGCCGGATCCTTCAGCGGCGAGGGAACCCCGCGGAAATACTGAACCGGCCGGACGCACTGATAAAGATCGAGTTCCTGGCGCAGGGCGACGTTCAGCGAGCGGATCCCGCCGCCAACCGGCGTGGTCATCGGGCCTTTGATCGAAACCGAATATTCCTTCAGGGTATCCAGCGTCTCCTTCGACAGCCAGACGTCGGACCCGTAGAGTTGGGTGGATTTTTCGCCGGCGTAGACTTCCATCCAATAGATTTTCTTGGTGCCACCATAGGCCTTGTTCACTGCCGCATCGACCACTTTGATCATGACCGGCGTGATATCGATACCGATGCCATCGCCTTCGATGAATGGGATGATCGGGTTGTCGGGGACGGCTTGCCCGGGAACAATTTTCTGGCCGCCTTGTGGGACTTTGATCAGACTTTCGCTCATGCCAACTCCAAATAATGTGATGGTATCCGGTTCGGGTGCCAGCATCGCGGGCTGGCAGTGACGCATTAGCGCACATTTCGACTGCCGATCACACGAGGCGGCGCGGTGGGCACGAGAGAGCGATTGAGAGCCAATGCTCCTGCGGCACCATCTGCCATTATGTCCGAAATGCGTTTTCTCCACCAGACTATTCGGGCGGCAAGCGGAAGGTGGTGTCATCCCTTCAATAGCCATGCCGACGACCTTTTTGCCGCTGCCGCTCGCCGGGCGAATGCTAAAATCGTTGGCATCCCGTCTATCTGGTGAAGCCGCATTCCATGGACATCCCGACCGTTGAAATCCCGCTGGCCCAGCGAATCGCCGAGGCGATGCTCGATGGCTTCAATCGACACTATCGTCTGATCCGCAACTATGGACAGCAAGCCAAGCAGCTCTTCGAGGATGGTGATTGGAAAGGTGTCCATACCGCCGTGCGTCGGCGAATCCGCTCTTACGATGATCGGGTCAGTGAAACGGCCGATCGGCTCTGCGCCGAGTTCGGTGCCGAGACGCTCGACGACGTGATCTGGCAGCAGCTCAAGCTCTACTACATCGGCCTGTTGATCAATCACAAGCAGCCCGAACTCGCCGAAACCTTTTTCAATACCGTCTGCTCAAAAATCCTGCACCGCACCTATTTCAACAACGATTACATTTTTGCCCGTCCGGCGGTATCGACCGAATACATCCAGTCCTCACCGCCGACCTACCGCAGCTACTACCCGGCCGATGACGGCTTGCGCGACACCATCCGGCAAATCATCCTCGACTTCGAATGGCAAAGGCCGTTCGAGAATCTCGAACGCGACGTCGATTACATCATGCGCACTGCGCTGCAGCGCTTGGGGCAGTGGCCGAAGGCCGAGGCCAATGCGCAAATCCAGGTGTTGCATGCCGCGTTTTACCGCAACAAGGGGGCTTACATCTTCGGCAAGGCAATCAACGGCCATCACGAAATGCCCTTCGCCATCCCGGTGATCCACACGCCGAACGGTCACTTGGTGATCGACACCCTGCTGCTAGACAACTGGCTGATCAGCGTGCTGTTTTCGCTATCGCGCGCTTATTTCATGGTCGACATGGAAGTCCCCTCGGCTTACGTCCAGTTCCTGCGTAGCATCATGCCCAACAAGCCCGCTTCGGAAATCTACACCATGCTCGGTCTCGGCAAGCAAGGCAAAACCTTGTTCTTCCGCGATCTCAAGCATCACCTGCGACACTCCGAGGATCAATTCGTCATCGCCCCTGGCATCGCCGGTCTGGTAATGCTGGTATTCACCCTACCGTCATACCCCTACGTCTTCAAGATGATCAAGGACGTGTTCGGCGCCTCCAAAGAAATGGACCGGGACACCGTCAAGCGCAAATATCTGCTGGTCAAGCAGGTCGATCGGGTCGGACGGATGGCCGACACGCTCGAATTTTCACACGTCGCCCTGCCCCGCCATCGTTTTTCGGCCGAATTGCTGGCCAGTCTGCGCCAGTTGGCGCCGTCGCTGATCGAAGAGGAAGGTGACGATCTGGTGATCAAACACCTGTATATCGA
>JAEUOJ010000150.1 GCA_016789495.1 Accumulibacter sp. | reverse complement strand
TGGATCGGCGACATATCGTTCGAGATACACGCGCAAAGTGGCTCCTTCAGTGCCGGTGCCGGAAAGACGGAAAACCGCGCGCGAACCGTCGTCGAGCAGAATACGCACGCCTTGGCGCTCGGAGCGGGAGCCGTCAACCGGGTCGGTATAGTGGAAATCGTCGGCGGCGGCGATGCGCATCCCGGCGCAGGTCGTCCCAGGCAGTTGCGGCAAGCGGGCACGCAATTCGTCCATCAGCCGATCGCCGGCCTCGGTGGCGATTCCTTCGTAATCATGTCGCGAATAAACGTTGCGACCAAAACGCTGCCAGTGATCACGGACGATGTCCTCGGCGTATTCGCCACGCGCAGCGAGAATGTTCAGCCAGTAGAGTACCGCCCACAGACCGTCTTTCTCGCGCACGTGGTTGGAACCGGTGCCGGCGCTTTCTTCACCGCAGAGGGTGGCCAGGCCGGCATCGAGCAAGGATCCGAAGTATTTCCAACCGGTCGGTGTTTCGTAACACGGAATGCCAAGCGCCTGCGCCACACGGTCGAGCGCGCAACTGGTCGGCATCGAGCGGGCGACCCCGGCTAGACCGCGGGAATAGGCCGGAATCAGCGCGTGATTGGCCGCCAGGATGGCGATGCTGTCGCTTGGGCTGATAAAAAAGTTACGACCGACGACCATGTTGCGGTCACCGTCGCCATCGGAGGCGGCGCCAAACGACAAGCCGGAAGCGGGGTCGGCCAGCGCGGCGATCAGATCACTGGCATAAACCGGATTCGGGTCGGGATGGCCGCCGCCAAAGTCAGGGAGCGGCGTGCCATTGACCACCGTCCCGGCGGGAGCGCCCAGGCGACCTTCGAGGATCGCCTGGGCGTACGGGCCAGTTACCGCGTGCATCGCATCGAATCGCATCCGGAACTCGGGGCGGGCGAGCAGCGCGGCGATCCGCTCGAAATCGAACAGCGATTCGAGCAACTCGGCGTAATCGGCAACCGGATCAATGACGCTGACCGTCATGCCGGCAATAGTCACCTCGCCGAATTTTCCGAGATCGACATCCGGCGTATCGACGGTACGGTAGGCGCTGATTTCCTGCGTCCGGCGATAAACGGCATCGGTGAACGCTTCGTTTGCCGGGCCACCATTGCCGAGGTTGTACTTGATCCCGAAGTCGTCGTCCGGACCGCCAGGATTATGGCTGGCCGACAGGATGATGCCGCCGAAGGCTTGACGTTTGCGGATCACTGCGCTGGCGGCTGGTGTGGACAGGATGCCGTCACGCCCGACCAGCACGCGGCCGAAGCCGGCCGCGGCGGCCATCCTCAGGATCGTCTGAATGGCGACGTCGTTGTAATAGCGCCCGTCGCCACCCAGCACCAGGGTCTGGCCCTGCTGGTCGCTCAGGGTATCGAAGATCGCCTGGACGAAGTTCTCGAGATAATGAGTCTGCCGAAAAATGGCCACTTTCTTGCGCAAACCGGAGGTGCCCGGTTTCTGGCCGGCAAACGGCGTGCTGGGAACGACAATTACATTGCTGGTCATGATTTGCCCCGTGTCGAATTTTAGGCCCCGGATCGCTGCCGGGGCGGAACAGCTTTCCAGTGTGTTTGATCGATCTAGCTGAGATGCTGCCGACTGAAGGTCAGCAAATCCTGTGTCGATTGGTCCAAATTGGCCGCCAGATTGGCATCGCCGATCGCCGGCAGGATGCTGTTGGCTACCGCTTTGCCGAGCTCGACTCCCCACTGATCGAAGGAATTGAGCCCCCAGATCACGCCCTGGACGAAAACCTTGTGCTCGTAAAGCGCGATCAGCGCACCGATGTTCTGCGGATCGAGTCGCGACAGCAACAAGGTGGACGACGGCTGGTTGCCAGGAAAAACTTTGTGCGGCAGTAGTTCCTCGAGTTCAGTGCCGTGCATGCTGCGGCTCAATTCGGCGCGTGCCTCGTCGCTCGTCTTCCCGAAAGCCAATGCGGCGCTCTGCGCGAAGCAGTTGGCCAGCAGCGCCTCCTGGTGTCCGGGGAGGGGAAAATCGGAGCGGACGGCGGCGATGAAGTCGCAGGGCACCAGGCGGCCGCCTTGATGTAGTAACTGGAAGAAGGCATGTTGTCCGTTGTTGCCCAGTTCGCCCCAGACGATCGGGTTCGAAGCGCAAGCAAGCGGCTGACCGTCGCGACCGACTGCCTTGCCGTTACTTTCCATTTCGAGCTGCTGCAGAAACGACGGCAGATATTTCAGCGATTCGTTGTACGGCAAGACGGCGTTGCTGGTCGCGCCGAGAAAATTGGTATTCCAGATGCCGAGCAGCGCCATGATCACTGGCAGGTTGCGTTCGTAAGGTGCGTTGCAGAAATGCTCGTCCATCCGTTCGGCGCCGGCCAACAGGTCGGCAAAGGCTTGCGGACCGATGGCGATCATCAGCGCCAGGCCGACCGCCGACCACAGCGAGAAACGGCCGCCAACCCAGTCCCAGAGCGGAAAGATCGCTTCTTCAGCTATGCCGAACTCGCCGGCCCGTTCGGGCTTGGCGGTCAGTGCGGCAAAATGCTTGCCAATTGCCGCCGGGTCGCCGAGATTGGACAGCAACCAGTCGCGAGCGGTCTGCGCGTTGAGCATCGTTTCCTGAGTCGTGAAGGTCTTGCTGGCAACCAGGAACATCGTCGTGCGCGGGTCCAGTGTTTGCAGCAGTGGCGCCAGCTGCGCGCCGTCGAGATTGGAAACGTAATGCACGCCGAGCGTCGGATGCGAAATCGCCCGTAACGCGTAACCGACCATTTTCGGTCCGAGGTCCGAGCCGCCAATCCCGATATTGACCACGCTGCGAATCGGCAGGCCGGTGAAACCCAGTGCTTGACCCGAACGCAAACGTTCGGCGAAAGCGACCATCCGCTGGCGGGTGGCCAGCACTTGTGGCATGACGTCGCAGGCGCTGCCCGGGAACGGACCACTCAAGCGGCGCAAGGCGACGTGCAACACTTCGCGACCTTCGCTGGCGTTGATTTTCTCGCCACCGAACATCCGTGCCGTCCATTCATCGAGTCGCGCCTCACGAGCCAGCGCGGTCAGTAACGGCAACGTTGCCGGTTCGACACGTTGCTTCGAAAAATCGTAAAGGATCCCGTCGAAACGGAGGGAGAGAGAGGAAACGCGACCTGGATCGCGGGTGAACATTTCTCTCAGGTGTACAGGCGCAAGGGATTTCCCGTGCGCTTCAATAGCCTTCCAGGCGGTTGAGGCGGTCAGGTTCATGATGAATGCGAGTCGTTGATTAAGGAGGTGGCGCCGTCTGGCGACGGCTGATCGAGAGTCGAAAATAAGGCACGATGGCACGAGAAACCGATTCGGGTATCAGCTTGCCAGATTGCTCGGCAGAACGCAAAAAAGAATGTACGGCGCCTCTGGCCAGCCAATTTCCGAGTAATTTCATAGGTTATCGACCTGTTGGCAAATTGACGGCGTTCTAAGCAGCCAGATGCTCAATCGTTTGCCGTCGTGTCAGTTTCGACCAGGGAACCGGTCGCAGTCGTCAGGATCTGCTGCTGCCGAGCATGCACGCTGGCAGCGAACGGCTTGTCCTCCTCGGCGATATGGCGCTCAAACCAATATTCGGCGTAACGCAGAAATGAATGGACGTCGCGCGCCCCGCTGCGAATACCATCGAAGGCTTTGTGCAAGGATTGCAGGTTGCTGCGGTGTACCGTTGAATGGTCGAGGAAATCGACTCCGAGAGTCGACGCCAGGGCTTCCTCGGTGGCGAAGTGGAATTCGAGGTAATTCAGCAAACTGACGAATTCGTCAAGTGAATCGGGGCCACTACCGTAGCAAGACTCCTTCAACGATTCGATCCGCCGAAAGATATTTTCATGCTGCGCGTCGATGCTCGGAATGCCGATCAGCAAAGCTTGCGGCAATATATCGGTGGTGTGGTTCTCCATGGCTGCACTCCACGAGCAGGTGTCTATCGATTGATTTTTTTGCGGACAGTATAAAAAGTGGGCTTTGAAAATGCCAGAGAATCCCTGGTCTCGACAGGAAAAAAATCGACAAACACTCCTCCTGAGTGGCGAAAAGTTGCAGACTGCATCGCGGGCAACTCGGATGACAGAGGTGAGTGAGCGCGCGACAAACCGCGCCAGCCGTCGACGGGAAGGGAGTTGGTGAGCAGCCGATCGTTCGTGCAGGATTGATTTCGTGCCCTGGTCGTCGACGACGTGCCCCAACGTTTCAAAGCGGGTCGCCGCTGCGGATCAGCCCGACGGCGATCCCTTCGATGGCCAGCGTCCGCGAACGTTCATCGACGATGATCGGCGCGAAATCGGCGTTCTCGGCGAGCAATTCGACGCGCTGGCCCTGCCGACGAAAGCGCTTGACGGTCACCTCGTCGTCGAGTCGGGCGACGACGATCTGACCGTTGCGTGCTTCGTCGCTGCGATGCACCGCCAACAGGTCGCCGTCGAGAATGCCGGCGTCGATCATCGACAGGCCACGCACGCGCAGCAGGAAATCGGCACGCGGTTTAAACAGTTGCCCGTCGACGGCGTAGCGGCCGATAACGTTCTCGACCGCCAGAATCGGACTGCCGGCGGCGACGCTGCCGATCAGCGGCAAACCTAGTTGTTCGACCAGGCGAATACCGCGCGCCGACCCCGGTTCGAGAACGATGACCCCTTTTTTGGCCAGGGTTTTCAGATGCTCCTCGGCGGCGTTGTGCGAGGCAAAACCGAAGGCGCCGGCGATCTCCGCCCGGGTTGGTGGCGCGCCGTTGCTCTCGACGGTACGGCGGATGAACTCGAGAATTTCCATTTGACGCGGCGTCAATGCGTTGCCTCTGACCATGATTGTCACTCCTGTCGGTCGAACTGTATTTTGTTACAGTATAAGGCAATTGGCCTCTTAAGCTTCCTCTACTCTTCATCTTTCAAGAGCTGCTGCTCATCCGCCGCGCTGTTATTTGGATTTCTGGGCTCGCCGCCAGTTACGAAGGAATTGCCATGACGAGGAGTAGCCGCGGGTCGAAGCCAGTCTCGCTGACAGTTGCCAAAGACCTCGAGATACTCGAAAGCCCTGGCCATCCTGTCATCCCGTGTCGTCAAGCACACGCCAAACAGCGGTTCTTGAAATTGACGAACCCATTCTTCGCCGATGCCTTTTCCCTGCCATTTTCTTTCCGGCTCATGGCGCATGGCCTCCGATATTCAGTGAGCTTTCCCTGGAAAGAATAGCTGGCGTAAGCGCTTGGAAACCGTGAGTGAGGGCGGCATCGATCATCAACTCTCCGATGGCGAGGGGGGCATATAGATATGGCAATAATCCAGGATCAGCGCGATTTGCTGTCGACTTTGATTTGCTGCAGCCATGGTTCCAGCCTTTTGCCGAAAGCGACGGTGGCTTGAAAGGGCGTGGGCTGTTGCAGGAGGTCACGGCGGGACAGTCCCGTTCGCAGTTCAACCGGGACGCTGATTTCGCTGATTGTCAGGCGGTCGATACGGCCATACAAGGTTGGTTGCGGCGCATTGCTTCGCCACTGTGCGTGCACGCGACCCCTGGCGATCAGGTAACGGGTCTTGTCCGGGTATTGCGCGCGCAAGGCGGCAACGTCCAGGCCGGCGTCCACCACGAATAGTCGGCTGTTTTGCGTTTCTTCGCGTTGCAGTCTTTTTTGCGCATCGTCACGGCGCTGAACGAATTCCCGTTTCTCGGGGTTGGCGGCGCGCAAACGGCTCTCTTCGGCATATTGCTGCCTGGCGAGGTTCAACGCCTGCTGATACGTCGGCCCGTCAAGCTCCAGCACCAGCAAAACCTCCCGACTGCGCTGACGGCGGATGGTCATTGATGTGATCGGCGACTGCTCGGGGAGTTCGAAACCAAGGGACTGCATTTTTCGCTGGTCGAGCCATGCCGGCGAGCCGCCGAAGAATGCCCAGTCCCTATGAAAGTTGTCGCTGCCCTCTGTCGGCAGCACGCGCCAGGCTAGCGTCAAGACCATGCCGTCATTCTCCGGGCTTAGCCAGCGACCGTTCGTCGCCAGCAGTTCGCGCTCGCTCAAGAGCAACAGGCTGTCCGGTTCACCGGCACGGTTATAAGCCGCACCGCCCAGCGCCAGCGCGTTGACCAGCACGATCAGTGCACAGCCGGCAAGCAAGGTCCGCCAGCGTCTTTGGGTGGTCATCGTGAATTCTCCTGCAGCCAACCGCCGGCGGTGCGCCAGCGTTTGAGAATCAGTAAGATCAACACCGCGATCAGACCGAGTAGCAGAAAAAAGAGATATTTCGGCATCGCCTCCCACCACCAGTCAAACAATTTGGTATACAGAAAAATGACGAAGAAGGTCAGCCCGGTATTGACCAACTCCGACCAGCCGCGTTGCGCGCCGAGCCAGATCGCCATTCCGGCGAGCAAAAAACCGACGATCTGGTAAGCGCCTTCGATCAGGCGATGGTCGAAATCGAGGTAACTGCCGTATCCCCAATTGGCGAGCACCAGCATCGGTAGAAACAGTGCCAGCAAGCCGAATACCCGATAGATCGGCGCGAACTCGCGCGACGGCCGGTGTGCGGCCAAAGGCGGCAGCAATGGCAGCAAGAAGAAAAGGACGCCGGCCGGGAGGAAATTTTCCGGACGTTCGCCGAAATCGAGCCAGTACATGCCGCGCCAGGTACCGGTACGGGCGGCGATGAACGCCATCACGCAGAGGATTCCCGCTGCCAGCAGCAGGCGTAGGTCGCAGGTATACGCCAGCAGAAAGGCCAGCGCCGCCCAGGCGAGCAGGGCATTGTCGGACGGGGTGAGATTGAATATCGCGCCGAGCAGCGCGACGTTGAGCACGAAGCAGACAAAAGCCAGCATCGCCGCCAGTTTGGTGAAATAGCCGGAACTGTCCTTGCCGTGCAGCCCGATCGTTGCCGCGAAACTGCCGAGCGAGGCGGCGATCAGCACGCCGACCTGCATCGCCGTCGGCAAGCTGCCCCAGTAGCGCCTGAATAGAAAGAAGACGCTTGCCGCCAGCGCCAACGCGCCGAGAAACGAGGCGACGCGCATGCCGAGCGACAAGCGCTGTGCTTGTGGGTCGGCGTCGATGTCGAAGGCGCGCGCATAGTTGGCCAATAACGTTTGGTGATGACTGCGTAGAGCCGCTTCCTGCGCCGGGTCTGGCTGCAACACGCCTTCGTCGACCAGCCGTTGCCATTCGCGTTCAAAAACACGGATGTCGTCGACGCGACGTTGAGCTTCAGGTCGGCTGGCAGCACTCATCGGCCGTCCAGGGAATGATGAGGAGTCGACGATGGCATGTCATGAGGTGGTGAACAAACCGCCGACGCACAGCGCCGCCAGCGCCCCGGTGATCACATCCAGTGTCCAGTGGGCGCGCAGGACGATCACCAGCATCATCTGCAGTACCGCCAGCAGCACAGCGACCGCGGTCAAGAGCGGCAGGCCCAAGGTCGCCATCTGTATCGCGCCATAGACCGCCAGCGCGGTATGACCGGAAAAGAAGAAATCGTTGCCGACGGCGTAGGTGACGAACAGTGACGGGAATCCCGGGTCGCGCCAGATCATTCCCGCCGGCGGCGGCAGGGCCACCACCGTCTGGCTAAGTTGGCGCAGCAGAAACAGTATCAGCAAGCCCCAGAAAGGCGCGAAACTGGGTCCGACGATGGCATAGCCGAGGACGAATAGCGTGCTCAGGTCGATAGCCAGCGAACTGCCGACCAACAGCGTCTTGGCGGCACTGGGGTGTTCGTGCAGCCAGGCGTTGGCCGGTGCGCTGAGCTGGTGCAGGTGGTCGTAAATCCGCTCGCCGTCCAGGCGTCGTTCGCCGATCAGGCGCTGACTGACGAACCACGCCACCAGCCCGCCGGCGATGGCCAGCAGGCGCAGAGCGATGGTCGAAAACGGCGGCCAGTCGGGCATGGCGATCAGTTGCCGTCAGTGGCAGCGGATGGCCCGCCGCCGTCGTCTCGCGGCAATTCGATGCGCTGCGCGGGAATGCCGGCCCACGTTTCGCCGGCGGGAATGCGTGTATTCGGCAGGACGAATGAACCGGCGAGAACTTTGGCTTTGGCACCGACGTCGACACCACCCATGACGATTGCCCGCAAGCCGATCGTCGATCCGGCGCCGAGTCTGACCGGAGCGATCACCAGGTAGCCGCCTTGCGCGTAATGGGCCATCACGCTGGCGCTGCCACCGATGATCACGTTGTCGCCGATTTCAATCAACGATGGGTCGGCAATAGCCGTCGAGTTGATCGACACGTTGCGGCCAATCTTCATGCCCATCAATCGATAGTAGGTTTGCGCGAAGTGCGAGGGAGTGACGAATTCGAGAAACGAATAGCGGACGACCAGGGTCAGCGTGCAATGGACGTACCAGCGCAAGGCGGTCAACGACACCGCCGAGCCACGATACGGTTGCAGGCGGCCACCGAGCAGGAGGTTGAAGGTCGGCGCCACCAGCAGCAAGGTCAGTCCGTAGGCGAAGTAGCAAAGTGCCAACGCCAAACCGCTCAGCGGATAGCGCCACACCGAACCAACGTCCGACAACAGAGGAGTGAAGATGGCGAGGTACAGCCAAGCGGCCACCCCGAGCGACAGACCGGCGGCCAGGATAGCCAGCGCCAGAAAGGGAAGGGGGCCGAAAATGGCGAGCAGTCGTTGCATGGGCGTCGGTTCCGGGCAGATCGGGTCAGGCGAACGAGATTGAAGCCGCGATCAGCCGGGATCGGCCAGTCGCTGAGCAATCATTCTATCCTGGCCGCACCATCACTCGCCGCCACGCACGTCGAATTCGACTTTCCAACGTGCGCTGCCGTCATGCGGCAAAGCTTCGAGTTCCAGTGTGCCGGTTTCGGTGACCCGGGCGTGCAGGCGCACGCGCACCACCTCGCCGGCGGTACGTCCGTCGGCAGGCAGCGTGGTCAGGATTTCGTCGAGTTCCTGCAATTCGTCGACCGACCATTCGTCGAGCAGCGTACCCACTTGATCCTGGCGGCGGACCGACGAGCCAAAGAACCGGAAACGCACCTCCTCACCGACGACCAGGCCGAATTCCTGCGACGGCAATGCCGCCTCGCTGCCTTCTTCCATGCCGAAAGGCGCCAGACAAAGCGCTTGCACTGGCGGTTCGACGCCGGGGACGGCCGGCATCGACGATTCGACGGCGACGTAATACGACCGCGCCGTGCCGCCGCGGATGCGCACGCCCTGACCACGGCGGACGTAGCCGTAATACGCCGCACCACGGGCAACGGCCAGGTCGAGATTGGTACCGGCGAGCAGCCGCGCTGGCGGTGCGCCTTCGCTGGTCAGCCAGGAATTGACTGTCGCCAGCGTCCGCTCGGCGAGCAACGACGATTTGAATACCCCACCGTTGAACAACACCGCCGTCGGATGGAGGAAGGTCGCTCCCTCCGGTAGCCGGCCATTGAAACCGGACAACTCGTCGGTCGCCGCCAGTTGACGGGAAAGGAATGCCGCCAGATGGCGAGTGACCGCCGCATCTTGCGCGTAGGGCAGGCCCAGTTGCGTCAGACCGCCGCGCCCACGTCCCTGCGGCCGGTCGGCGATCGATGCTGGCGGGAAAAAGCCGTCGAGCAGTGTGGCGCTGACGTCCTCGCGAGTCAGTTCGCTGCGTAGCGAGCCACCGATCAGCTTGGTGCCGCGACTGGCGATGAGCAGCGGCACACTGGCCAGCTCGCCCTCCTGGAGCAGCGTCTCCTTGGCGCCGCGGCAGGCGTGGGTCAGCGCGCGCAGTTGCCAGGCGTCAAGTTTGTTGCCTTGCGCGGCAAGTTTGCCGGCGACAGCGTAAGCCAGCGCCAGATCCATGTTGTCGCCGCCGAGCAGGATGTGTTCGCCGACCGCGACACGATGCAGTTCAAGGGTACCGGCGCGTTCGATGACGGCGATCAACGAGAAATCGCTGGTGCCGCCTCCGACATCGACCACCAGAATGATGTCGCCCGGCCGTACCTGTTTGCGCCATCCGCCGGCGCTGTGCTCGATCCAGCTGTACAACGCCGCCTGTGGTTCTTCAAGCAGGATCAACTGATCACAGCCGGCGGCTCGTGCCGCTTCGGCGGTCAGTTCGCGTGCCGCTGGGTCGAACGAAGCCGGAATGGTGACGACGATTTCCTGGTCAACGAACGGTGCCGCCGGTTGCGCCTGATCCCAGGCGTTGCGCAGGTGGTGCAGATAGCGCAGCGACGCTTCCAATGGCGACAAGCGCGTCACCTCGGGTGGCGCGTCGGCGGGCAGTATCGCCGAGCGGCGGTCGACTCCGGCGTGACACAGCCAGCTCTTGGCACTTGACACCAGGCGGATCGGTGTCGCCGCGCCGCGGCTGCGCGCCATTTCGCCGGCGGCGTAATCCTGCGTATGGGTCCATGGCAAGTCGAGATCGCCGGCCGCCAGTTCGCTGGCGTGCGGCAGATAAATGAACGACGGCAGCAGGTCGAGCGATTCGACGGTGCCCGGCGCGGTCAGTTGCGGCACTGGCAGCACCTGTTGGATGACCTGTTCACCGTCGCCGGCGACAAGATCGACGTACGACAGCGCGCAATGGGTGGTGCCGAGGTCAATGCCGATCGAAAATCTGGCTTCGCTCATAACTCCACCTCCGCCGGGGCGATGATCCGCAGATCGTGTTTCTCGGAGAGTTTGGGTAGCCGTGTGTCGACCACCTGCCAACCGCGATGCGTCAGACAGCCGGTGAACGGCGCCGTGCCGACGACATTGCCGGTGATGCGGACGGCGGCGGCATCGAAACCAGCTGGCAAGGTGACGCGACTGCCTTCGGCCTCGTCGCGGACCACGCCGAGGGTGAAATTGTCGCGCAGTACCTTGCGACAACCTTCATGGACCACGCGCGCGGCGGCACCGATGTCGGCGTCGGCGTAGGCGGCGACATCTTCCTGGATGAAGTCGATGAAACGCGCTTCGCGCTGAAGCAGGCCCAGCAGTTGCAGCGCGCCATCCGGCGCCGCCTGCCTGAGCGGTGGCGCGGCAGGAGCCGGTGGTGGTGTGGCTGCGGTCGGCGTAGGCGACGACGGAGAGTCATTCAAAGCGCGGACCCGGGCGGCGAAATCGCTGTTGCCGAGGATTTTGAAGAAGCTGCTGAGGGCGATCGACAATCGGCTCAACATGGAGGGTGGGTTGACGTTCATGAGTGGTCCTGATGTTAGTTTGTCACCGCCGTTGGCGGCGGATCGACGTTCATTCGCGCCCGCTGACGCGCCACTGGCGGTCGTGCGTCAAAATGGACTGAGCAGGCAGGCGGGTGTGGGTGACCATGACGGCCAACAGCGAAGATCGCACAGGCTACGCGGTGGCTTACAGCCGGCGAAAAGGCTTCGCTGGAGCCGCGGACGGCGACCAAAGTGTCTATTGCGGCGCAATATAAACCATTCCACCGCTTTCGGATAGACCGCCGGGGTCACCGGCGAAGATCGGTGACGGCAGCGGCTGAATGCGCACCTTGCCCGGTGCGCGCAGGCGGCGACGCAGCAGACGATAGACCTCCGGATCGAAAGTCGCCGGCTCGGGGCGGGCGGTCAGCAGGTCGGGGGCGGCTTCGGCCAACGCGCGCCAGCTGGTCCAGGTGCCGAGATGGCGCCAGCGGTCGACCAGATGCCAGTCGGTACGCATCCCGAAATCATCGCTTTCGCTGAGCACCACCGCGCCAGGGTACGGCCAACGTTGCAGACTGAATTTGGCCAGCGCCGTCAGTAGCCGCATGCCGTGTTGTGCTGCTGATTCCTTGCCGATGCAGACCCCTCGACACTTTTTCTGCCGGTAGGCGGCACAACCGCCGCCTTTGTCCGGATCTTCGAGACCCAGTTGCCTCAGGCAGAGCGCATGCGCCTCGGCCAGCTTGCGCAAGGCGCGTTCAGCGTCGCGCTGTCGTGGGTAAATACCGAACAAGCGGTCGGTGGAGGCGAAATCGACTGCCGCGGTGAAAACCAGTCGCAGCTGAAAGTCCTCTCGATCACCGGCGGACGGCATCAGCACTTGCCACGAACACCAGTCGCTGTCGGTGTCGGGGATTTCATCCGCCCGGCGATTGACGGCGCGAGTCGCCGCCTGGCGCGTCAACGCCAGTTCGCCGAGCCGCGCGCCGAACTCACCCGCCGCATCGCGCCAGGCGATATGGCAGGTGGCCTGGTAGAGCGGCTGTTCGCGGTTTGCGGTGGCGAAATGGGCGACTACCTGCTGGCGTAGATTAGGGCTGCGGTTTACTAGCAACAGCCGTCGTTCGACGTCATAGAACGCGTAAGCTCCGGCGGCCTCCGGCAGGTCGTCGAGAACGATGGGGTCGAGTTGCGGCGGGCAGTTTGGCCGGCCGATCAAGGTGTCCACAGCGTGGGCAAAGATTTCCGGCGGCAGCCGTCGCCGCCAGCAGCGCCATAAATCCCACAATGTGCGCGCATCGGCCAGCGCGCGATGCCGATCCCCTTCAACGGTGATGCCGAAGCGTGTCAGTAGGGTATCGAGGTTATGGCGATGATGTTCGGGAAACAGGGCGCGCGACAGCTTGACGGTACACAATGTGGTGGCGACGAAATCGATGCCGAGCCGTCTGAATTCGGCCTTCAGAAATCCGTAATCGAAACGCGCGTTGTGAGCGATGAACAACCGACCGCGCAACTGCTCGAGTACCTGTGGCGCTAGCTCGGCGAAATGCGGTGCTGAAGCCAGCATGGTGTCGTCGATACCGGTCAGCCGACGAATGAACGGCGACAGGTTGAGCTGCGGGTTGACCAGTGCATGCCATTCGCGCACTTCATCGTCATCTACGCTTAGCAATCCGATTTCGATGATCCGGTCGTTGGCGAAATTGGCGCCGCTGGTTTCGAGATCGACGAACACCAGTGGTGGCAAGGTCCCCGACGGTAGCCGTGGACGGACATCGGCCCGCGTCATCGTAATGGCCTGGGGTCGAGTTTGGTTAAAGCACTGCCGTTGTTCGGCCACTGTCGCGTCGGCTCAGGGGGCTGTCGCCACGTCATGATATTCACGCAAACTATCGCTGCAGTCGAATCTGGCGCCTGGACGTTCAAGGCGTTCCGTTGAGAGAACAAGCTACAAAAAACAATCGACAGGCAGTGATAGAGGAAAGAGGCCACTTCGGAACCGCCGAGACCCGCTGGTACGAGCCGAGGCCAGAGGCGTCGAAAATTGGACAGATTGTATCAGCCCGATTCGTTGGAGGACGAAAATCAGGGAAAACCAGCACGCGGCGATGACGCCGCGTCAAGTGTTCCTCGGTCTGCTTATAGTATAGAATTATGGCCCAGTTGTCCTCTTGAATCATTATTTCTCATTATTTCATATGCTTGCTGATTTTTTGGCGTGCCGCCTCTTTTTTGTCAGGCTCGTTGGCGGCGAAGCGTTTTCGAGGACTCTACCCCCACTGTGCGATTCGTCACGCTCTCGTTAAATCCGGGGTGTTAGCCTTCGTTGTGTGCAGCATTTCAGGATGAGCTGTTCTAAGGTCTACAACAGAGCGGCAATCTTCCTGAGGTTGTCTCATAACGAAATTTTGGGCGCAACCAAGCGCTATCCGGGCTGGTGGGGGTCTATCGTGATTAAAGTATTCAATCATTGGTTTCATCGCAAAACTATTGCCCAAGTGGCCATCGATTTGATGTTTCCAGTGTTGTGCGTGATATTGGCTGCGCTTTGGATCGGCCGTGGAGGACAATTGGTGCTCGAAAAGGTGGCATTCTACGGAATGGTTTTTGCGCTGACGATGATCGTCCTCAATGCCTGGCTGGGCATTTATCGGCGAGACCATAATCGCACGCAGAATGAAACTCGAGCACGGGCGGTACTTTCCCTTTACCTGGCGATTCCCTTGGCCTATGTGGTATTCGCCCTGCTTTCCGTGGCCGAGGTCGATCGTGGATTCTTGCTTCTGTCCGGTCTGGGGGCGCTCTTTGCGACTTTGACGCATCATGTTTATTCGGCGCATAGCCGTAAAGGCTCGATGCTGACCCGTCGGGTGCTGGTCTTTGGCGTGGGTGAAGAGTCGCAAGCGGTCAGTGGGGTGTTGCGTAAGCATGATCCCGACATCCAGATCGTCGGCTTCTACCCCAGCGCCAGCGAAACGGAGTTCGCGGTGCCAAGGCAAGCGGTGCTTTCACGTGATGTTTCACTGTCCGACACAGCGCATAACTTAAAAGTCGATGAGATCATTGTTGCCGTGCGCGAACGTCGCGGAGGCGTGCTGCCGTTGCGTGAGCTGCTCGATTGCAAACTGTCGGGAGTGCGCGTGCTGGATCTTGCGAGTTATTTTGAACGTGCTTTGGGACAAATTCGATTGGATTCGCTGCGGGTAGGGTGGCTGGTTTTCGGTGAGGGTTTCAGGCAGAGTTGGCGTCGGACTTCGATCAAGCGTGTATCCGATGTGGTGTTGGCGATTTTGATGTTGCTGCTGGCCTTGCCGGTAATGTTGCTGACGGCGTTGATGATTGTGCTGGAGAACGGGTTTCCGATCTTTTATCGACAAGAACGCGTAGGCCTGGATGGTCGTTTGTTCAAGGTGATCAAGTTTCGCAGTATGCGTACCGATGCTGAAAGCGACGGCAAGCCGCGCTGGGCATCGGCAGATGATGATCGGGTGACCCGGGTTGGTCGATTCATTCGCAAAGTCCGCATAGACGAGTTGCCGCAGCTTTACAACGTGCTCGTCGGAGACATGAGCTTGGTCGGTCCACGTCCGGAGCGGCCGTATTTTGTCGATAAATTGACCAAGGACATCCCATTCTATGCCGTACGGCATAGTGTCAAACCAGGCGTGACGGGATGGGCTCAGGTATGTTACCCCTATGGGGCGACCGTGGATGATTCCATTCAAAAGCTTCAGTACGACTTGTTTTACGTCAAGAACCATACGCTATTCTTGGATACCCTGATTCTTTTTCAAACGGTCGGTGTGGTGTTGACGGGCAAAGGAGCGCGTTGATGATCGTCATGAGATGCCTTTCCTCAAGGAAACGGTTGTTCGCTCGCAAACCGACGAGGCTTTAGCCGGTGATCGACAGCAAGGTGGCGATGGTTTCCATTTGGAGCTACGGCCTGGTCAGCGTGCTGGCGGCCCTGGTGACCCTTTATCTGGCTTCCGGCTGGCGGGTCAGTGGGCGAAGCCGCGCGATGTGCTTCGCTGTCGGGCTGACGGCGTTGTGGGGCACGGCTGCTCTGGGGTTTGCATTCACTGGGAATTTGCTTTTTCTCGCCAGTGCGTTACTGATCGATGTGTTTCGTTTTGGGGGATGGTATCTTTTTCTCCTGATTTTGATGCGGCCGGAAGAGTCTGAAGACGAAAGTTCAGCCGGTCGGCCCACCTGGCTGAGCAAGGCGGCGATCCTGCTGGTTCTCGTTGCTTTTGTTGCGCAACTGCTGACCGTGTTGGGTGTCGATTTCGTCGTCCCTCCCGCACGAATGGCCCTCTTTGCCTCATTGGCGATGAGCGTTTTCGGTATGGTGCTCATTGAACAGCTGTTTCGCACGGTATCGCCTGATTTCCGCTGGAGCATCAAGCCGTTGTGCCTGGGTCTGGGCGCGGCTTTTCTTTTCGATCTTTACCTGTATTCGGACGCCTTGCTGTTCAACAAGGTCGATCTCGATGCCTTCAGCATTCGTGGATTCGCCCACGCCATCGGTTTGCCACTCATTGCCTTGTCAGCGATTCGCAGTAGCGGCTGGAAAAGAAAGTTGGTGTTGTCCAAGCAGGTCGCCATGCAGTCGGCAACCCTGGTTCTCGTTGGCGTCTATTTGCTGTTCATGGCTTCAGCCGGTTATTACGTTCGTTTTTTTGGCGGCGAATGGGGCCGGGCCTTGCAAATGGCGCTGCTTTTTTCCGGTCTGTTGTTTTTGGCTGTCCTGGCGTTTTCAGGTTCGATGCGGGCGCGGATGCGGGTCCAGGTTGGAAAGCATTTTTTTAGCTATCGATATGATTATCGCGACGAGTGGCTGCGCTTTACGCAAACCCTCTCTTCGCAAGGCGGTTTTACCGGCATGGGCAAAAACGTCGTTCGTGGTTTGGCCAATATGGTCGAAAGCCCGGGCGGTGCGTTATGGTTGAAGGATCCGTCAGGTCGATTTTTTGCCCAAGCCGCTTTCTGGAATATGCCCGCTTCCGCAGCCACTGAAGATGACGGTAGCTCCCTTTGCAAGTTTTTGTCCGAAAGCGGCTGGGTCATCAACTTGGAAGAATATCGGTCGCTTCCCAGGCGATATGATGGCCTCGAACTACCCGCCTGGTTGGTCGAAGTGCCCAATGCCTGGCTGGTCGTCCCGTTGACCACCGGCTCGGAGCTGATTGCCTTCGTCGTTTTGGCCACCGCCCGTACGAAAATTGATGTCAACTGGGAAGTCAATGATCTTTTGAAGACCGCTGCCCGCCAGGCGGGGGCTTTCCTCGGCCAAATGCAAGCCAGCGAAGCGTTGTTGGATGTTCGCAAGTTCGACTCATTCAACCGGATGTCGGCTTTCGTGGTGCACGACCTGAAAAATATCGTGGCGCAGTTGTCCCTGATGTTGAAAAATGCGGAACGACATCGTGGCAATCCGGAGTTTCAAGAAGATATGTTGATGACCGTCGAACATTCGGTCGAACGGATGCGACAACTGATGTTGCAACTCCGTGAAGGCGCCACACCTCTTGATGGGCCTCGCGGCATCGATCTGGCGGATGTCATCCGACGGATTCAGACGGCAAAATCAGGTCAGGGCAGAGAAGTGGAGGTAGCCATCGAAGACCGCCTGATCGCGCGGGGGCACGAAGACAGAATCGAAAGAGTCATCGGGCACCTCGTCCAGAATGCACTGGACGCGACCGAAAAAGGCGGTCGGGTGTGGGTGCGGGTCGCTCGACAAGCGGCTTACGCCTTGGTCGAAGTCGGTGACACCGGCCATGGAATGAGTCCGGAGTTCATTCGTGAACGGCTGTTCAAGCCTTTTCAGACCACTAAGCCTACCGGCATGGGCATCGGTGCCTATGAAAGCTTTCAATACGTTCATGAGCTGGGCGGGCGTTTATCCGTTGACAGCACCGTGGATGTCGGTACACAAGTCAATTTATTGCTACCACTGTATGAAGCAGGCGGAACTTTGGAATCTGCGTCATTACAAGAGATTCCGGCATGAACGCCGAGAAGTTGCCCTATCTGTTGATTGTCGAGGACGACCGAGCGTTACAGAAGCAGTTACGCTGGGCTTTCGACCAATACGAAACAGTGACCGCCGACGACCGTGAAAGCGCCCTGGCGCAGATTCGCCGCTATCAGCCGCCGGTCGTGACGATGGATTTGGGATTGCCGCCCGATGCGGATTCGGTTTCCGAAGGTTTTCGTCTGCTTGAAGAAATCTTGAATCTGGCGCCTGAGACAAAAGTCATTGTCTTGACCGGGCAAAATGATCGAGCAAATGCCTTGCGAGCCATCGCTTTGGGCGCTTATGACTTTTTTGCCAAACCATTCGAAGTCGATATGCTGGGGCTCACCATCCAGAGAGCCTATCGACTCCATGAATTGCAACGGGAAAACAAGCGATTGCAATCGATGCATCAACCGGACGTATTGTCTGGCCTGATCACTCGTGACCCTGAACTGTTGCGGGTCTGCCGAACCATCGAACGCGTGGCCGTCACCGACGCCACGGTTCTGCTGCTTGGCGAAAGCGGTACCGGCAAGGAGTTACTGGCCAGGGCGGTGCACGATGCTTCCCCCAGGCGTCGTGAACGTTTCGTCGCCATCAACTGTGCCGCCATTCCCGACAATTTGTTGGAAAGCGAGCTGTTTGGTTATGAGAAGGGCGCCTTCACCGGTGCTGCTCGAACCACGCCGGGCAAAATCGAGACAGCCAACAATGGAACGTTGATGCTGGATGAAATCGGTGATCTGCCGCATGCCTTGCAGGCCAAACTCCTCCGTTTCCTCCAGGAAAGGGTGATTGAAAGGATCGGTGGGCGCCAGGAAATTTATGTCAATGTACGCATCGTTTGCGCCACGCATCAAAATCTGAAAGCATTGATCGCGGAAAACCGTTTCCGCGAGGATCTCTACTACCGACTGGCAGAAATCGTCGTCAACATCCCGCCTTTGCGTGAACGGTCAGGCGATGCGACCTTGCTGGCACATGTTTTCGTGAGACGCTTTGCCGAAGATCAGGGGCGCGGCACGATGACCTTGCGCGAGGATGCCCTGAAAGCCATCGAAAGTCATTCCTGGCCGGGGAATGTCCGTGAACTCGAAAATTACATCAAACGGGCGGTGATCATGGCCGAGGGAAATCAGATTACGGCCGACGATGTGGGACTGCCCTCGACCCGGGATTCTGACAACGCCGTGATTCTCGATTTGCGACGCGCGCGCGATGACGCGGAACGGCGAGTGATCATCACCGCACTGGCTCGTGCGGATGGCAATGTCGTTAAGGCGGCTGAATTAATTGGTGTCAGTCGTCCAACCCTGTATGATTTGATGCATCGATTTGGATTGAAATAGGGTTTGTGGCCAGCTAATTTTTCCACACTGTGGGGTAAATCATGATTTCTCGTAATGGGATGCGATTGATCCGTCGGGCGACTGTTTCGACCTTGCTGGCGACTCTCCTGCTGGCAGGTTGTGGGGGCGACAAACCGGAAAATTCGCTTGCCTCGGCCAAAGAGTTTTTGGCAAAAAACGATCGTAAGGCGGCGGTCATTCAGTTGAAGAACGCACTTCAAGCCAATCCCGACTTTGCCGAAGCCCGCTACGTGCTCGGCAAGATCATGGTTGAATCCGGTGATCCAGGTGCGGGCATGGTCGAGTTGCGAAAAGCGCAAACGCTCAATTATTCGCCAGAGCAAGTCATCCCTCTTCTGGCACGGTCTGCCTTGTTATTGGGTCATCCCGAACAAGTCATCGATGAATTCGCCAAATTCAATTTGAAAACGCCCGAAGCAAGAGCGCAGTTGTTCACTTATGTCGGGCAGGCCTACCTGGCACAGGGCAAAAAGGACCTGGCGGCCAACGCCTATGATTCCGCCCTGGGAGCGCTGCCCAATCACGCGCCCGCCTTAATCGGACAAGCTCGTCTCAAAGCGGCCAACGATGACCTGCCGGGAGCGCTGGCTCTGATCGATTCAGCCTTGGAAAAATCGCCAACTTTCCATGAAGCGCTGCAAGCGAAAGGCCAGTTGCTTGCTTTCAAGGGCGATGCCGAAGGTTCCATGGCCAGTTTCCGTAAAGCCGTGGAGGCCAAGCCGGATTACTTGCCCGCTCACGAAGCAATTATTCTGAAGCTGCTAGCAGATGGCAAGACTGATGAGGCTGCCAAGCAATTGGACAGTCTTAAAAAAATCGCTCCCAACCATCCGCGTACTGCGTATTTGCGGGCTGGCTTGGCTTACCAGCAGAAAAATTTCCAAGCGGCGAAAGACGCGATTCTGCAGCACCTCAAAACGATGCCGAACAGTCCGCTGGGCTTGCAGTTGGCCGGGTTGATCGAATACGAACAAAAGAATTTCAGTCAAGCCGAAACCTATTTTACTAAAGCATTGAACAACGCACCGCAATTGACTCTGGCGAGGCGGATGGTGGTTACGATTTGTTTGAATACGGGGCGCCCGGACAAAGCATTGACCTTCCTCGAACCGGTCCTCGAACAAATCGACAAAGATTCAAATATGCTGGCCCTTGCCGGCCAGGTCTATCTACAGAACGGACAAGTGGAAAAAGCCGGCAATTATTTCGCCAAAGCCAGCGCTTTGGATCCAAAGAACCCCGCCAAACGTACTTCGCTGGCGATGGTGAATATGGCCAAGGGCGAAACCGAGGTCGCTTTTCATGAGCTTGAAAAAATTGCCGCCAGCGATACCAGCAACCGAGCCGATTTGGCCCTGATCACGGCACACATGAAACGGAATGAATTCGATGCGGCATTGAAAGCCATCGATAGTCTTGAAAAGAAACAACCTGATGATCCAGTGACGCATAATCTGCGGGCACTGACGTTTCTGGGTAAAAAAGACGTTCCTCAAGCAAGAAAAAGTTTCGAAAAAGCGATCGCTTTGAAACCTGGCTATATGCCGGCGGTGGGTGCCTTGGCCAATTTGGACATGGCCGAGAGCAAACCGGCTGAAGCCAAGAAACGCTTCGAGGCTGTGTTGGTCAAGGAACCGAAGAATATTCAAGCGCATCTGGCGTTGGCCGAATTCGCTCTCAAAACAGGGGCGCCAACCGACGAGATCGCCGCCCAAATCAATAAAGCGATCACCGCCGATCCGACCGATGCCGCCCCACGCTTGGCTCTGATCGGCTTGTACATCGGCAAGAAGGACAACAAGCGTGCATTGGCTGCCGCCAATGATGCCGTTGCCGCTTTCCCTGAGCGGCCGGACGTCCTGGATGCCGCCGGTCGTGCGCAACAATCGGTCGGAGACCATAACCAGGCGATCGCGACCTATCGCAAAATGGCGCAAGTCAAACCCGATTCCGCTCTGCCTCATTTGCGGATGGCGGAAATACACATGGCCACGAAGAACAAGGACGGTGCGCTTGAAAGTCTGCGCAAGGCTTTGGAGGTCAATCCCGATTCCCTGGATGCGCAACGCGGAATCATGAGTCTCGAGTTGGAAAACGGTCGAACCAGGGAAGCGCTGGCCATTGCCCAGGATATCCAGAAACGGAAACCGAAGAGTTCCATCGGTTATCTGCTCGAAGCCGATGCTCACATGTCTAAAAAATCCTGGCCGCAAGCCATCGATGCGTTACGTTTAGGGCTGAAACAGGCTGGTACAGGAGAAATCGCCGCTAAATTGCATACGGCACTGGCGGCGGCCGGGCAGACCGCGGACGCTGAGAAATTTGCCGATTCCTGGCTCAAAGATCATGGCAAAGATGCCGTCTTTCGCTTGTACCTTGCCGAGTGGGCAAGTGGAAAGAAAGATTTCCCTGCCGCTGCCCGTCAATATCGTGTCCTGCTCGATGCCCAACCGGAAAACCCGGCTATATTAAATAACATGGCTTGGGTCAGCAGTCAGCTAAAAGATCCAAAAGCCATTGAATATGCTGAGAAAGCAAACAAACTTGCGCCTAATCAGCCGGCAATAATGGATACTCTGGCGGTCCTTCTCAGTGAAGGTGGCGCTCACGCGCGTAGCCTGGAGATATTTCAGAAAGCACTGGAGTTGGCTCCGCAAGCGGCTCCGATTCGTCTCAATTACGCCAGGGCGCTGATCAAGGCCGGCAAACAGGCTGAGGCCAAGTCGCAGCTTGATCAACTGGCCAAATTGGGCGAGAAATTTTCTCAGCAAACAGAAGTTGCGCAGTTATTTAAAGGCTTATAGCCGATTATTGCAACAAGGGATTATCGCTTTAACACTCCAAGGACGAGATTTTCATGACAACTGTCGCTGTGGTTGGTTTGGGCTATGTCGGTTTACCTTTGGCTGTTGAGTTCGGCAAGCGGCGTCGGACGATCGGTTTCGATTTGTCGGAGAGCAAAGTCGCGCATTATCGGAAACACGTCGATCCGACGGGTGAGGTAAGTCATGCCGACCTTCAGGCAGCGATTTATCTGGAAGTCGGTACGGATCCGACCGCCCTGGCTGAAGCCGATTTCATCATCGTCGCCGTACCAACACCCGTCGATGAGGCGCACCAACCCGATTTCGGCCCCTTGATCGGTTCTTCCGCCGCTGTCGGAAAAAATCTCAAGCGCGGGGCGACGATCGTCTTCGAGTCG
>JAEUOJ010000109.1 GCA_016789495.1 Accumulibacter sp. | reverse complement strand
CGGATCGGAGGTGCGCGCCATCGCCAGGGTATAGGGATCGTTTTTCAGGCCGTTGTCGGCCTCGTTCCTGATCGGTTCACGGGTCGGTTTCTGCTTCATGCCGGGCGCCATCCCACCTCCCTGAATCATGAATCCGGGAATCACCCGGTGGAAAAGCGTGTTGTCGTAGTGCCCAGCTTTGACGTAGTCGATGAAATTCTGTGCCGACAAGGGTGCTTTTTCGGCGTCGAGTTCGATGGCGATGACGCCGAAGTTGGTATGCAGCTTGATCATGGCAGGTCCTTATTTTTTGTCGGAAAGAATCTTGACCGACTCGATGACGATCGGTTCAAGCGGAACGTTCTGATGCATTCCGCGGTTGCCGGTACTCACTTTGGCAATCGCGTCTACTACTTCCATCCCCTGGCTGACCTTGCCGAACACGGCGTATCCCCAACCGTCGGCACCGGGATAGTTCAGCGCGACATTGTCGCGATGGTTGATGAAGAACTGCGAACTGGCGGAATGCGGCTCGGAAGTGCGCGCCATGGCGATGGTGCCGCGATCGTTGCGCAATCCGTTGCGCGCCTCATTATCCACTTTCCGAGATGCATTTTTCTGCGCCATTTCGGGGGTAAATCCACCGCCCTGGATCATGAAACCAGGGATGACGCGATGGAAAATGGTACCGTTATAGAAGCCGGCATTGGCGTACTGGACGAAATTCTGTACCGATTTCGGCGCTTTTTCCGCGTCGAGTTCGATGACGATCTTGCCCAGGCTGGTCTGCATCTCGACGGTTGGCGCCGCCAAGGCGGCAAAGGGCAACAGACTGCCGACCAGTAGTGGCAGACATTTTCTGAACATCCGGATTCCTTTCAGGGAAAAATAATCCACGTATACCGCATCCGCCGCCAAAAGATGACGACAGGAAAAAATACTCGAAACCGGTGTCACCACGAACGATGGTCGATCAACGTGCGCTTGCCTTGTCCGTGCCGGCGGAAGAGGTGATGGACGGTTGCCCGAGCAGTTCGCGAGCCAAGGTCAGCTTGGTTTTCAGCCGCTTGTTGGCGGCATCCAGTTGCATTGCCCTGGCGTAGGCATCGCCGGCCAGTTGGACATAGACATCGCCCAGGTTTTCGTGGGCGACGGTGTACCCAGGGTGCACCCGCACGGCGGTTTCCAGCACGGCACGCGCCTGTTCGTACTGCTTTTGCTGGGCGTACAGAACGGCCAGATTGTTATACGGCTCCGGTAAATCCGGATGATCCTCGCTGAGGCCGGAAAACACCGCGATCGCCTCGTTGACTCGGCCGGCCTGGCTGAGGATCAGTCCACGCAGAAAGCGACCTTGCGCGTCGCCGGGTTTGCTGGCCAGATGGCTGTCGACCCGGGCCAGCGCCGCCGGGATCTGGCCCTGATCCAGCAGACGCTGCGCGTCGGTCAGCGCATCGCCATGCGCCGGCAGGGCCAGGAAAAAGGACAGCCAAGCAGCGGTCAGGACGGCGAAAGGTGATCGCGGAGGCGGCGGAAAGCTCGGGGGCATGGTTATGGTATACTCGTCAGACAGACGGTTGATTGTAACTAAGCTGATAAATTCTAACAAAAAATATCTCCCGGCCCAAGCGTTGCGCCCGCTTCCTTGCCGTTTGCGGAACCCTGCCCGAGTCTGAAAAATGCTGAAAATCTACAATTCGCTGGCACGCGAGAAGCAGGATTTCGTGCCGATCACTCCCGGCTGCGTGCGGATGTACGTCTGCGGAATGACGGTTTATGACTATTGCCATATCGGACATGCGCGGGTGCTGGTGGTCTTCGATGTCGTGCAGCGCTGGCTGCGGGCCAGCGGTCTGGCCGTCACTTACGTTCGCAACATCACCGATATCGACGACAAGATCATCAAGCGGGCGGCGGAAAACGGTGAAAGCACCGCCGAGCTGACCGAACGTTTCATCGCCCTGATGGACGAGGACGCCGCCGCGCTCGGCGTGCAAAAACCCGATCACGAACCGCGTGCCACCGACTACATCCCGCAAATGCTCGGCTTGATCGGCCAGCTCGAAGACAACGGCCTGGCGTATCGCGCCGCCGACGGCGACGTGAATTTCGCGGTGCGCAAATTTCCTGGTTACGGGCGGCTGTCAGGCAAATCGCTCGACGACCTGCGCGCCGGCGAGCGCGTCGATATCGATTCGGCGAAGAGCGATCCGCTCGATTTCGTGCTCTGGAAAAGTGCCAAGCCCGCCGAACCCGCCTGGCCGTCACCCTGGGGCGACGGGCGGCCCGGCTGGCATATCGAGTGTTCGGCGATGAGTTCGCATCTGCTCGGCAGCCACTTCGACATTCATGGTGGCGGCCAGGATCTGCAGTTTCCGCATCACGAAAACGAAATCGCCCAGTCCGAGGGCGCCCATGGCGGCCGCTTCGTCAACTACTGGATGCACAATGGTTTCGTGCGCGTTGATAACGAGAAAATGTCCAAATCGCTGGGCAATTTTTTCACCATTCGGGAAATCCTAGCGCGCTTCGATCCCGAAGTGCTGCGCTTCTTCATTCTTCGTGCCCACTATCGCAGCCCGCTGAACTACTCCGATGCACACCTCGACGATGCACGACAGGCTTTGACACGGTTGTACAACACCCTGAAGTCCTTCCCGCCGACCGCGGTAGCCGTCGATTGGCAAAACGCATACGCTGGCCGCTTCCGCCAGGCGATGGACGACGATTTCAACACTCCCGAAGCCTGCGCGGTGCTGTTCGAGCTTGCCGCCGAGGTCAATCGTCGTCAGTCGAGCGTGCTGGCCGGGCAGTTGAAGGCGTTGGGCGGGCTGCTCGGTTTGCTGACGCGAGAGCCGCAGGATTTTCTGCAATCATCGCCCGACGACACCGAACTGACGCCGGTAGCGATCGAAGCGCTGATAGCGGAACGACTGACCGCACGTCAGAACAAGGATTTCGCCACCGCCGACCGTCTCCGCCAGCAATTGCTCGACGCCGGCATCGTCCTCGAAGATAGCGGGCGAGGAACCAGCTGGCGGCGTAGCTGAGGGGTCCGTCGTCGTCTGGTGAGCCGATGGGGCACCACCGGGACGGTTCGCCTGGTCTTAGCCCTGCCAGATCAACGCGCTCGATCAATTGACCTCACAAAGCTTCGATCGCCAGCCGCAGCCAGCCGACGGATGTTTGCTTTTCGACCACGACCGAATCGCCTGTCAGCCGATAAGTCAACTGACAAAAGAGTCGTGGATTCGACAACACCGCCGGATTGAAGACCGCGTAATTGTCACCCTCGCGGCGCCGTACCGATGAAACGATCAGACCGGGATGTCCTTCGTGATGGATCCGCGCGCCGACCGACTGGGTAAACGTGTAATCGCTGCGATGGACCAGACTGGGATAATCGCCAACCGCCGGCCGCAAGTCGAGCAATGCCGCGTCGCAGGCCACCGCATACACTTTTCGCTCGCCGATCACCGCTTCCCGATCGAAGCCGGCATCGCGAAGCAGTCCGTGGTACCAGTGGTAAGCGGACTCGTGAACGGTCGTTTCGACCGATTCCGAACCGTACCAAACCCCAAAGGCGCCGTCCGAAAAACGGCTCGCCTGCCAATTTCTGAAAGGCCAGAGGATGACATTGAACCACGCCGCGTCTTCGAAGGGACGATCGATCGCCGGTCTCGCCGAGCGATAGGGCGGCGGCTTGACTTCGTCCTCGACCTGCTGCGCCAGCAGCCATTCGTCAGGATTGCCGGTCAGGTCGTCATACAGATTCTGTGATTCCCTGATCGAGACGATATTCCGGAAAACCTCCTGATGGACATCGGCCAGGGCAAGGCGCGCGAACAAGCTGTTGCTCATCGAGGTGGCGCTAGATGCCCCGAGCGCGGTCCAGGTACGAGCGGACCATCAGCAAGCCGGCAAACCCCCATTCTCTGATCACCTCGACCGGCGTCAGATTGTCGAAAGCGCGGTTGCGGGTGCGCATCCAGCGATACGCCAGTTCCCGGTTCTGCGGAAAGAGCAGACGCAAGTTTTTGTGGATGCCGAGCAGGTGGCCGACCCGCTCGTACTGGTCACGGCTGGTGCCGATCGCCTCGCCTCGGCGATAACGCTGCAGCGCGGCCCGGTTGCTGGCGGCGATGCCGAGCAGCGTCGCCTGATCCTCGCTAGTCAATTGCCAATGCTCGAACAGCGTCATGACCATTTTTGCCAGGGCGCCTCGATCTTCAGCCGCCGTGGTCTGTTGCTCCTTTAATGCCACCACCACTGGGGTCCTCGCGGATTCTGAATACCCGGTCAGTATAATCCAGTGTTTCCATAGAAACATAATTAGTTTCGATAGAAACAGTCTTTCCGGCAAACGGCGCTGCTCCCATTTTTCGGGAGCAGGAACAAGTGTCGGCCGGATAGGCCAGTGCCTCATCGGAGCGCGCTGGCCAAGCCAGGGTTTTTCAGCCGTCCGGCGAGAATTGCGCGAAGCCACGCGCCGGAAATGACCGCGGCGATGCGATCAAGCGTTTGCCGCCTCCGTGAGCAGTTGTTCCAAGACGGAGACGATACGCACGCCGGTTTGCC
>JAEUOJ010000093.1 GCA_016789495.1 Accumulibacter sp. | reverse complement strand
GAGCAGATCTATTTTTACACCCCGTCGGCAGGCGACGGTCGACCGTCATGAGGTGAAAGTAAGCGGCTTACTTCCGGACGGGTTTTTGTGGTGTTTCCAGGGGTCTTGGGAACCAGGACATCAGCACAGGGACCGGCAGCCGTTCGGTTTACGTCGCCCTTTCCGTTCAGATGCGCGGCTGCGCACCTATTCCTCTCGCCGATTGCGGCAGCGTGTCCTCTGTCGCCGTTTTCATTCAGTAGCCGCTGGTAAACCAGCCGGTCGCTTTCGGCGAAGCAGCAGAAAATCACTTCCTCGAACGCCGGCCAGGTGTTCAGTGCCGCGTGCACGCTACGCACGGCGATGCGTGCCGCTTCGGCGAAGGGATAGCCGTAGACGCCGGTGCTGATGCTCGGGAAGGCGATGGTGGTCAGGTTCTGGTCGGCGGCGAGACGCAGCGCATTCTGATAGCAGGCGGACAACAATGCCGCTTCGCCGCTGCCGCCGCCCCGCCACACCGGGCCGACGGTATGAATCACGTAGCGTGCTGGCAAGCGATGGCCAGAGGTCAGCTTGGCTTCGCCGGTCCGGCAACCGCCGAGTCGCCGGCATTCGTCGAGCAGTCCCGGTCCGGCGGCGCGATGAATCGCGCCATCGACGCCGCCGCCGCCGAGCAAGGTGGCATTGGCCGCATTGACAATCGCATCGACGACGAGAGTGGTGATGTCGGCGTGCAGGGCGCGCAATTTTACTGGCATCGCGTGCTTTGGGTGTCAGTGAAAACGATGCGGATCGGTGGCTGGCCGGACCCGCGGCCAGGGGCCGGCGAAAACTCTACTGGGCGCCCGGCAGGGGGAATCACGGTTTGTGCCGATCGGTCCGCCTGTCGACCATGATCGCCTGTCCGGGAACGCTGCAACCGGCGTCACAACACCGACCGGGTTGGCGATTGCGAGTGATGGCGCGCCGCTCGTCGTGCAGCACGCCCCGATCGAGCAGACGTTCAACCAGGTCAACCTTGTCGCCAACCGGATAATGCCGCCAGATTTCCTGCTTCATCGCCGCCGGCGAGCCGCCGCCGTGCAGACTGATCACCGAATACCAGCCGCCCTGGTACGAGGCGGTGAGATCCTCGATGAAGCGGGCGACTTCGATCCGCTGGTTGTACGGTACGTCCGGACTGGCACGCAGCAACTGGGCGAGGGTGGCCGCCGTGGCCGGATTGTGGTCTTCGTCCGGACCGGGCAGGGCGACGATCAGCCCGCCAGACACTTCGTGCGCCAGTCGGTGCATGTCGTAGATTTGTGTGGCAAGCAACAATTTGCCGATGTTGGCGAAAACCGGGTCGGGCATGAAGGTGCCGCTGAGCGGGTCGGCGGCGCCATACACGCTGGCGGCGACGCCGCAGGCGAAAAATCCTTCGGTGATCTTGATCAATTCGACCATCGGTTCGCGCAGGCTGGCTTTCTTGCCCGGGTCAAAACCGTTGGCTTCGCAGATCAGCGCGCCGGCACCGATCAGCAGGTCACCGAAACCGGCGCGCGCGGCGATGCAACTGTGGCGATGGTGGGTGGCGTAGTCGTAGGCCAGCCCCGCCGAGTGTTGCCATTCGCCGGCCAGGAAAACCCGCTCCCAGGGTACGAAAACGCGGTCGAAAACGACCACCGCAGTCGATTGACCATAGCGTCGTGAAAAAAGTGGCGCGCCGTGCTCGGGTTTTTCGCCCGGTCGTCCGGCTGGCCTGGCGATGATGGTCACGCCGGGCGCGTCCACCGGCAATGCGCAACAGACGGCGAAATCGGCGTCGTCAGCGCCCATCTGTCGGCTGGGCATGACCAGCAGGTGATGCATGTACGGCGCGCCGGTGACGATGGCCTTGACTCCGCTGATGACGATGCCGTCCGCTCGACGTTCGGCGATATGCAGGTAAGTCGCCGGTTCAGGCTGCTGATGCGGATGAAGCGAGCGATCGCCCTTGCCATCGGTCATCGCGATGCCCAGCGACAGGTCGCCATCCTGCACTTCGGCGAGGTAATCGGCAAAGCGGGCGCGGTATTCGTTGCCGCCGCCGGCGTCGTCCAGGCGTGCGGTGAGTTGCTGGATGGCGTTGAGCGCGTCGTGCGCCAGATAGCGTTGCGCGCAGCCGGTTTCCTGACACAGCAGACGCACCGCTTCGAGCTTGTTCAGCAAATCGCCGGCCGATTCGTTGATGTGCAACATCCGGTTGACGGTGACGCCTCGCGCGCTCTGCCGCGCTGTCATCAACCGTGCTTTTGCCGGGTCGCGCGCGAAGTCATAGCTCACCGACAGTGCGTTGATCCCCGGTTGCAGTTCCGGCGCGTCGGCGACCGAGTCGATCCGCCGGGCGTCGACATAAACCGTCGGATGATATCGACGTAACGATTCCCGATAGTCGTCGCCAGTGAGCAGTGTGCCGGTGGCAACGGACAGGGGGGGACCCGAAACCATTTCTTCTCCTTGATCAGTGCAGTCGAGCAGGGGCAGCATCACGCTCGGCCAAGGTGTCTTCGGCGTTGATCTGGCCCATCGATCGCGCGGAAGAGTCACGGTGCTCCGGTGCTCTCGAAGATTTTGCCCATCGGACGTGCGAAATGGGCGGCAAGCGACGATCCGATCATAAAAATCGCTCTTCCGTCAAGTAATCATTGCGCACGTGGAAATTTATTACCCGGGCAAGCGGTCCAATCCGTGATCGGTCACCGTCGAGTCCATGGGCGGATGGGTTTTGCTTTGCGCAATGTAAAAAGATATCTTATTATCCGAAACTCGCTTGCTGCGCTGCGGTACCGCGCCGCACAACCCCGTATTAACCTGCACGACTGACCTTGCTCCCGGCGAGTGAGGACAGTCGTTCATTGATCAATTGTGCAGACCAGGAGACAAGTCATGGCAGATCTGCCCGAAAACGCGCTGTCGGCCCCTATTGGCGATGCGGACCCGCAAGAGACCCAGGAATGGCAAGACGCGCTGAGCGGCGTCATCGAAAAGGAAGGCGCCACCCGGGCGCATTTCCTGATTCAACAACTGATCAGCCAGGCTCGCCACGAAGGGATCGACATCCCGTATAGCGCCACCACCGAATACATCAACACCATTCCGGTCGAGCAGCAGCCGAAGTATCCGGGTGACGCCGACATGGAAATCCGCATCCACAATTACATTCGCTGGAACTCGATGGCGATGGTCGTCCGCGCCAACCGCGACAGCAACGTCGGCGGTCATATCGCTTCGTTCGCCTCGGCGGCGGCGCTTTACGACGTCGGCTTCTCGTGGTTCTGGCATGCGCCCTCGGAAAATCACGGTGGCGACCTGATTTTCTTCCAGGGGCACTCGGTTCCCGGCGTCTATGCGCGTGCGCACCTGCTCGGACGGCTCACCGACGAGCAGATGAACAATTTCCGCCAGGAAGTGAATGGTCAAGGCATTTCGTCGTATCCGCACCCGTGGCTGATGCCTGACTTCTGGCAGTTTCCGACCGTGTCGATGGGTCTGGGTCCGCTGCAGGCGATCTATCAGGCGCGTTTCATGAAGTATCTCGACAGTCGCGGCTTCATCCAGGCCGGCGACCGCAAGGTCTGGGCGTTTCTCGGCGATGGCGAGACCGACGAGGTCGAATCGCTTGGCGCCATCGGCATGGCCGCTCGCGAGTCGCTGGACAATCTGATCTTCGTCATCAACTGCAATCTGCAACGGCTGGATGGGCCGGTGCGTGGCAACGGTAAGATCATCCAGGAACTGGAAGGCACCTTCCGCGGTGCCGGCTGGCATGTGATCAAACTGGTCTGGGGAACGCAGTGGGATGCGTTGTTCCTGCGCGACAAGAAGGGTATTCTCAAGAAGCGGATGATGGAGGCGGTGGACGGCGAGTACCAGACCTTCAAGGCCAAGAACGGCGCCTACGTCCGCGAGCACTTCTTCAATACGCCGGAACTCAAGGATCTGGTCGCCGACTGGACCGACGACCAGGTCTGGTCGCTGAACCGTGGTGGCCACGACATCTTCAAGATTTTCAGCGCCTACAAGCAAGCGGTCGAACACAAGGGACAACCGACGCTGATCCTGGCCAAGACCATCAAGGGTTTCGGCATGGGCCAGGCCGGCGAGGCGATGAATATTTCGCATCAGCAGAAGAAACTCGATTACGAGTCGATCCGCCGTTTCCGCGACCGTTTCAGTCTGCCGGTCAGCGACGAACAGATCGAGGAATTGCCCTACCTGAAGTTCGAGGAAGGGTCGCCCGAACTGACCTACATGCGTCAGCGGCGGATGGATCTCGGCGGCTACCTGCCCAAACGTCGTCGTAGCGCCGAGCCACTCGAAATTCCGTCGTTGTCGGCTTTCGAACCGTTGCTCAAAGCCTCGGGCGAGGGGCGTGAAGTGTCGACGACGATGGCCATCGTCCGTTTCCTGAACATCCTGCTGAAGGACAAGAAAGTCGGCCGGCACGTGGTCCCGATCGTTCCGGACGAATCACGGACCTTCGGCATGGAGGGTCTGTTCCGGCAGATTGGCATCTGGAACCAGCAAGGGCAGAAATATGTTCCCGAAGACCATGACCAGTTGATGTTCTACAAGGAGTCGATCGACGGGCAGGTATTGCAGGAGGGAATCAACGAAGCCGGCGCGATGGCCGACTGGATCGCCGCCGCTACCTCGTATTCGGTGCACGGCGTGCAGATGATTCCCTTTTATATCTTCTACTCGATGTTCGGTCTGCAGCGGACGATGGACCTCTGCTGGGCCGCCGCCGACCAACGCGCGCGCGGCTTCCTGATCGGCGGCACCGCTGGGCGGACGACCTTGAACGGCGAAGGACTGCAGCACGAGGACGGGCATTCCCTGGTATTGTCGAGCGTGATTCCCAACTGTCTGAGCTATGACCCGACCTTTGCTTTCGAAGTCGCCGTGCTGATGCACGAGGGCATGCGCCGGATGTACCAGCAGCAGGAAGACGTCTTCTATTACCTGACAGTGATGAACGAGAACTACGAGCACCCGGAAATGCCAGCCGGTGCCGAGGCCGACATCATCAAGGGGATGTACCTGCTGCGTCGCGGCCAGTCGTCGGACAGCAACCCGCCGGCGCCGCGCGTGCAACTGCTGGGCTCGGGGACGATCTTCCGCGAAGTGATCGCCGCCGCCGAGTGGCTGAAACAGGACTGGGGCGTCGACGCCGACCTGTGGGGCTGCCCGAGTTTCACCGAACTGGCGCGCGACGGTAACGACGTTCAGCGCTGGAACATGCTCAATCCGCTGGCCAAACCGAGAATCTCGCATGTCGAAACATGCCTCAACGACACCCGGGGTCCGGTGATCGCCGCCACCGATTACGTCCGCTTGTACGCCGAACAGATCCGCCCATTCATCCACCGTCGCTACGTGACCCTGGGCACCGACGGTTTCGGCCGCTCCGACACCCGTGAGCAGTTGCGTCATTTCTTTGAAGTGGACCGCCGCTGGGTGACCGTCGCCGCGTTGAAAGCGCTGGCCGACGATGGCACGATCGAACGGGGCAAGGTCGCCGAGGCGATCAGCCGTTACGGCATCGACGTGAACAAACCCAACCCGACGACGGTTTAAGGGAGTCAGGAGATGAGTCAATTGATCGAAGTAACAGTCCCGGATATTGGCGACTATCATGACGTGCCGGTGATCGATATCTGTGTGCAGGTCGGTGACAGCGTTCGGGTCGACGATCCGCTGGTGACGCTGGAATCCGACAAGGCGACGATGGATGTTCCCTCGTCCACCGCCGGGGTGATCAAGGAAGTCCGCGTGCAGCTCGGCGACAAGGTGTCGGCCGGCAGCGTCGTCGTCGTGGTCGAAGCGGCCTCCGCTGGCGTGACGGCCACGCCCGTCGCCACGGCGCTCAGTACCGGCGCGCCATCGGCGGCACCGCACGCGGTGGCCGCTCCGGTGGCGGTGGTGGTGCCGGACATCGGCGATTATCACGATGTGCCGGTGATCGACATCTGCGTCCAGGTGGGCGACAGCGTGCGCATCGACGATCCGCTGGTGACCCTGGAATCCGACAAGGCGACGATGGACGTCCCTTCGTCGACCGCCGGCACGATCCGCGAAATCAAGGTCGCCCTCGGCGACAAAGTCTCGGCCGGCACGGTGGTGGTGATCGTAGACAGCGGCGCGGCCGCGGCGCCTATCGCCGCGGCGGCGCCCGCCGCGGCACCGGCGCCCGTGGCCTCGCCGTTGCCCGTGCCGGCTGCGGTGGCTGCATCGGCGCCGGCGTCGCCGCCGACAGCCGCTGCCGCACCCGCTCCCGGACTGGCTATGGGAGCGAAAACACACGCCAGCCCGTCGGTTCGCCTGTTTGCCCGCGAGTTGGGCGTCGACCTGACGCGGGTCAGGGCCAGCGGTCCGAAAGGCCGCATTCTCAAGGAAGACGTCACGGCGTTTGTCAAAGGCGCGCTCAGCGCTGCCCCGACCGCCGCCGCTCCCGCCGCGTCGCTTGGTGGCGGGCTGGACCTGCTGCCGTGGCCGAAAGTCGATTTCGCCAAATTTGGCCCGGTTGAAGTCAAACCCCTGTCGCGGATCAAGAAAATCTCCGCACAGAACCTGTCGCGCAACTGGGTGATGATCCCGTCGGTCACCTATCACGAGGACGCCGACATCACCGACCTGGACGCCTTCCGGGTGGCGACCAACAAGGAAAACGAGAAGTCGGGGCTGAAGATCACCATGCTCGCCTTCCTGATCAAGGCTTGCGTCGCCGCGCTCAAGAAATTTCCCGAAATCAACGCCTCGCTCGACGGCGACAATCTGGTGCTCAAGCAGTATTTCAATATCGCTTTTGCCGCCGACACGCCGAACGGTTTGGTGGTGCCGGTGATCAAAAACGCCGACCAGAAATCGGTGGGCCAACTAGCTGTCGAAAGCGGCGAGCTGGCGCGTAAGGCGCGCGACGGCAAGCTCACTCCCGGGGAGATGTCCGGTGCCTGCTTCACCATTTCCAGTCTCGGTGGCATCGGCGGCACTTATTTCTCGCCGATCATCAATGCGCCGGAAGTGGCGATTCTCGGGGTCAACAAATCGGTGATGAAGCCGGTATGGAACGGCCGCGAATTCGAGCCGCGGCTGATCCTGCCGCTGTCACTCACCGCCGATCACCGGGTGATCGACGGCGCGCTGGCCACCCGGGTCAACGTTTACCTCGCCCAGTTGCTCGCCGACATGCGGCGCATTCTGCTTTGATCGGGAGACAGGAATGAGTCAGGTCATTGAAGCAAAAGTACCCGATATCGGCGATTATCACGATGTGCCGGTGATCGATATCTGCGTCCAGCCGGGCGACCGGATCAAGGTCGATGACCCGCTGGTGACCCTGGAATCCGACAAGGCGACGATGGACGTGCCGAGTACGGTGGCCGGCGTGATCAAGGAAATCCGCGTCCAGCTCGGCGACAAGGTGTCGGCGGGTGCGGTGGTGGTGCTGATCGATACCGCCGACCCCGCGCAGCCGACGGCGCCGGCGGCGACTCCCGCCACCCCGCCAGCGGCCGATGTCACGGCGCCGGCGGCCGTCACGACGATTGCCGCCGCCGCCGACATTGAATGCGAGATGTTGGTTCTCGGTGCCGGTCCCGGCGGTTACTCGGCGGCTTTCCGCAGCGCCGACCTCGGCATGCGTACGGTGCTCGTCGAGCGCTATCCGACACTCGGGGGCGTCTGTCTGAACGTCGGCTGCATTCCCTCGAAAGCGCTGCTGCACGTCGCCAGCGTGATGGAAGAAGCGCAGCACATGAGTCACTGCGGCGTCAGCTTCGCTCCGCCGACGATCGACCTCGACCAGTTGCGCGCCCACAAGGATGGCGTGGTGGGCAAGCTGACCACCGGCCTGGCCGGGATGGCCAAGGGCCGCAAGGTCGAGGTGGTGCAGGGTGTCGGCCAGTTCCTCGACGCGCATCATCTGCAAGTGACGAACAGCGACGGCGGCAAAAAAATCGTCAAATTCGCCAAGGCGATCATCGCCGCCGGTTCGCAAGCGATCGCGCTGCCGTTCATGCCCTACGACGACCCGCGTGTCGTCGATTCGACCGGCGCCTTGCAACTGCGGCAACTGCCGAAAAGGATGCTGGTCATTGGCGGTGGAATCATCGGACTGGAAATGGCGGTGGTCTATTCCTCGCTCGGCGCGCGGATCACCGTCGTCGAACTCGGCGGTGTGCTGATGCCCGGCGCCGACCGCGATCTGGTCAAGGTCTGGGAAAAGCATAACGCCGCACGTTTTGACCGCATCCTGCTCAACACCGGCGTCGTTGCCGCCGCGTCCCGCGACGAAGGGGTCGAAGTGACCTACAGCACCGGCGAGCGGGAAATTTTCGAGCTGGTGCTGGTCGCCGTCGGCCGTTCGCCGAACGGCAAGAAGCTGTCGGCGGAGAACGCCGGGGTGCGGGTTGACGAGCGTGGCTTCATTCCGGTCGACGCGCAGATGCGCAGCAATGTGCCGCACATCTACGCCATCGGCGACATCGTCGGTCAGCCGATGCTGGCGCACAAAGGGGTGCATGAAGGCCATGTCGCCGCCGAAGCCGCCAACGGCGGCAAACGTTGCTTCGACGCCCTGCAGATTCCCTCGGTGGCGTATACCGATCCGGAAATCGCTTGGGCCGGCAAGACCGAAGAACAATGCCGCGCCGAAGGCATCAAGTACGGCAAAGGCCTGTTCCCGTGGGCCGCGTCCGGCCGCGCGCTGGCCAACGCCCGCTCCGAAGGATTCACCAAGCTGCTGTTCGACGAAGCAACGCATCGTGTCATCGGCGGCGGCATCGTCGGCACGCATGCCGGCGACCTGATCGGCGAAGTCTGCCTGGCGATCGAAATGGGCTGCGACGCCGCCGATATCGGCCATACCATCCATCCGCACCCAACGCTGGGCGAGTCGGTGGGCATGGCCGCCGAAGTGTATGAAGGGGTGTGTACCGATTTGCCGGCGGCAAAAAAGAAATGATCTGAGGAGGCGAACCTTTTTTCTGGTTTCCGGCACCCAAGACAAGACCTACTTGGGGGCTGAATCCGGCAACGCAGCTTTCTTGCCGCCAGTCGATCGGGGAAACGAAGGCTGAGTCGGGAGGCCGGGGCGGCCATGCGGGTGGTTCCCAAGGTGAAGGTGGACCCTGTAAACTAGGTCAACGGGCTTCCGCACGATCGTGGCCGTGACACCCGGCGGTGGCACAAAAAAAGGGCGCCAGAGGCGCCCTGAGTACAACTTCCACAACGCTTGGGTACGGTGGGTGTCGCATTTCCGCACCCGACAAACCGCTTGTCGCCGTCGACCTTTCCGTTACCGGGAAAGCCGACGTGCGGTCTCCATCCCAACGAGCCCGCTGCCGTGGGGCAGCGGGGACCTACATCCTTAGGCGAACAGCCATCCTTGCTCGATGGGGGTCGATGCCGGGTGGTCGAACGACGGATCGTTGGCGCCAGGCAGCGCCGAGACGTCGACATACATGCCGGTGTCTTCACCGAGCAGATCGGCCATTGACGAGAGATTCACCCCCGCGGCTTCGGCATCGGCTTTCGAGACGTTGAAATACACGTCGGTCATCGACGCCGTGCTACCGTCGGCCATGGCCGCCGTGCTGCGCTCGAGATGCAGGTTCTGGTTGGCGTCGAGGAAGGGCAGCGCTTCGTACTGGACGAACAAGCCGACCACCCCGGCGTCCGCCAGGCTCATCAGTTCACCGTCATCGGTCTGGTGATTGCCGTTGGCATCCTGCCAGATCTTCAGGTTGGCGAAACCGGCATCTGCCGCATTGACCACACCGTCGGCGTTGCTGTCGAAAGACGCCAGCTTGGCAAAACCCGCGCCCCGCTCGTTACCGCCGAACAGTTCGCTGATATCGTCGATTCTGCCGTTGCCGTTCTGGTCGATGGCCAGGAAACCATCGCCGCCGCTGAGCCAGCCCGAATTCACCGCGCCACCGTTGCCGAACAGATCGAACTTGCCGCCGGAATTCTCGCGGCTGACCGTGCGAACGCCATTGCCGTCGAGGTCGATGGCGATCGGGCAGATGCCAACGTCCCAGGTCATGTCGTTCTCGCCCGAATCGAGCGTCGTCCAGGCGGTAGTACCGGTGTAGGTCCCATTGCTCGAGAGGTCGGAATCAACGGCATCGTTCGTGCCAACGTCCCTGTAGGTCCAGCTCCAGTTCGAGCGGCTGCCACCGGTTTGCGAGATCGCTTGCGACTTGTCGAACCACAGGTAGTAATCGCCTGGGTTAAGGTTGGTGAACTTGTAGTTGCCGTAGTAGTCGGTGTACGTCGAGGCGATCCAGGCGCCCGCGGAGGAGCTATACAACCACACCTTGCAGTTCTGGATACCGTACTCGCCGTAATCCTGAATACCGTTCGAGTTCCAGTCGTCCCACACGCGATCGCCGATGCTCGCCTTGCGATAGAGACCCGCATCCCAAGTGAGATCGTTCTCGCCAGCCGTCAGCGTGGTCAGGGTCATGGCGCCCGTGCTGTCGGCGTCGGAGTCGACCGCATCGTTGGTGCCCTGGTTGGCCTTGGTGACATAGTAGCCGCTCGGTGCGACGACCTGTACCTTGTAGTCGCCCGGATTCAGGTTGCTGAACAGATACTGCCCGGTGCTACCGGTGACCGTGGTTCCAACCACCGTGCCGCTGCTGTTGAGCAATTTGACCGTCACCCCGGCAATGCCGCTTTCGCCGGCATCCTGAATACCGTTGTAGTTCTTGTCTTCCCAGACGAAGTTGCCGATGCTCGCCTTCGGCGCCACCAGACCGGCGTCCCACGTCCGATCCGACTCCCCGGAGGTCAGGACCGTCTGCACGGTGTTGCCGGTGCTGTTGACGTCGCTGTCGCTGCCGTCGACACCCACATCCTGCGTTGTGAAGCTGTAACCGCTCGGCGCCGTGACCTGGATCGAGTAGGTGCCCGGAGTCAGGGAACTGAACAGGTAGTTGCCGTTGGCGTCGGTCTGTTGGGTCGCGACGACGGTGCCGGAGGCGTTCTTCAAGCTGACCGTGACGTTGGCCACGCCCGTCTCACCGGTATCCTGAATGCCGTTGCTGTTGCTGTCCAGCCAGACCCGGTCGCCGATCTCGGCTTTGCGGTAGAACCCGGCATCCCAGGTCAGGTCGTTCTCACCGGCCGACAAAGTCGTCAACGACATCGATCCATCGGTCAGGACGATGTCCGAATCGAGCGAGTCATTGCCGATGTTGCTCCAGGTGGCGAAGTAGCCGCTTGGCGCAACAACCTGCACCTTGTAGTCACCGGGGGTCAGGTTGCTGAACAGGTATTGTCCGGAGGCATCGGTGGTGGTGGTACCGACGACAGTACCGCTGCTGTTGAGCAGTTTGACGGTCACCCCGGAAATGCCGTTCTCGCCGGCATCCTGCACGCCGCTGAAGTTCGCGTCTTCCCAGACGAAGTTGCCGATGCTGGCCTTAGGCTGGACGAGGCCGGCGTCCCAGGTCCGATCGGACTCGCCGGAGTCGAGAACGGTCTGGATGGTATTGCCGGTGGTGGTGTTGGCGTCGCTGTCGCTGGCGTCGGCACCGCTGTCCTGAGTGGTGAAGAGGTAGCCGGTGGGGGCGACGAAGGTGACCGAGTAGGTGCCGGGGACGAGGTTAGTGAACAGATAGTTGCCGTTGGCGTCGGTCTGCTGGGTGCTGATCACCGTTCCGGCGGCATTCTTCAGTTGCACGGTGA
>JAEUOJ010000065.1 GCA_016789495.1 Accumulibacter sp. | reverse complement strand
GCACCGTTTCACGCGCGTAGGTGGTGGCCAGCAATTCCTGGCGGGCAGCATCGGTTCCTTTGCCGTAGCGTCCCCAGAGGTCGATCTCGTACGAGGCGCGTAGTGCCACCAGGTAGTCGTTGTGCACCGGATTGAATCCGGCCGGCAACGGTTGCCAGCCGGCCAGCGTGCTGCGGCCGCGGCTGGGGTCGACGGCGAGAGCAAGACCGGGAAAGAGGCTGGATTGCGCCAGCAGGACGTTGGCTCGCGCCAAGTCGACGCGAACCATCGCTGCTCGCAAGTCGAGATTGTTGGCCAGCGCTTCGTCGATCAATGCGCTCAGCGTCGGATCGTCGAAATGCTGCCACCAGTGGGCGAGCGAGGGCGCGGCGGTGGCGTCCGCCGTCGGCAGATCAAGCGCTGGCGGCGCCACCGGGGTGCTCTGACACGCGGCGAGCGACAGAAGCAACGCGGCCCACAGCGGACGGAAGCGATGGCGTTCAAACATCGTCGCCTCCTTTGGCCACCGGCGTGGTCGACGAAACCACCGCCTCGCTGACCTGCGGCAGATGCTTTGCTTCCTGCAACAGTTGATCGTGGCTCCGGGTTTCGCGCAGCCGTCGGTCGTAAAGCACCTTGAAGAACAGCGGCACATGGAAAACGGCGAGCAGGGTGGCGGCAATCATGCCGCCCATCACGCCGGTGCCGACCGAGTGCCGCGCGCCGGCGCCGGCGCCGCTCGAGATGGCCAGTGGCAGCACGCCGAGGATGAACGCCAGCGAGGTCATCAGGATCGGCCGGAAGCGCAGCCGCGCCGCTTCGATCGCCGCCGCCGACGCCGAGAGCCCTTCGTCGTGTTTGAGCACCGCGTATTCGACGATCAGGATGGCGTTTTTCGCCGCCAGGCCAAGCAGCGTCACCAGCCCGATCTGGAAATAGACGTCGTTGGTCAGCGGGACGGCATGGAACAGCGGCCCGAGCAGGTTTTTGCCCCAGATCGCCAACAAGGCGCCGAAGGTACCGAAAGGCAGCGCCAGCAACACGCACAGCGGCAGCGCCCATTTTTCATATTGCGCGGCGAGAATCAGGAACACCATCATCACCGCCAGTCCGAGGGCGAATCCCGACGCGCCGCTCGATTTTTTCTCCTGATACGACGAGCCGCCCCAGTCGAAGGAAAAGTCAGGCGGCAGCACCTCGCGGGCAATCTGCTCGACGCGGGCGATGCCTTGGCCGGAGCTGACGCCGGGCGCGGTCTGACCGATCACTTTCACCGCCGGCAGGTTGTTGAAGCGATCGAGCGAATCGGGGCCGGATGCGTACTGCACGTTGACCAGCGCAGCGAGTGGCACCATCGCGCCTTGTCGCGAGCGGACGTAGAGCCCCTGGATGTCTTCCGGCCGGCGGCGGAAGTCGGGGTCGGCGGACATCAACACCTGCCAGGTACGGCCGTATTTGTTGAAATCATTGACGTAATAGGTGCCGAGCGTCGCCGACAGCGCCGCAAAGATCTCTTCGACGGCGACCCCGGCCTGCTTGGCCTTCTCACGATCGACGTCGACGAAAATCTGTGGCACGGTTGCCCGCCACAGCGTCTGCGCGCCGCCGAGTTGCGGGTCGCCGTTGGCGCGCGCCAGAAATTGCTGCAGCACTTCCTGGAGTCGCTTCGGTCCGCCGTCGCCGCGGTTCTGGATGAAGAATTCGTAGCCACCGGCGGTGCCGAGGCCGAATATCGCCGGCGGGTTGAAGGCCAAGACCAGCGCTTCCTTGATTGCGCCGGTTTTCATGAAAAAATCGCCGACCAGTTGCTGCGAGGTCACCTGCCGTTCGTGCCATGGTTTCTGGGTGACGAACAGCGTCGCGGCGTTGTTGCGGAACCCGCCGCCGATGAAATCGAAACCGGCGAAGGCGACGATGTCCTGATTGGCGTCGTTGCTGCGCACGGCGGCTTCAACCTGCTCGACGACCCGCGTGGTGCGCTGCAGCGTCGCGCCGTCGGGCAGGATCACCGCGCCGATGTAGAACCCCTGATCCTCATCGGGCACCAGGCTGCCGGGGGTCGTTTTCCACAGCACGCCGGTGATCAGCACCATGCCGACGAACAGCGTCAGGACGATCGCCGCCCGGCGGATGACCCAGATCACTCCATCGACGTAACGACCGGTCAGGCGCGCGAACCAGGCGTTGAAGGCGCGGAAGAAGCGATTCGGCGTCGGTTGCCCATGCTTGAGCATCAGCACGCACAACGCCGGCGACAGGGTCAGCGCAACGATTCCCGAAAGCACCACGGCGATCGAAATGGTCACCGCGAACTGACGGTACAGTTCGCCGGTTAGCCCGCCGAGGAAGGCGATCGGTACGAACACCGCGGTCAGTGTCAGGACGATGGCGACGATTGGGCCGGTCACTTCGTGCATCGCCTGCATCGCCGCCTGCCGGGGCGGCAGCCCTTCCTCGCGGATGATCCGTTCGACGTTCTCCAGCACGACGATCGCGTCATCGACGACAATACCGATCGCCAGCACCATCCCGAACAGTGTCAGGGTGTTGATCGAATAGCCGAGCAGATAAATGCCGGCGAAGGTGCCGATCAGTGACACCGGCACCGCGGCGAAGGGGATGATCGCCGCCCGCCAACTCTGCAGAAAGAGGTACACCACCAGGAAAACCAGCACCATCGCCTCGCTGAGTGTCTTCAGCACTTCTTCGATCGAGACGCGAACGAAGCGGGTGGTATCGTAGGGGATGGCGTAAGCCAGACCGTCGGGGAAACGCTGCTGCAGTTCATCGACGGTTTTTTTGACGCTTTCGGCGATGTCGAGGGCGTTGGCGCCCGGCGAAAGGAAGATGCCGACCAGTGTCGCCGGCTTGCCGTTGTAGCGGCCATTGAATTCATAATCGCGCGAACCGAGTTCGACACGGGCGACATCGGCCAGGCGAACCATCGAACCATCGGGATTGGCCCGGACGATGATTGCTTCGAATTGCCCGGCATCGGCCAGCCGGCCCTTGGAGGTGATGGTATACACCAGGTCCTGTCCGGCATTGATCGGCGATTGGCCGACCTTGCCGGCGGCGAACTGCGCGTTCTGCTCGTTGATCGCCGCTGCCACGTCGCCCGGCGTCAGCTTGAGCTGCGCCAGGCGGTCCGGCTTCAGCCAGATGCGCATCGCATAATCCTTGGCGCCGAAGATCTGCACGTTGGTCGTTCCCGGCAGTCGCTTCAGCCGGTCGAGAACGTTCAGCGTCACGTAGTTGGAGATGAACAGGTCGTCGTAGCGTCCGTTCGGCGAATGGAAGGCCAGCACCTGCAGGAAGGCCGACGACCCGGGTTCGACGGTGACGCCTTGCCGGCGAACTTCCTGCGGCAGGCGCGATTCGACCTGCTTGACGCGGTTATTGACATTCACCGCGGCCAGATCGACGTTGGTGCCGATTTCGAAAGTCACCTGAATCTGGGCGACGCCGTTCGATGACGAATTCGACGACATGTAGATCATTCGTGGCACGCCGTTGATCGCGTTTTCCAGCGGAGCGGCAACCGTCGATTCGAGCACCTGCGCCGACGCGCCGGGATAGACCGCCTGCACGGTGACCACCGGCGGCGCGATTTCCGGGTATTGCGCGATCGGCAGGGCGCGCATCGCCGCCAATCCGGCCAGCACCAGGAATAGCGAGATCACCGCAGCAAAGATCGGGCGGTCTATGAAAAATTTGGAGAACATGTGGCGGCTCGTCTCAACCTGAAAAGTGCCGCGCGACGCGGCCGGGAATATGGCTTGCGGGGAAGTTGAAGCGGCAGGCTTGAGCCGTGGAACAGCCTGCCGGCGCCAGCGATGCGGCGCCGCAAACCGCCAACGACGCCGAGGGGGGCGTAGGCGCGGCAGTGGTTCGCCCTGCGTCGCCGCGGGGAAAAACGTTCATCGTCACGATTTCACTGGCGCGGCGCAGGAGCAACACCGGCCGGTCTCGGGCTCAAGGCTTGGCCGCCGGCGCGGCGGCGACCGGCGAGCCAGGCGGCACGATCTGGACCGGCGTGTTCGGCATCATGATCCGGGCGATGCCGTCGACGATCACTTCGTCACCAGCGGTCAACCCGGATTCGATCAACCAGACATTGCCTCCCTGGTGGGTCGACCAATCGCCGACCACCACCGGACGGGCGACGGCGATCGTCTTGCCGTCCTTGTCCTTGCCGACCAGATAAACGAATTTCCCTTGTGGGCCTTCCAGCACCGCCACTTGCGGTACGGCCAGCGCACCGGTGCGCTGGGCGCCTTTCAAGGCGACGCGCACGAATTGGCCAGGCTTCAACGCCAGGTCGCCATTGCCGATCTCGGCGCGCATTTCGTAGGTGCCGGTCTGCGGATTGACTCGCGAGTCGGCGAAATTGATTCGCCCGGTCCGCGGAAAAATCGAGCCGTCGGCCAGTTTCACCGCCACTTCGAAAGCGTTCTGGCGCGGTAACGTCAGCCGCCCTTCGGCGATGGCCTTGTTCAGCCGCAGTTTTTCGTTGTCGGAAACGCTGAACAGCACCCAGATCGGATCGATCTGCGACACGGTGGTCAGCAAGGTGGTGTTGGCGTTGGCCAGGCTGCCTTCGGACTGCTGCGCCCGGCTGGACAAGCCGCCGATCGGCGCCGTCACTCGGGTATAGGACAGATTGAGTCGCGCCTCGGTCAGTTTGGCTTGCGCGGCCTTGACCGCCGCGCCAGCGAACTCGGCGGCGGAAGCGGCGTCGTCCGCTTCCTTCTGGCCGATCGCCTTGGCCGCGGCCAACGGCCGCAAGCGCGTCGCTTCACGATCGGCCTGCGCTTTCTGCGCTTTGGCGCGCAGCATCTCCGCTTCGGCGGCGGCCAGTTGCGCTGCGTACGGTTTGGCATCGAGTTGGAATAGCGTCTGCCCGGCGCGAACCGGCGCACCCTCCTGGTAAAGACGTTTCTCGACGATACCGGTCACTCGCGAGCGGACCTCCGCATCCTTCGAACCGGCGGTCTGCCCGACATACTCGAAAATCACCGGCAGCGATGCCGGCTGGACGACAGTCGTCGTCACCTGCGGCGGCGGAAAAGCGGCCATGCCACCGGCCGGCGGTTGGCCACAGCCCGCTAGTGTCCACACGGCCAGCGCCGAGACGGCCAGCCGCAACAGAGTCGGTGACGGAAGCGCACGCGCCACGGACGGCCGGCTGACGGTGGCGACGAAACGGCAAACGGGAATCGGCATGAAATGTCCTCGGCGGCGGGCGGCGATACTTGCAGCGCAAGCCGATATTACCTACATTCGAGAATGTTTGTAAATGTGGGGAGGCGCGTGGCCTCTTTTGGCCCGCGTGGAATGAGGAATGATGGTCAGACGAAAGAAGGAAGAGGCTCTGGCGACACGCGAAGCGCTGCTCGACGCCGCCGAACGGGTGTTCCGATAACACGGAGTGACCCGCGCGACAC
>JAEUOJ010000046.1 GCA_016789495.1 Accumulibacter sp. | reverse complement strand
CGTTCGTTGCCTTCGCTGTCAATGGCCACTCCCGCTAAAGAAAAATAGACCGTTCGCTTTTCCACCGTCTCGGCAAAAGGCGTCGGTTTGTCACGCCCGCCACGGACAGTGTCACCGCGCCCCGCCTTTTCGGGCACATGGGTCTGACTCGCTCCATCGATGCTCGACGGTCTTTCGCCTACGGCGCAGGCGGATAACGCCAGAGTAAGGATAAGTGGCAAATGGTAATACGATCGGCTCAGCGACATGGGCAAGTTCCAACAGTTGATTGTTCATCGAGCAGATATCAATCGCCCAGTTTAATTGTATTTTTTGTCCACCTGTCGGCTGCCATTTGGTTGGCCGAGCAGACGATCATCTTTTGGGAATTTATCAAAAGGGGAATTCTTTCGGAAATGAAATCAACTGATCGTGGTCGAGTTGGTCAATTGCTTCCGGCCCCAGTTCACGGCTATGCCAAGCATAGTTGAGTCTGGCGTAGATCGTCGGCAAGCGCTGTGTCAGTAATTCCTCCACCGCGACGGGATCCTCCTCAATCTCGGTGATAGCCTCCGCCAATGCCTCCATGGCATCGCCCAATGTGGTCAGTACCCATTCCGCATCCATGTTTGCCCCGATGAATCAGGTTAAGTCGTCGATCTTGATCTATAGGTTCTCGCCGGGAGGCGAATCGACTCCCGGCCACTGACATGCCGGCGTCGGGCGGTTGGCTTCGACTGTGTTCCGGGTCGGGTTGATCGTAAATCGTTGGGGCCGGGTTATGCAAATTTTGCTCAAGCGGACCTGGGTCAGCCCGATCGATGTCCTGGTCAGGAACGCGGCATGGCACCGTTTAAGCGGAGGGTCGAAAGCGAACCCTCGGATTTTTAAAGAAGTCCAAAATATGTCAACCGAGGACCGGCTGCCGGGCACGGAATAAGCTGGTCAAGTGTTGATTTAGCAAGCGCTGTTCTCTTGGCGGTGCAAGTCGCGACAGATTATCCACTCATCAGACTTTCTCAATGCCGAGGTAAATCACTGAATACAACAACTCTTCACTCTGGCTGTTTGTTGCGACTGTCAGCACCGCCAATTAGACTAGCAGAAATTTTTGGCGATCGCGGTTTAAGGCGCGACCATGATGTTTCTTGCGTACGGCTTGACCACACGGCAGATGGTGTCAGACTAGCGAGGTTCAACACCGCGCATGATCGAAGGATTCGCTCCTTAACGAGAGGGCGGGACAGCGCAGCGGATGAATGTCAGCAAGGATTTCTCGATTAAACGCATCATTCATTTTCCAGGGGTTTTTTGAATGAAGATTTTCCTGAATCGAAATTTTCGAGCCTGTCGCCAAGGCTTTTCGGGTGTTTTGGCCGGTATTTGCATGTTGCTCTCGGCCATGGTCTGCGCTCAGCCTGCCAGTTCCCAAGGTGGCGTGATCACGGTGCGCGCCGGTGATACCTTTTCGTCGATCGCCGCTCGCTACAGCGGTGACCCGGCTTCCTGGCGCCAGTTTTACAACCCCAGGCTGAGCGGTCTGAAAAATCCCAATCGGCTATCGGTCGGCATGCAATTGGAAATGGTTTCTGACCCAGCCCATGGACGTTATCTTCGTCTTGCCTCGCCTACGGGGAAGACTGCGGAATCGGTGGCGGCATCAACGACGCCTGCTTCGCCAGCCAAACCGGAGAGTCCGCCCGGGGTTCCGGCCGCTGCCGCTGGTACGGCGACCAGGGACGACGCGCTAACCATCGGTATTGTTCCCAATATCAGCGCCGCCGCATTGCAAGGGCAGTACGAAAACCTCAAGCGCTATCTCGAACGACTCGGAAATGGGCAAAAGGTGCGTCTGGTCATCCCTGCCAACTTCAAGTCCTTCTTCGACAGCACCATGCGCGGAGACTACGATCTCGCCATTGCCGCGCCGAATTTGGCGCGGGTCGCGCAAATCGACCGCAATCTGATTCCGTTGGTCGGTTATGAACCGCGCATTGCCGCCAATATGGTTACCTTGGCCGAGGGTGGCATCGCCACTCCACGGGACGTTCAAGGCAAACCCTTGGCGTTTGCCAATCCGCAGTCACTGGTCGCGATGTATGGTCAACAGTGGATGGCCTCGGAATTCAAGCTCGAACCTGGGCGTGACTACGAAGTGAAAGGTGCCCGTACGGATTTGGGTGTCGGGCGGATGATGTTGACTGGCGAAGCTGTGGCGGCAATCATGAGCCAGGGTGAGCTACGTGCCTTGCCAGCGGAAGAGGCGGCGCGCATGAAAGTAGTCGAAGTTTTTGCGCGGATTCCGAACTTTATCGTGTTGGCCCATCCTCGCCTGGGACGCGAACAAACGGCTCGCTTGCGCACGCAACTGAAGAGTTTTCTCGCTGACCCGGCGGACGGTGCCGCCTTTGCGCGTGCCACCGGGCTTACCGGTATCGTTGACGTCGACCCGGCGGTGTTGCGTGAACTCGATCCGTATGTGGCCGGTACGCGCAAGATCATGGGCTATTGAGTCCTATTCGGGTACGCTGAAGTCTTTCTTCGCAGGGCAAGGACGAAAAGGTGGCAAACATAACATCGCCCGTCAGACCGGCGGCTCTTTCCGGGCTCGGACAAGACCGTGTGTCAGCCGCTTCGACGACCGGATGGTCGGACATGGCACACAAGGTTGTCGGCATGGGGATCGAATCGATTCACGCGTTGTTGATCGAACTGAGTTCCCTGGAAACGCGAGCCGCCTGGACGATCCAGGGCAGTAGCGAGATTGGCAGCATACCCGCCGAGGAATCGACGCATCAGTTTCCTGGGCTGATCACCATCATCTCGCGCATCGCCCTGGCGCCAGCGGATGATCTATTGGCGCAGTGTCGCAGCCCGCAGAACTGGGTGTTCGGCTGGCGAGTCGACGAGATGCGCGTCATTGTCGCGGAAGTCAATTTTCGTCATCAACGCAGCGATATCAGCGAGTCCGACTTGGCCGCGCTGCGTTTATTGGGTGATACTAGCCTGCGCGAGATTTTGGCGACCCAGCACGCATCCTCTCCCTTGGTCGAGGAAAGTGCACGGCCTGACCATGCCGCCGAACCTGCGCCGATCGTTTCATTGGCAATTGACCAACGGCAGTACTTTTCCGAACAATCGGCGCCTGTTCCTGCAGAGACGTCTGTGGTCGAATCACCGCCGCCATCTTCCGACGAAATACCGGAGGTCGCTCATCATTTCCAACCCGTTGCCTCGGTGAAGGCCGTCCCGTCGTTTGTTCCGTCTGAACGCCGAACGTCTGGATTTGCCAGAAGTACTCGCAAGACGATTGCGGTCCCCGTCGGCTATCGTCCGGAGCCGGGAGGAGACGATGCCCAGCCGATCAAAGAACAGCCGCTGGGAGAAGCCGATACCCTGATCGGCTTGCCAGACGGCGACCCGCACGTATCGGACAAGAGCAAGACATTTGTCAACGACACTCCACCGATGGCACACGGCGCGCCAATCGATGATGCCCCACCCCCATTATTACCAGACAGAGACAGCGAGTTTCCTCGGGCGTATTCGGAAACGGTGGCTTGGCCACAAACTCCGCCAGTAGCGCGCAGACGGCCGCCCATCGTGTCGGCCTTGGGGCTGGCATTGGCGATCGTTTGCACGCTGTTGTCGCTATGGGTATCAACCGTCGCCGTTCCGGAAACCATGGCTTCGTACCAAGCCGACGCGCAAAGGCGGCGGACAATGAGTGATCAGACGATGATTCGGGATCTGTCGATGGCCATGGCCAGCGGCGATTATGGTGACGTGCAAACGGCGCTGTCGTCATTCGCCTCGATGGGCTATTTCGAAAGCGCTCTGGTTAGCAATACCCGCAACCGCGTGGTCGCCCAGGCCGGTTCCGATACCGGGATCCGAATTGGCGATGAAACACCGCCCGACGTCAAGAAATTTGCACGAATCATCAATCTGTCGCTGGCCAGCGAGCCACTGGGACAGTTGGTGCTGCTTCATGAGGAAAATATCGAAGAACAACAGCAAAGCGGGTTATTGACTCTACAGATCGGCGCGATCGTGGTCGGCGTGGTTTCTTTCTTTATTACTCTATTGATTGCCCTGCGACTCTATCGGGCCCCTTTGGCGCGGTTGCTGCTTCGAAATCGCTGAAAGCAAGCCGAGCGGGTTGCCCGTTGATTGATCCGGCGGCCCCCATGAGGCACCCCAGCGCCCGCGGACGCTACTCGGCTTGGATCACCCGGTCTCGGCCGGACAACTTGGCGCGATATAACGCGTCATCGGCGGCGCGGATACATTGCTCGCCGCTGAGTCCGTGCTCAGGAAAAGTTGATACGCCGATGGATAACGTCACTCCGGGCAGTTCCTCGCCGTCATAAACGATGCGCAGGTCGTCGGCAACCAGTCGGCGCAGGGATTCGGCACGTTGCATGACGTTCGCCAGTGATGCCCCAGGCAAGATGACGATGAATTCCTCGCCCCCATAACGACAGGCAATATCATCCCCGCGCATGTGCTGCTGCAGTGCCCGGGCCAGTCCGGCAAGTAGTGCGTCGCCGGCCTGGTGACCATGCTGATCGTTGAAGTGCTTGAAATGGTCGACATCGGCCATCATGAACGAGACCGAGCGCTGCTGCCGTTGCGCCCGACGACACTCGCGAACAATGAAATCCTCCATGTGTCGCCGGTTATACAGGCCGGTCAGCGGATCACGCAGCGACTGTTTGCGCAACGACTCGCGGAGACGCAAATTGACGATCGCCAAGCCGATGTTTTCGGAAGTCATTTGCACCAGTTGTCGGCGCGCTTCGAGTAACCCCAAGTGGTCCTCCTGATCGGTATCCTCGGTCTCGAAGTTCCCTTGCTGCAGGGTCAGCACGCCGGGCATGCGACCTTGGGCAATCAGCGGCACGCAAAGATAGCCACCGGGCGGCGCTTGCAATAAATGGGCGCAACGTGAGGCTTCGCCTTCCCCGGGAAGGGTCTGATGGGCGTGTCCCCGACGCAATGCCCAGCATTCATCGGTGTGGAATTGCCGTTTACGTTCGACTCCGTCGCCCCAATCGGCGACCACTTCATAAAAATTTTCGGGATCACCGAGCAAGGCCAGACTGCCGGCATCACCCGGAAAAAGCTGGGCCAGCAACTGCGACAAAATACTATGTGTTTCGGCGACATGCTGACAGGCTTGCAGCATGTCGCCCAGTTTGTTCAGCAACGCCATCTGCTGATTGTGCGATTCCAGACGCCGCACCCATACCGCCAGTCGTTTGTAACTCTCCCGCAGTTGCGTTTCGGCCTGCTGCCGTTCGTCGATTTCATGTTTCAGCGTTGCATTCTGTCGATTCAACTCGCTCGATGACAATTCGACCATCCGTTCGAGTCGTCGCCTATCTTCGTCACCCTCACAATAAGCCGCGTCGACCAGGCCAAGCAGTCGACGCCAAGCCTCGGGAATGTCGGTCAATTCACCCAGCGTGCGTCGGATTTGCCGGTTCAGAAGCGGATGCATGTCAGCGCTCGGCAAAAGTGGTGATCGTCATGGTCTGATTATGCAACTCACAGTGTCCGTTCGGCACAAATGGGGAAATCTCGCCGTACGAATAAAAACCAGTGATTGCCGTATGCTCGCCAAGCACGGCGTGAGCGGCTTCGACTTCCTCTTCGATGCGTTGTTTGAGGATCATTTTTCGACCAAAACAACTGATCAGAAGCGCCAATTCGACCGGCGCGCTTCGGAAGAAACGTTTGCTGGCGTTGGCCGCCTCTTCGGCCCCCCCGATCAGACGATCAAAATTGGCTTTCATCAGACGAACGGTGGCGCCAAGGGGAATATCACCGGCGAAGGTCATGCTTTGCTCGGTCTCGTTGATATTCACGACCGTCCGCACCAGCCCGTACTCACCGGATTCCAGATCCATTCCCAGGGGAAAAAGCAGCGCAGAAGCGGGCAAATCGGCCGCGTATTCCCCAAGATATTGTTTGTAAAGACAAAGAGCTGACTGTCCATCCAGTTCGTAGAGCACATTTCCTTGTGAGCGTGTCACCCGCCGCATCGGACCGAAGGCGTCCCAACCGCCTAGTGAACCATGGCCGACCACCAGACCGCCACCATAAAAGCCCAGAGCGGCCACACAACCTCGTCGGGGTGCATGATCAGCGCACACCAGTGTCGTTTCGAATCGGGTACCGTCCGCCGCCAGGCCGCCGGTCACGCTGATCTTTTGCGGCAAGAAGTCACGCAAGCCACGAATCAGCTCGCTGCCGTTGACCACCAGACCATCGGAAAGAACCAGCAGATGCACCAGATCAGGCGAAGTCAGCTGAATGGCCAATTCACGTCCAGCCGAAGCACTTTCTTGCGCGGCTGCAACCGCGACACTCGCCAGGCGCAAACGGGTTTTTTCGAAATGCACCGCCGTCAGCGTTAAAGTATCGTCACTGACCCGCGTACCGTGGATTTCGCCGGCGGTCGAACAGCCGAATACCAGGGCCCCGGGGAAATCGGCGCGTATACCAGCTAGCATTGCCGGATCACGCAAAATGGCGGTGGCGCCAAAAATCAACACCAGCTGGGGAGCGTCGATCGACGAGTTTTGGCCGACCCATCCTGATCGTTCACTCCACGTCTTTTGAATGATCTGCATTACACGTTCTCTCCTTGGCAGCCTTCAGCATTGCCGGCGTCCGGTTCCATGGACTGCCTTTCATCCGTTGCTTGCCACCTGCGGCGGCTACGGCGTACTGCTCGGACTATAGTCGCCCTACGATATCGTGACAAGACAGCCTCCCTTCGAGCAACCGACACACCGATGTCATGACCCAAGCCACCGCTGCGCCGATGACTTTGTTCTGCGTTGCTGGATTTATTCGTTGGGTACCGTTCCCCTTCGGCTACGGAAACGATTTAACGAAGGACTTGATCGTTCGCAGTAACCGCAGAGAGTCCAGAATCCCTGTAAGCCGTCGGCGACATGATCGTGCTGGCGACATTGCCGCAGTCCGAGGCCAGCACGATCATGGCGCGCTACCGGCGGCGATGGCCGACCGAACGAGCCCTGCCGCGTCGCTCGCGTCGGCGTGAGTTCGCCCGCATGCGCATGCCGCTGATTCGCGCCGGCAACCCCTGCCACCACAGGATCGGCAAGCGCTCCTCGACCAGATGGATCAGTTCCTTATTCAGCTCACCACACACACCAGTGCCTTGATTCGGTAACGCCACAGAAAGAACGCTTGTACCGTCAGTCCGATCCAACGGCCGAAAACAGGCCGAAATCCTTGAAGCATCAAATTGATGCACAATCTGACAAAGTGGAAATGGTGCCCCTCAGTTTATTCGCCTCGAACCTGATTCCAACATCGACAACCGCCGCTCGCTCAAGGAACGTGTGTCTGCGCTTATCGGAGCAATCGTCGATGTCGAGGTTTTGCTTCAATTCATGGTCATTGCTGTATCAGTTGTCGTTGGCCTCGGTCTCTTTGGGTACGTAACCGTAAGCTGGCTCCTTCACTTCATCGAAAAAGGGCGCTACCTCCTGTCGTTCGGCTTGTCGCTCGTCTTGTTGGTCGCCGCCTTCGGTACCATCGCGCGCATTCCAATTGCCATGCTTTTGGTATTCGGTAGCGCTATGGTTTGCGGAACTGCTTTATTTCTTGGGGCTGGCGATGTCCTGCTTCCGTAGGGCATAGGGGTTTAAGGAAACGCTGATATTTTCATATTGCCGACTTCCGGCTTACGTGCCATCAGTGGGTGACGATCTGATGAATGTGCGCAAACCAAATAAATCGATGCTTCCCTGAAGATTGGAACAATGGGGTCGTAGGATTCCGCCTCGTCGCCTCGTCGCCTGGTTCGGGTTTGTGACCATCGACAGGTCCTACCGCTTCCGCATGGATTGATCGATACCTCCTTCTCCATGGCGACAGACCGTATTTGGTCAGGTTATTGTTGCCTGCTGCCCGAGCCAGTGAGTCATCGGAGGGTTAAACCCTGGATCATGGCGGAAATCATGAAACGTATAAACGATGAAAGGACATTCCAGTCGCGAAGGAGCGTCGAAGGAAGCGCAAGGCTCTCGGGAGCGGCGACGCCGTGGTGAGTGGCGACCAAAGTAGCTGAGCCGCCGTTGCTGAACGGGACGGTGACTGGGTTGATCCAATATCGTGGCCGTAAACCATCGTCAGGGGCAAGCGGGCGTAGAATGCCGAACGGTGCGCGGGCCGTCAGGTGATTGGCTGTACGATGTGTGGCGTTTCGCGCTGGTGTTGACCATGTTTGCCGTGCAGCGGACGATCCCCGGCCGGCCGTCGCCACGGTTTCCGGCGCTGGGGTTGTCAAATGTCGACTGGAGAATCGGAAAATGTCGTTGCCCATTGATTTTTATTTCGATTTTACGTCGCCCTATGCCTATCTGATGTCGGAGAAAATCGACGTCCTGGCGGCGCGGCATGACCGGCAGGTGAACTGGCGGCCGTTTCTGCTCGGGGTCGCTTTCCAGGTCAGCGGTGTGCCGGTTTTTACCAGGAACTCGCCGAAAGCGCCGTATCTGATGCGCGATTTCGACCGCTCGGCGCGTTTTCTCGGTGTCCCTTACTCGCTGCCGCCGAATTTTCCCATCGGCACGCAAGCCGCCGCCCGTGCGTATTACTGGCTGCAGGACCGTCACCCGCAACAGGCGCGCGAGTTTGCCCACGCTGTTTTCCGCGCCTTATTCACGGCCGGGCGCGACATGGCCTCGCCGAGCGAAATCGTCGCGCTGCTCACCGAACACGGGGGCGACGGCGAGGCACTGGCCGTGGCGCTGTCCGGACAGGAACTCAAGGAGCGGTTGAAGGCCGAATGCGCGGCGGCGGTCGCCAGGGGCGTCTTCGGCTCGCCGTTCGTGTTCATCGACGACGAACCGTTCTTCGGTGTCGACCGTTTGCCGCAAATCGAGCGCTGGCTGGCCAGCGGAGGCTTTTAATGCCCGTTCTTGCCAGCCAGCTCGACCGTCGCTCCTCGGACTTCAAAGCCAACGCCGCGGCGATGCGCGCGGTGGTCGCCGATCTGCGTGAAGTCAGCGAACGGATCGCCCGAGGCGGGCCGGAAAACGCGCGTCAGAAGCATCTGGCGCGTGGCAAGCTGTTGCCGCGTGAACGGGTCAACGCGCTGATCGATCCCGGTTCGCCGTTTCTCGAGCTCTCGGCCCTTGCCGCTTATGGCCTGTACGGCGACGGCTCCCCTTATGAGGTGCCGGCGGCGTCGCTGATTACCGGCATCGGTCGGATCAGCGGCGTCGAATGCATGATCGTGGCCAATGACGCGACGGTCAAAGGCGGTACTTATTATCCGCTGACCGTCAAGAAGCATCTGCGGGCACAGGAGATCGCCGGCGAGAACCGTCTGCCTTGCGTCTATCTGGTGGATTCTGGCGGCGCGTTCCTGCCGCTGCAGGACGAGGTTTTTCCCGACCGCGACCATTTCGGACGAATTTTTTACAATCAGGCCAATCTGTCGGCGGCCGGTATTCCGCAGATCGCCGTGGTGATGGGTTCCTGCACCGCTGGTGGCGCATATGTGCCGGCGATGTGCGACGAGTCGATCATCGTCAAGGCGCAGGGGACGATTTTTCTCGGCGGGCCGCCGCTGGTCAAGGCGGCGACCGGCGAAGTGGTCAGCGCCGAGGAACTTGGCGGCGCCGATGTGCATACCCGGATTTCCGGCGTCGCCGACCACTATGCCGAGAACGACGCGCACGCCTTGGCCATCGCCCGGCGTCTCGTCAGCCATCTCAACTGGCGCAAATCGCCCCCGCTGGCTTGGCGCGAGCCGCGTGAACCCTTGTACGCCGCCGACGAACTCTATGGCGTGATCCCGGTTGACGCCAAGAAGCCGTTCGATGTCCGGGAAATCGTCAGTCGGCTGGTCGATGGTTCCGAATTCGAAGAATTCAAGGCGCGTTACGGCACGACGCTGGTCTGCGGCTTCGCTCATCTGTGGGGGTATCCGCTTGGGATCGTCGCCAACAACGGCATCCTGTTTTCCGAGTCCTCGCTGAAGGCGGCGCATTTCGTCGAACTGTGCACGCAACGCGGCATCCCCTTGCTTTTTCTGCAGAACATCACCGGCTTCATGGTCGGTCGCCGATACGAGAATGGCGGTATCGCCCGCGACGGCGCCAAGATGGTCACCGCCGTCGCCTGCGCGCGGGTGCCGAAATTCACGGTGATCATCGGCGGATCGTTCGGTGCCGGCAACTACGGCATGTGCGGTCGAGCGTATTCGCCGCGGATGTTGTGGATGTGGCCGAACGCGCGCATTTCGGTGATGGGCGGCGAACAGGCGGCGACGGTGCTGGCGACGGTGCGCCGCGACGGCCTGGAAGCCGCCGGCAAGCGCTGGAGCGCCGAGGACGAAGCGGCGTTCAAGGCGCCGATCCGCGAGCAATACGAAACCCAGGGGCACCCGTACTATGCCAGCGCTCGCCTGTGGGACGACGGGGTGATCGATCCCGCGGATACCCGTCGGGTCGTCGGATTGGGACTGTCGGCCGCCTTGAATGCGCCGGCCGAGCCGACTCGCTTCGGCATTTTCAGAATGTAAGGAGAGGAGCGCCGATGAGCGGCTACCAGTCGGTGTTGGTGGAATTCGATGGCCCGATCGGCCTGCTGACCTTGAACAAAGCGGCCAGGCACAATGCCTTCGACGAGGACCTGATCGCCGAGATCACTCTTGGTCTGCTGGAACTCGAGGAGGCGGCGCAAGTGCATGTGGTGGTCGTCTCGGCGGTCGGCGAGAGTTTCTGCGCCGGTGGCGACTTGCACTGGATGCAGCGAGCGGCCCAATATTCGCCGGACGAGAATCGCCGCGACGCCGAACAATTGTCGTTGATGCTGGCGACCTTGAACGAACTGTCGAAACCGACCATCGCCCGGGTGCAGGGGCCGGCCTACGGTGGTGGCGTCGGTCTGGTCGCCGCCTGCGACATCGCGGTGGCCACCTATGATGCCACCTTCGCTTTGAGCGAAGTCAAGCTCGGGCTGGTGCCGGCGGTGATCAGTCCGTACCTGCTGGCGGCGATTGGCGAACGCCACTGCCGCCGTTACATGCTCACCGCCGAACGCTTCTCCGCCGCCGAAGCCTACCGGATCGGCCTGGTGCACGAACTGGTTCCCGACGAGGCACAGCTCGACGGCGTGATCGGGGAACTGGTTGACAGCCTGGTGGCCAATGGTCCCCGCGCGCAGGCCGAATGCAAGCAATTGATCCGTATAGTCACCGGCCAGCCGATCGACGACGAAACCCGGGCCGAGACGGTGGACCGCATCGCCCGCGTGCGAGCCAGCACCGAAGGCCGGGAGGGTCTGGCCGCTTTTCTCGACAAGCGGCGTCCGAACTGGCTCGCCGACTGATGGTCGCCGCGGCGTAAGCAGGAGGCGACGATGTTCGCAAAAATTCTCATCGCCAATCGCGGTGAAATCGCCTGCCGGGTGATGCGCACCGCCCGCCGCCTCGGCGTGCGCACCGTGGCGGTCTATTCCGAAGCCGACACCGATTCCCGGCATGTCCGTCTGGCGGACGAAGCGGTCTGCATCGGCCCGGCGCCGGCGCGCGAATCCTATCTGCTCGCCGACCGCCTGCTCGACGCCGCGGCACGCACCGGCGCCGAAGCGATCCATCCCGGCTATGGCTTTCTTTCGGAGAACGCCGATTTCGCCGACGCCTGCGCGACGGCGGGGGTGGTATTCATCGGCCCGCCGGCCTCGGCGATTCGCGCCATGGGCTCGAAATCAGCGGCCAAGCAATTGCTCTCCGCCGCCGGCGTTCCGTTGACGCCGGGTTATCACGGCGATGTCCAACAGGCGGATTATCTCCGCCAACAGGCCGAATCGATCGGTTACCCGCTGTTGATCAAGGCGGTGGCCGGCGGTGGTGGCAAGGGCATGCGGCTGGTCGAGCGCGGCGACGATTTTGCCGCCGCCCTTGCCTCGTGCCAGCGCGAAGCGGCGGCGGCCTTCGGTTCTGACCAGGTGTTGCTCGAGCGCTTCCTGAAGCGGGCCCGCCATATCGAAGTGCAAATCTTTTCCGACAGCCATGGTCATCATGTGCATCTTTTCGAACGCGACTGTTCGGTGCAGCGTCGGCATCAGAAAGTGCTCGAAGAAGCGCCGGCGCCGGGAGTCGGCGCCGCGCGACGGCTGGCGATGGGGCGTGCCGCCGTAGACGCCGCCAAGGCGGTCGGCTACGTCGGCGCCGGCACCGTCGAATTCATCGCCGACAGCGACCTGGCCGACGAAGGACGCTTCTATTTCATGGAAATGAATACCCGCCTGCAGGTCGAGCATCCGGTGACAGAAATGATCACCGGCCAGGACCTTGTCGAATGGCAGTTGCGTGTCGCGGCGGGCGAACCGCTGCCGTTACGTCAAGAAGAGCTGACGATTCGCGGGCATGCGCTCGAAGCACGAATCTACGCCGAGAATCCTGCGCAGGATTTTCTGCCGGCCACCGGCCGTCTGTTGCATTTGGTGCCGCCGGCGGAAAGCCTCAACGTGCGGGTGGACACCGGCATCGAGCAAGGCGACGAAATCACCCCCTTCTACGACCCGATGATCGCCAAACTGATCGTCTGGGACGTCGATCGGCACGCGGCGCTCGCCCGAATGCGTCAGGCGCTGGCCGACTATCGCATTGTCGGGGTGGCCACCAACGTCGATTTTCTGTCGCGACTGGTCGCCTGTCCGGCGTTTACCGACGCCGACCTCGATACGGGGCTGATTGAGCGCAGCCGGCGTTTCCTGTTTCCGGCGAGTAGCGAACCCCCGCCAACCGTCTTTTTCGTTGCCGCTGTCGCCGGTCTGCTGCGCGAACAGGCCAACGCTCAGGCGGCGGCGCGGCGTTCCGGAGATCCCTGGTCGCCGTGGAGTGTGCACGACGGCTGGCGGCTGAACCTGCAGGCGCAACGCATGCTGGCGTATCGCTGTGGCGAGAAGCGCTACGAGGTGCAGGTCGCTTATCTCGGCGACGGCTGGCGACTGACCTTGAACGGCGAATCGGTGCTTGCCCGCGGCCGCTTGCTTGACAGCGGCCGATTCGCCGGTCAATTCGCCGTCGAACTCGACGACCGCCGGCTGGTGACCAGCGTGGTGGCGGTTAATGAGAAGAACGAACAGAAGCGCTACGTCTTTCTGAATGGCGCCACCCATGTCATTCTGCGCGACGATCCGCTGCATCTGGTCGAGGCTGGCGGTGCATCTGGCGGGCTGACGGCGCCGATGCCCGGCAAGATCGTCGCCTTGCTGGCGGCGGTTGGCCAACGCGTCGAAAAAGGTGCGCCACTGCTGATTCTAGAAGCGATGAAGATGGAGCATACGATCACCGCGCCGAAGAACGGGCGGGTAAAGGCGTTCCGTTTCGCGACTGGCGATCAGGTGGACGACGGCGCCGAACTGGTCGATTTCGACGAGGAGCCTGGCTGATGACGCTGCCGAAGCGGGTCAAAATCGTCGATGTCGGGCCGCGCGACGGTCTGCAGAACGAGCGTCAACGGGTGTCGACGGCGGTTAAGGTCGAACTGGTCGAGCGGCTGATCGACAGCGGTCTGCCGGCGGTCGAAGTCACCGCCTTCGTTTCGCCGCGCTGGGTGCCGCAAATGGCCGACAACGCCGAGGTCCTGCGGACGGTATTGGCCGGCCGGTACGCCGGCCGCGACGTGTCGTTGCCAGTATTGACCCCGAATCTGCAGGGTTTCGACGCCGCGGTGGCCGCTGGCGCCCAGGAAGTGGCGATTTTTGCCGCCGCCTCGGAAAGCTTCTCGCAAAAAAACATCAACTGCAGCATCGCCGAAAGCCTCAAACGCTTCGCGCCGGTGGTGGACGCGGCCAGCGCGCTCGACATCAAGGTACGTGGCTACGTTTCCTGCGCCGTCGCCTGCCCGTACGAAGGGGCCGTCGATCCGGCGCATTCGGCGGCGGTGGCCCGGCAATTGTACGAAATGGGTTGCTACGAGGTGTCGCTCGGCGACACCATCGGCACCGGGACGCCGGCGTCGGTGCAACGGTTGCTCGCCGCCTGTGCGGCCGTGGTGCCGATCGAACATCTCGCTGGCCATTTTCACGATACCTATGGCATGGCGATCGCCAACATCCATGCCTCCATGCAGATGGGCATGGCGGTCTTCGACAGTTCGATCGCCGGACTCGGTGGTTGCCCGTACGCTCCTGGCGCCAGCGGCAACGTCGCTACCGAGGATTTGCTCTATCTGCTGCAGGGATTGTCGATCGACACGGGGGTGGTCATGGACAAACTGCTCGACGCCTCGGCGTTCATCGCCGGGCATTTGTCGCGCCGGCCGCTGTCGAAGGTTTGGCACGCCCTACGTGGCCAATGCGCTGCTGTGCAATGAAATTATCGTCGAGGAAAGGAGGCCGATGATCTCACCGACCGTCGCTTCACCCTGCATCAACGTCTGCCGGATGGACGAGGTCGCCGGTTATTGCGTCGGTTGCTACCGGACGCTCGAAGAAATTGCCTTCTGGAGCCGGGCCAGCGACGACTTACGGACCCGGATCCTGCTAGCGGTCGAGCGCCGCCGCAGCGAAAACGACCCCGCGGGGTCGGCATTCGGGGGCGAACTGCGTGGCGATTGTGACCGCTAACGATGAGTGACACGGACGTCGGCTATTTGTGCGTCGGCATCTGTATGGCCGACCCCGATTCGGGTTACTGCCTGGGTTGCGGTCGCCCGCCGGAACCGGCGTTGCCCGGCAGCCAGGGGATCATTGTCGAAGTGATCCGCCGCGAACCGATCACCGATCGGTTGCCAAACAACGACGCGCCCAACGACGACTGATGTTGCCGGACAATCTGCTGGTTCTCGAACGCGGCTGGCTGTCGGCGAACAACATCGTCTTTCTGGAAGGCGAACAGGCGGCGCTGATCGATACCGGCTACGTGACGCACGCCGAGCAGACCGTCGCTCTACTGCGGCATACGCTAGACGGTCGGCGTCTGACGCGGTTGTTCAACACCCATTCCCATTCCGACCACATCGGTGGCAACGCGGCGGTGATGGCGGCTTTCGATTGCCAGGTGATCGTTCCGCAAGGGATCGACGCGACGATCGCCGAATGGAACGAGGAAGCCTTGCTGCTGTCGCCGCTCGGCCAGTCGGCGACACGATTTCAGCATCATGCGACGATCGCCGCCGGTGATGAATTGGAATTGGGCGGACTGAACTGGCGAGCGATGGCCGTGCCGGGACACGACATGGATGCGTTGGCCTTCCACAATCCCGAACGGCGACTGTTGATTTCCGGCGATGCCTTGTGGCGCAACGGCTTCGGGGTGATCTTCTCCGAACTGCTCGGCCATCCGGAAACCGGCGGTGGCCTGCTGGCGGCACGGCAGACGCTGGACGCGCTGGCGCGGCTATCGGTCGAGGTGGTGATTCCCGGTCACGGCGCGCCATTCGTCGAAGTCGAAGACGCCTTCACCCGCGCTTATCAACGGCTGGCAATGTTCGAAAACGACATCGAATTGCTCGCCCGGCACGCCTTGAAAGTGATCGTTTCCTTTGCCTTGCTCGAGCGTCGCCAGTTGCTCCGCGCCGAATTGCCGCAATTCATCGCCGGATTGAGTTTCTGCCAGAGCGTCAATGCGCGCTACCTGAGGCATACCGACGAACAGCTGGCGCAGTGGCTGTCGCGCGACCTGGTCCGCGTCGGCAGCCTGAAGCATCAGGATGGATGGTTGGTCGCCGTCTGAGGATTGCTTGCCGTGTGTAAGCGTGCTGGCTTGGCCGATGTCGTCTTGCCGTGCCATTGGCACGGTCCGGGGCCAGTTCAGGCGACACAACGATTGCGCGATAAAGCGACTGTTGAAGCCCAGCATGGCCGTGAAACTGTCCAAGTCGTGCGGGTTCGATCCATGGCGTGCTTTTGTCAGGTGGGAGCAGGATAGAGAAAAGCTGGAACGACTCGCGTGCTCAGGGCGTCGCCATCGAATCGAGATGGGTCTCGGATTCGCCGATGACGGAATGCCGGTTCTGCAAACGGTGCTGAGACCAGTGGCGGTGGTTCAAACGCCGAGCTGCTCGTTCATCAGTTCCTGGATATGGGCGATCAGTTGCTCTTCGGGATACGGCTTGCCGAGGACCACGTTGACGCCGATGCGCGCGGCTTCGGCGCGCAATTGCTCGTTGTCCGAGGTGACCATGATGATCGGCAATTTGGCGGTTCGCGGATTGTCGCGGACCATTTTGGCGAGTTGAAAGCCGTTCAATCCGGGCATATCGACGTCGGTGACCAGTACGTCCGGCGGTGAGGCTTCGATCTGGCGAGCGGCATCAAGGCCGTCCTCCGCCGCGGCTACTCGATATTGGTTGGCGGTCAGCAGACGACTGGTTTTCACACGCACCACTCGCGAATCGTCGGCGATCATCACGATGGTTTCTTCGGGCAGTTTGGCTTTACTGCGCGCGGGTTGCCGAGGTGCGGCGGCGATCGTCTGCCGGCTCTTTTGCTCGGCTATCGCTTTTTCGACCGCCTGACGTTCGTCTTCTTCGCTGCGAACGGCCTGCTCGATCGCCTTTCGGTCGATTTCCAGGCGTTCGGCGTCGCGGCGCAAAGCGTCTTCGTTGGAGCGGCGGCGGGCAGCCAGTTGTTCGATGGTCGTCCGCTCGCTGGCGACACGCTCCGGTTCGGCTGCGGGCCGTGGTTCGGGCTCTCGGCGAGCGGTTTCGTCGCCGGTTTTGTGCAGCAGGTCCTGACGAGTCGCTTGTTCGCGGATCGTCCGTTCGGCGGCGCGCCGTGCGGCGTCCTCGACCGCTTGGCGTTCGTTGGCGCGGCGCGCTTCCTCGACTACCTCTCGTTCGGCATCACGGCGAGCCGCTTCGCGTCGGGCGGCGTCCTCGGCGGCTTTGCGTTCGGCTTTGCGTCGGGCGGCGTCCTCGGCGGCTTTGCGTTCGGCTTCGCGTCTGGCGGCGTCCTCGGCGGCCTTGCGTTCGGCTTCGCGTCTGGCGGCGTCCTCGGCGGCTTTGCGTTCGGCTTCGCGTCGGGCGGCGTCCTCGGCAGTCTTGCGTTCGGCTTCGCGTCTGGCGGCGTCCTCGGCGGCCTTGCGTTCGGCTTCGCGTCGGGCGGCGTCCTCGGCGGCTTTGCGTTCGGCTTCGCGTCGGGCGGCGTCCTCGGCGGCGGTGCGTTCGGCTTCGCGTCGGGCGGCGTCCTCGGCAGTCTTGCGCTCGGCTTCGCGTCGGGCGGCGTCTGCGGCGGCTTTGCGCTCGGCTTCGCGACGGGCGGCGTCCTCGGCGGCCTTGCGTTCGGCTTCGCGACGGGCGGCGTCCTCGGCGGCCTTGCGTTCGGCTTCGTGTCGGGCGGCGTCCTCGGCGGCCTTGCGCTCGGCTTCGCGTCGGGCGGGGTCAGCGCTAACTAATCCGCTTGAGTCGGTTGATGCTGCTGTGACTTGCCGTGGGGAACTCGCGCTGTAATCAAATTCGCTTTCTCGGCGTGGCGGCTCATGGGCTTCGATGACCGTGACGCTATCGGCCATTTCCCTTTCAGCCGCTGCTTGCTGTTGTTCGCTCAACCGTTTGGCTTCGATCGCCGCTTCGGTAAGCAGGCGCTCGCTGGCCTCTGTGGAGGCGCGTTTTTTTGCCAGGCGGCGAACATTGAACAGTCGGATCGCGCCGACGGCGACGATCAACAGCAGTAGCGAACCGACGACCAATAACAAGCTTTCGTCCATTTCAGAAACCCTTCGTCCTGATCATTCACATCCGATCGGAGCGTGCCGCCAAAGGTACTGCTCCGTTTCCCCTGGTTTGCGTCTCGATTTGCTCGATCGGCAACCGTTGATATTCATTCGAAAGAATGTATTCGCTTAATACGAGATCGCAGTGCGTGGCACCGCCGATTGGCGCTTCATTTTGTTGTCAAGTGAGAGATGGGCTGCGGAAAGCAACTCTGAACACGTCGATCATTTTCACGTCGTTTTGGCGAGTGACTGGCTGGCTGGCGGTGTTCAAATGCCGCGATCATTGGGGGTCAGTAGTAATTGTTTCAAGGTTTCGCTCATTGGTAAATCAAAATTGACACCCACCGGCGGGATCGGTGAGGCAAGCCATTGGTGGTAAAGGCGGGCGAATTCACCGCTCTTCATCAGTCCGACCAGCGTTTCGTCGATCAGCCGCTTGAACGACGCATCCTGGCGACGAAATTCGAGTCCATACGGCTCGAAGCCATAATTTTCCTGCACTAAAGCCAGCGTGTCGCGGGTTGCCGGGGAGACGGAAATCAGTAGTCGCCGAAGGTTGACGTCATTGAGAGCCACCGCATCGGCGTGGCCGTCAAGCAGCATGCGAAGAGCATCGCCGTCATCTCGCCCGGCACGGAAATTCGCGGTCACCCCGCGTCGTTCGGCGGCGGATTTAACGATTGTTTCCGCGGCGCTGCCGGCACGGGTGATGATGGTTTTTCCGTTCATGTCACCGAGCGAAGTGACTGCGGCATTTTTGCGAGTCAACGCCTGCACCGTTCCGACATAGGTGGTGACGCTGAAAGCGACCGAGCGTTGTTTCTGGGTCGTATTGACCGAATTGCCGCAGTGAAGATCAATGCCGCCGGATTCAAGCATCACTTGGCGGGAAGCATCGGTGGTTGCCAAATGGAAAACTTTGAGTTCGGGAAGCGCCAGCGCCGTTTTGACCGCTTCGGTGACTTGCCGACAGAGATCAATCGAAAAACCGATCGGCTGACTGTTGCCGTCGAGGTAGGAAAATGGGATCGCACCCTCCCCATACCCGAGCAGGATGCTGCCACGACTGCGAATCCGCTCGAGAGTGCCGACCGCCGGCACCTCGGCGGCGGACACTCCGGCCAGAAGTAGTCCTCCGACCACGATCAGCGCACGACAGACGGACGGAAACACTGACTGATTGGGTTTGTGCGCCTTGGTCAAATCGTCATCCACTGAGTGCACATCATTCAGAAATCGGCAATAGGCATAGGAATAAATCAGCGCTTCCTGAATTGCTCGAGCCGGAGCTCATTTGCCGCCGAGCGGGGGGCGTACGGCGGGAACCGGCGAGGGCACAGGAGTGAGCGCAGCAGCGGGCGCGTTGAGCACCGCTTTGCCGGCCGCATTTTCCGCCGTCGGGGTCATCGTCGGCGGTCGGGTATCAACGAAGCTGCTCGTCGAATTCTCGGTTAGTGCCTTGGCTTTGCGCCCCAGTGCCTCACGGTCGATGGGCGAGGCGCCAGGAGTCATCGCGGGGCACAACTGGTTCGGGTCGGCTGCGGCCAGTTCGCTCTCCGGCGGGTCGTTTTCGCTGTCCAGACGCTTCAGGCCGAGCTTTTCCAGCAAATGTCCCATGCCGGCGTAGCTGCGCAAATACGCCAAGGAAAGATCGATATCGGCGTTGACCTGCGCCCGCCGGGCGTCGAAATATTCGTTTTGGGTGTTGAGCAGGTCGAGCAGGGTTCGCTGGCCGATGTTGAACTGGTCGCGATAGGCGTTGCGGGTTTTTTCGACCAGTTCGACTTGTTGAGCGATGGAGGTCGACTGTTCGGTCAACCGTAAGGTGTCGTTATAGGCGATGGCCAGGGTCTGACGGGTGTCGCGACAAAGTTTCTCGCGTTGATCGAGGGCGATGTTTTTCCGCTCGCGGTATTGACGGTGACGGGCGATGTCCGAACCGCCATTGAACAGGTTGTAGTTTAGCCGGACCTCCAGCAAGGTGTTGTCATAGGAATTCTGGTAACCGAGGTAGTTGTGGATGTCCTCCCGTCGGGCATTGAAATCGATGCGTGGCATGAAGACGCTGCGACGGGCTTCGAGGTCGTATTGCGACGCTTCGACGTTTTCGATCGTCGCACGCAGCGCAGGATTGTCCTTGAGCGCGACGCGCAAGGCGTCGTCCACTTGGCCCGGGAAAGTGTTGGTCAGTTCCGTTGGCGGGGGCATCACCTCCGGTGGCGTATCGCCGACCAACCGCTGGTACCGGGCGGTGACATCGTGCAGATTGGTCAACGTCGTCACGAGATTGACGTCAGCCAGAGCCAGTCGGCTGGCGGCCTGGTCGACATCCACGCGCTTGCCGACACCGGAATCGGCGCGACGTTTGAGCTGTTCGAGCGCCGCCTGATGCTGAATGTAATTTTCTTCGGCAAGATAGACGTGACGCCGGTGGCGAATGACGTCGAGATAGGCCCGTCCGGCTTCCAGGGCGGTGTTCTCGGACGCATCGAGCAATTCGAAATAGCGTACCAATTTGGCTTTGCCCAGTCTCCGGACCTCACTGACGGTGGCCAAGCCATCGAACAGCATCTGTTTCAAACTGATCACTCGGTCGTGGCTGTTGTAACTGTTTGGCGCACTGGTGTTGCTGGCCGGGTGTACGCGGGTTCGTCCACTTCCCGCCGAAACGTCGATTTTCGGAAAAAAGCCGCCTCGTGCCACGCCGATTTCTTTGTCGGCTTCCTTGAATGCATGCCACCGCGCCTGGACCTCCGGGTTTTTCAGTACCGCCGCCTGGGCGGCTTGCTTGAGAGAGATTTGTTCGGTGGCTTGCGCGATGGCGGGCAGCGGGTTGGCGACCAACAACGGAGTCAACAAGGCCGCGGGGAGGATTCGAGGTATGCGCATTCGGCAAATTCCATTTTTATTAGTGAATTGGAAATTTTCCCGTAAGTTGTGACTCGTCTTGACTGGCCTGGAAACGAGTGCTCGCTTTTCGGCGCCGGGGGGCCATCGTTTCATTATACTCAGTAAAACGCCTTTAGCCATGCTATTAACCTCTGTTAGTTAAGGGCTATTATTGCTAATAAATCATTTGATTCATTTCGTCCAAACCAGTGGTTGGTCGATGGGCCGTTTGCTGATCGGTGGATCGCTGGCGGTCTTCGTCTGCTGTAGCATCGGGGCAAGCCTCGACCTGCAAGGGTGGGAAACCCTGCTGGTTGCTCGTTTCGGTCCGGCCCGTGTGGTTTTGCTTAACGACTGGTATCAGTTGATTACGGCATCCAAAGGCTGGTCTGAAGAATATAAATTGCAAAGAATCAACGATTTTTTTAACAAAAATATCAGCTTCGACGATGATCGCTCGATCTGGCAGCAGTCGGATTACTGGGCGACGCCCTTGGAAACGATTGGGCAGGGGCGGGGCGATTGCGAGGATTTTGCCATTGCCAAATATTTCACCTTGCGGATGACCGGTGTCCCTTTAAGCAAGATGCGCTTGATTTATGTCAAGGCCAGGCTGATGACCCCGGTTGGCGAGAGCCAGCAAGCGCATATGGTGTTGGCGTATTACGCACGGCCGGGCGCCGAACCGCTGGTCCTCGACAATTTGCAGAGCAGCATCCAGCCGGCGTCGCGGCGCCACGATTTACGACCGGTCTTTAGTTTCAACAGCGAGGGAGTATTCGCCGGTGTCTCCGGCACCGAAAAGGTCAGCGCCGGGGGACCGGGACGCCTTTCGCGCTGGGAAGACCTGCTGCGGCGCGCGCGCGCCGAGGGCTTCGACTAACGATGAACTATCAAGATTGAGAGGGTGATGGCCATGTCGATGTATCGCCAGTTCTGGCTTGCCATCCTGGCCAGTATGTTGATCGTCTTTGCAGGCAGTTTGCTGGCGTCGATGCTCAGCGCACGTGCCTATCTTGAGTCGCAATTGTCGATCAAGAACGCGGATAACGCCGCGGCGCTGGCGCTTTCGCTCAGTCAGAACAATCCGGATGTGGTGAGCATCGAATTGGCGGTGACGGCACTGTTCGACAGTGGTCATTACGAGTCGATTCGCGTACTCGACCCCGAGGGCAAAGCAATCATTGAGCGAATCGCCAGTGCCAGCGATTTGTCCGCGCCCGCCTGGTTCGTCGGTGCGCTGCCGATTCGTGCCGTGCCGGGCCAGGCGGAGATCAGCAATGGCTGGCAGCAGATCGGCCGGGTGACCCTGGTCAGTCACAGCCGCTTTGCTTACGCGGCGCTATGGCGCAGCGTCTGGCAGATGGTTGCCGCCCTGGCACTGGCCAGTATCGTCGGTGGCGTGCTTGGCTCGTTCATTCTCGGCCGTCTGAAGCTGCCTTTGCAGTCGGTGATCGATCAGGCCAAGGCAATCACCGCTCGCCGCTTCATCACCATTCCCGAGCCGAAAGTGCCGGAACTCAGGCAGTTGGCTTCGGCGATGAACGATACCGTCGGTCGCCTGCGGAGCATTTTCGAAGAGGAAGCGGCGCGTTTGGAGCAATTGCGCCGCGAGGCGAACATCGACCCATTGACTGGCCTGGCCAATCGCACCTATTTCCTGGCTCGGCTACGTCAGGCCTTGGAATCCGAGGACACCACGGAAGGCAAGTTGTTAATGATACGTCTGGCTGATCTGGCGAACATCAACCGCCGCATCGGTCGCGCCGCGACCGATGATTTCCTGCAGCAGATGGCCGAGGCGATAGCCAGAAGCACCGGTTCGGAAAGCCAGGGACTGGCGGCGCGTCTCAATGGCGCCGACTTCGCGGTGTTGCTTCCTGGGGAGCGTGACGCGAAAACGACGGCCGCCATCCTGATGGCCAAATTGATCGAAGCCGCCAAGCCCTTCGCCGAGCGCGAAGCGGTGGCCTGGATCGCCTACGGGAAATTCATTCAACATACAGAGATCGGCAGCCTGCTGGCGCGGGTCGATGAAGCCCTGGCCACGGCGGAAGTGCATGGGCCGAACGCCATCTGTGAGGCTCCGCCGGAGCCGGGTGACCGGATGCCATGCAATAATGTGCAGTGGTCGGAGATGATCGGCCGTGCCTTGCAGCATAAATGGTTGCGCCTGGGATCCTTCCCGGTGGTCGATCCATCGGGGAATCTGTCGCATCGGGAATGCCCTTTGCGTTTGCTCAGCGAAGAAAATGGTCGTTGGTTGCCCGCCGGACGGTTCCTGCCACTGGCAGAACGACTGAAATTGACCCCTTCGCTCGATTTCGCCGCCGTGGAACTCGGCCTCCTGGAATTGCGGGCCAATCCGACCTTACCTGGTCTGGCGATCAATCTTT